>NZ_SODR01000004.1:0-369973 GCF_004365375.1 Curtobacterium sp. PhB25 | reverse complement strand
GGTCACATTCCGAACCCGGAAGCTAAGCCTCTCAGCGCCGATGGTACTGCAAGGGGGACCTTGTGGGAGAGTAGGACGCCGCCGGACTTAACGTAAGAAGATGTGGCCATCGGCCCTCCATCGTGAAATCGCAGGGGAGACCCTCGTTCACGGTGGTGGCCGGTGGCCATTTCTGTTTGCCGCTCGTCGCTCGTCGCTCGACGTCGGCTCCGGTTCGTGATGGACTGGAGCTCGAACGTCGGTCCGACCGACGCGGCACCCAACACAACGACACAGCGGACGAACGCCCGGCCTTCGGCTCGGGCACGCGATGAGGAGCAACGGTGGCGAACGACGACGAGCGGCGGAACGACGGCGACCGGGGAGACCGACCCCGACGGGACGACCGAGCCCCTCGACGCGACGGAGGTCCGCGCGGAGACGCTGCGAGCGGAGGCCGTTGGTCGTCCGGTCCGCGTGACTTCGAACGCCGTGAGGATGACCGTCGTGACCGTCCTGAGCGCTCCGACCGTCCGTTCCGCGACGGCGCTGCACGTCGCGACAGTGCGCCGCGGAGCGGTGGCGACCGTCCGTTCCGCTCCGGAGACCGTGATGATCGTCCGTCGTGGCGGAGCGATCGCGGCGACTCCGGCCGTCCGCCGCGCGGCGACGGCCCCCGCGGTGCTGAGCGTCCGCGCCGCGACGGGGACCGTCCGTTCCGGTCGGACCGCCCCGCGCGTGATGGTGACCGTCCCGCCTACCGTGGTGGTTCGGATCGTCCGCGTCGTGATGGGGACCGCCCCTACCAGGGTGGTTCGGATCGTCCGCGTCGTGATGGCGACCGTCCCGCGTACCGCGGTGGGTCGGACCGTCCCGACCGTCCCGCCCGCGATGGCGACCGGCCGGCCTACCGCGGTGGCTCGGACCGTCCCGCCCGCGACGGCGATCGTCCTGCTCACCGCGGTGGTTCGGATCGTCCGCGTCGTGATGGTGACCGCCCGTACCAGGGCGGCTCGAATCGCCCGCGTCGTGATGGCGACCGTCCCGCGTACCGCGGTGGTTCCGACCGTCCCGACCGCGGTGGAGACCGCCCGTACCGCGGTGGTTCTGACCGCCCGGCTCGTGATGGCGACCGTCCGTCGTACCGTGGCGGCTCATCGGACCGTCCGCGTCGTGACGGCGACCGTCCCGCGTACCGCGGTGGTTCCGACCGTCCCGCGTACCGCGGTGGTTCCGACCGTCCGGCCCGCGACGCCGACCGTCCGCGTCGTGACGGCGATCGTCCGTCCTTCCGGGGTGCTTCGGACCGTCCGGCCCGCGGTGGCGACCGCCCGCGTCAGGACGGTGGCGACGACCGACGCCGCTTCGGCGACGGGACGCGTCACGCCGGCGCACGGTTCGGCGAGGCAGCCCGCGACGACTGGGAAGACCGCGACCCGTACGGCACGAAGTCGATCCGCCCGCGCCACGACGACCCGGACATCCCCGACGAGATCGATGCGCGCGACCTCGACCCCGCAGCGCGCATGGAGCTGAAGACGCTCAGCAAGGACAACGCCGACTGGGTCGCCCGGCACCTCGTGGCCGCGGCGCTGTTCGTCGACGAGGACCCCGCTCTGGCGAACGAGCACGCCCTGAGCGCCGCCCGCCGTGCCGGTCGCGTCGGTGTCGTCCGCGAGACCGCTGCGATCACGGCGTACCGCCTGGGGGACTTCGCGACCGCGCTGCGCGAGCTCCGCACCTACCGGCGCATCTCCGGCCGCAACGACCAGCTCCCGATGATGGTGGACTGCGAACGAGGCCTCGGCCGCCCCGAGCGTGCGCTCGAACTCGGTCGTTCGGTGGAGCGTGCCGCGCTCGACACCGCGGTGCAGGTCGAACTCGCGATCGCGATGTCCGGCGCACGCATCGACCTCGGGAACCCCACAGCTGCCCTGGGCGAGCTGGAGATTCCACAGCTGGACCCGTCCACGGCCTACACGTGGTCACCGGCGCTCTACAGTGCTTACGCGGCCACGCTCGAAGAGCTCGGCCGCCAGGACGAGGCCGACGAGTGGTGGGCCCGTGTCGACCGTGCGGCAACGGCTCTCGCCGAAGCCGCCGACGAGAACGCTTGGGAGACAGTTGATGTGGTCGAGGAAACGCTCGAAGTCGAAGAACACGGAGACGCCGGCGAGCTCGACGACACCGACCAGCTCGACGACGACGACGACGCCGACCTCGACGACGACGAGCCAGCCCTCGCCGAGCCCGACGTCGTCGGCGAACCCGGCGACGCCGACGAGCCCGGCGAGCTCGACGACGACAACCCCCGCGACGTCGACGGCTCCGCAGCCGACTGACGTCCCGACCGCGCCGACCGACGGCGTCGACGTGGTGCTCACGGACCTCGACGGCGTCGTCTACCGGGGGCGCAACGCCATCCCGCACGCGGTCGAGGCGCTCACACGGGCATCGCTGACCGCACGGGTCGGGTACATCACCAACAACGCGTCCCGACGAACGATCGACGTCGCCGAGCACCTCGAGCGCTACGGGCTCGAGGTGTCCGAGGACGACGTCGTCACGTCGTCGCAGGCGGGCGTGCAGCTCCTGTCGACGCTGGTGCCCGCCGGCGCGACGGTGCTCGTCACCGGTGGGCTGGGACTGTCGAGCATCGTCGAGGCCGCCGGCTTCACGGTGACGACCAGTGCCGAGGACTCCCCGGCCGCGGTCATCCAGGGCTTCTCCCCGGACCTCGGGTGGAAGGAACTGGCCGAGGCGTCGTTCGCGTTGGCCGACCCGGCGATCCCGTGGGTCGCCACGAACATGGACTGGTCGATCCCGGTCGAGCGCGGCATCGCCCCCGGCAACGGCACGCTCGTGTCCGCGGTCCACCAGGCCGTGGGGCGGATGCCCGTGGTCGCCGGCAAGCCGGAGCGCCCGATCTTCGACGCCGCGGTCGAGCGGTTCGGCGGTGGGAAGACACTGTTCATCGGCGACCGTCTCGACACCGACATCAAGGGGGCGAACGACGTCGGGATCCCGAGCGTCCTCGTGCTCACGGGCATCGACCAGGCGAAGCAGGTGCTCGCGGCCGATCAGCGTTCACGTCCGGTGTTCGTGCTCGAGGACCTCCGTGGTCTGTCCGAGCCCTACCCGGTGATCGTCCGGCGGCAGGACGACGACGGCACGCGGTACGTCACCGTCGGCAGCGCCACCGTGGCGATGCGGGGACACGTGGTGCGGGTGCTCGACGCCGGCAGCGACATCGATCGACTCCGCGCCGGCGCAGCGCTGATCTGGGAGTCCGGTCTGGCCATCTACGGCCTCGACGTGGACCCGCAGCTGTACGGCGGCGAGTAGCGTGTCGGACGTGCCGAACCCCGAGCAGCCGTCCGCCGACCTGGAACCGCAGGACGAGTTCGCCGTGCGCACCTCGGCGGCCGAGACCCTGCCGCTCGTCGAACGTGCAGACGCGTTCTCGGCACTCCACGACGAGCTGCGCACGCGGCTCGAGAGCGGCGGCACCGCGAGTGCCTGAACCGGACGGAGCCGTGCCCGACGCGACCCCGGTCCGCCTCGATGCCCTGCTCGCGACACGTGGCCTCGCGCGCTCGCGCACCGCTGCCACCAAGCTCATCCAGGACGGCCGGGTGACGGTGGACGGTCGTCCTGTCGTGAAGCCCTCCACCCCGACCTCGCCGGCTGCCGACATCGTGGTCGACGCGGCCGACGAGTGGGTCTCCCGCGCTGCCCAGAAGCTGATCGGAGCGCTCGATGCGTTCGGCGTCGACCCGTCCGGCCGTGTGGTGCTCGACGTCGGTGCGAGCACGGGTGGCTTCACGCAGGTGCTCCTGGCCCGTGGTGCTCGCCGGGTCATCGCGCTCGACGTCGGGCACGGGCAACTGCACCCGACGATCGCCGTCGACGAACGTGTCGCCGTGGTCGAGGGCACCAACGCCCGCAGCCTGACCCGGTCGGACTACCTCGCGCTCGACGGCGCCGCAGCCGAGACGACCCTGGTGGTCGGCGACCTGTCCTTCATCTCGCTCCGGCTCGTGCTGCCCGCCCTGGCCGAGGCCGTCCCCGCCGACGACTTCGTCCTGTTGGTGAAGCCGCAGTTCGAGGTCGGTCGCGGTGGGGTGCGCGAGGGCATCGTGCACGATCCGGCGCTCCGCGACGACGCCCTGATGAACGTCCTGTGGGCCGCGTGGGACCTGGGCTTCGGGACCACCGGGCTCGCGGCGTCGCCCATCATCGGGACGCACGGGAACCACGAGTACCTCGCGCGCTTCCAGCGTGGTGTCGGTGGCAATCCGACAGAATGGAGAGTCCGAGCAACCGAACTCACAGAGGGGACCGCATGAGCGACGACCGGCACATCCTGCTCGTCTCCCACACGGGTCGCCGTGACTCGATCGACGCTGCGGTCGAGGTCTGCGACCTCCTGCACGCCGCCGGTCTGATCCCGGTGATGCCGTTCGACGAGTACGCCGACATCCGGCGGGCCGAAGCCTCGGTGGGGCAGGTCGACATCCTGGGCGTCGACGTCCAGGCGGACCAGCTCGAGATCGTCATCGTGCTCGGCGGCGACGGCACGATCCTGCGCGCGGCCGAACTCGTGCGCGAGACGCGGGCACCGATCGTCGGCGTGAACCTCGGGCACGTGGGCTTCCTGGCGGAGAGCGAGCGGGACGCCCTCGCCGAGACCGTCGAGCGTGCTCTGTCGGGTGAGTACCACGTCGAGGAGCGCGTCACCCTGCAGGTCGACGTGGTCGTCGGCAACCAGATCGTCTACTCGAGTTGGGCGCTCAACGAGGCCACCATCGAGAAGGCATCGCGCGAGCGCATGCTCGAAGTGGTGACCGAGGTCGACGGACGCCCGCTGTCCTCGTTCGGGTGCGACGGCGTCGTCGTGTCGACCCCCACCGGGTCCACGGCGTACTCGTTCTCCGGCGGCGGTCCCATCGTCTGGCCCGACGTCGACGCCCTGCTGATGGTGCCGCTCAGCGCGCACGCCCTGTTCGCCCGCCCGATCGTGGTGGGCCCGGACTGCACGCTCGCGATCGAGGTCCTGCGGCGCACGAGCGGTGTCGGGGTGCTGTGGTGCGACGGTCGCCGGACGCACGACCTGCCGCCGGGCGCTCGCGTCGAGGTCCGACGGTCGCCGGACCCCGTGCGGGTCGCGCGCCTCAAGGACGCCCCGTTCACCGACCGGTTGGTCGCGAAGTTCCGGCTCCCGGTCACCGGGTGGCGCGGGCCGCAGACCGACGAGGACGAGGACCACCTGTGACCGGCCGAGGCGAGGAGCACCACCGATGATCGAGGAGATCGCGATCCGTGACCTCGGGGTCATCGGCGAGACCACGCTCGAACTCGGTCCGGGGTTCACCGTCGTCACGGGCGAGACCGGTGCCGGCAAGACCATGATCGTCACGGCCCTCGGGCTGTTGCTCGGTGCTCGGGCGGACGCCGGTTCGGTCCGCCGTGGTGCCTCGAGCGCCGTGGTCGAGGGCCGGTGGAACGTCCCCGAGCACGCTGCCGTCGCCGAACGCGTCGAGGACGCCGGCGGCGCGGTGGAGGACGGCGAACTGATCCTCACGCGCACGGTCTCGGCCGAGGGGCGCGGCCGTGCGACCGTCGGGGGCCGCAGCGCTCCCGTCGCCGTGCTCGGTGAACTCGCGGACCAGCTCGTGACGGTGCACGGCCAGTCCGACCAGATCCGACTGACCTCGTCGACCGCGCAGCGTGCGGCGCTCGACGGCTTCGGCGGGGCGGCCCTCGAGAAGGCCCTGAACCGGTACGTCGCCGCGTACGACGCGTGGCAGCAGCACACGGGCGAACTCGAGACACTGACGCGCGACCGCGACGAGCGGGTGGCCGAAGCCGACCGGATCCGCGCTGCCTCGGACGAGATCGAAGCGGCCGACCCGCAGCCCGGCGAGGACGTCGAGCTCGCCGAGCGCGCCGACCGGCTCGGCAACCTCGAGGAACTCCGGCTGTCCGCGGCCCTGGCGCACGAGGCCCTGTCCAGCGAGTCCCTCGATGGCGTCTCCGACGTCGTCGGCCTGGTCGAGTCCGCCCGACGCGCCGTCGAGCGGGTCGCCGACTCCGACGCCGCCCTGCAGCCCGTGCTCGAACAGCTCACGGAGCTCGGCATCCAGGCGGCCGAGGCCTCGGCGAGCATCTCCAGCTACCTCGGCTCGCTCGAGCCCGAGGCCGGTCACGACCTCGAGCTCATCAACGAACGGCGCGCCCTGCTCGCCGGCCTCACCCGCAAGTACGGCGAGACCGTCGACGACGTCATCGACTACGGGCAGCGGGCGAGCGACCGCCTGCTCGAGCTGGACGGCGACGACGACCGCATCGCCGCCCTCCAGCAGTCCGTCGAACAGGACGAACAGGCACTCGGGTTGGCCGCGGCCGCGTTGACCGCTGCCCGCACGAAGGCGGCAGCGGACCTCGCGAAGCGCGTCACGACCGAGCTGAAGACACTCGCGATGGCCGGCGCCACCCTGGTGGTCGAGGTCACCGACGCGGGGGAGTACCGACGACACGGACGCGACCAGGTGTCGATCCTGCTGCAGCCGCACTCCGGCACGGACCCCCGACCGATCGGCAAGGGGGCATCGGGCGGCGAGCTCTCGCGCGTGATGCTCGCGATCGAGGTCGTGATGGCCGGCAGCACGACCGTGCCGACGTTCGTCTTCGACGAGGTCGACGCGGGCGTGGGCGGTGCCGCGGCGATCGAGATCGGCCGTCGGCTGGCGAAGCTCGCCGAGCGCACGCAGGTCATCGTCGTCACCCACCTGGCGCAGGTCGCGGCCTTCGCGAACAACCACCTCAACGTGGTGAAGGACGCGAGTGGCGCCGTGACCTCGTCGAGCGTGCGACGGCTCGAGGGCGAGGACCGCCTGCAGGAGATGGCGCGGTTGCTCTCGGGGCTCGGCGACAGCGCGAGCGGCGTGGAGCACGCCCGCGAACTGCTCGACGTGGCCGGCCAGACGGCCTGACCTGCCACGCGGCCGCAAGCAAGCAAGCACGGCAAGCACGCAGTCAAGCACGCAGGCAAGCACGCAGGGACGCAGGCAAGCACGCGCGCCCACGCGCGCACGGCCCGACGACCCGGCCGCCCACCCCGCGCAACGCCCACGGCGAACCGAGGTCGCGCCTCCCGGCAGTTCTGACGTACGATGGAATCCCGTGGCGGACACTCTCAGCAGCGGTACCCAGGCAAACACCCCGACCCCGAAGGTGACGAAGCAGATCTTCGTGACCGGCGGGGTCGTCTCGTCTCTCGGCAAGGGCCTGACGGCAGCCAGCCTCGGCAATCTCCTGACGGCTCGCGGCCTCAAGGTCGTCATGCAGAAGCTCGACCCGTACCTCAACGTGGACCCGGGCACCATGAACCCGTTCCAGCACGGCGAGGTCTTCGTGACCGACGACGGTGCGGAGACGGACCTCGACATCGGACACTACGAGCGTTTCCTCGACATCAACCTGGCGCAGTCGGCGAACGTCACGACCGGCCAGGTGTACTCGACGGTGATCGCCAAGGAGCGTCGTGGCGAGTACCTCGGTGACACCGTGCAGGTCATCCCGCACATCACCGACGAGATCAAGCGTCGGATGCGCGAGCAGGCGGAGAACGACCCGCAGCCCGACGTCATCATCACCGAGGTCGGCGGCACCGTCGGCGACATCGAGTCGCAGCCGTTCATCGAGTCGGCGCGCCAGGTGCGCCACGAGCTCGGCCGCAACAACGTGTTCTTCGTGCACGTTTCGCTCGTGCCGTTCATGAACGCCTCGGGTGAGCAGAAGACGAAGCCGACGCAGCACTCGGTCGCCGCGCTCCGCTCGATCGGCATCCAGCCCGACGCCCTCGTGCTGCGGTCGGACCGCCCGGTGTCGGACTCGAACAAGAAGAAGATCGCCCTGATGTGCGACGTCGACGAGGACGCCGTGGTGAACGCCGTGGACGTCCCGTCGATCTACGACCTGCCGACGCTGCTGAACAACCAGGGCCTCGACCAGGTCATCGTCGACGCGCTCAAGCTCGAGGCCGGCCCGGTCGACTGGACCGCGTGGACGCCGGTGCTCCGTGCCGTGCACGAGCCGAAGAAGGACGTCACGATCGCCCTCGTCGGCAAGTACATCGACCTGCCGGACGCCTACCTGTCGGTCACCGAGGCGCTCCGTGCCGGCGGCTTCGCGCACGACGCGAAGGTGACGCTGAAGTGGGTCGTCTCCGACGACTGCACCACGCCCGAGGGCGCTGCGAAGCAGCTCGGCGACGTCGACGGCATCTGCATCCCCGGCGGGTTCGGCGTGCGCGGCATCGAGGGCAAGCTCGGCGCGCTGCGCTTCGCCCGTGAGCAGGGCATCCCGACGCTCGGCCTGTGCCTCGGCCTGCAGTGCATGGTCATCGAGTACGCCCGCCACGAGGCCGGCCTGACCGACGCGTCGAGCACCGAGTTCGACCCGGAGACCTCGACGCCGGTCATCGCGACCATGGCGGAGCAGGTGGACATCATCGCCGGCGGCGACCTGGGCGGCACCATGCGCCTCGGCCTGTACCCGGCGACGTTCAGCTCCGGCTCGTTGGCCGAGTCGCTCTACGGTGCGCCCGAGGCGTCCGAGCGCCACCGTCACCGCTACGAGGTCAACAACACGTACCGGCAGCAGATCGCGGACGCCGGCCTGGTGTTCTCGGGCACGTCGCCCGACGGCAGCCTGGTCGAGTACGTCGAGCTGCCGCGTGACGTGCACCCGTTCTACATCGCGACGCAGGCGCACCCGGAGCTGCGCTCGCGTCCGACGAACGCGCACCCGCTGTTCGCGGGGCTCGTCGCGGCCGCGATCGAGCGCCACGAGGCGTCCAGCCTGTTCGACCCGCAGAACGAGGAGCAGGTCGCGTAAGCACAGCCCAGCCACGAGCGGACGGGAGGTGGGCCCCGCCAGCCGGTACCGGCGCACCGCGCCAGCGGGGTGACGGCCGTGCCTGGAGGGACGGTGCCAGCTGGCACCGCGCCTCCCGTCAGTCTTTGGTCGCGCCCACCGAACCTGGTTCCGGACACGGAACCACGGAACGACGCGGTGCTGTGTCCGGAACCTGGTTCCGCGAGGGGCGCGTGCTTGGATGGTTCCGTGACTGACGCACCCATCGCTGACGAAGCCGCCTCGTTCGAGGTCACCGAGTCCACCGTCGTGTACGACGGCGCCGTCTGGGACGTGCGCCGCGACGCGATCGCGTACCACGACGAGACGATGGTGCGGGAGTACATCGACCACACCGGTGCCGTCGCGGTCTACGCCGAGGACGACGAGGGCCGTGTCCTCGTGATCCAGCAGTACCGGCACCCCGTGCGGGTGCGCGACTGGGAGCTGCCGGCCGGCCTGCTCGACGTCGAGGGCGAGGACCTCCAGGTCGCTGCCGCCCGCGAACTCGCTGAAGAGGCCGACCTCGAAGCGGACACCTGGGAGCCGCTGGTCCGGTACAACACGTCGTCCGGCGGGAGCAACGAATTCCTGCAGGTCTACCGCGCCCGGGGCGTGCGGCCCACGACGACGGCGTTCGAGCGCGAGGCTGAGGAAGCCGACATCGTGAAGCGGTGGGTGCCGCGGGCCGAGCTGGTGGAGGCGATCCTCGATGGTCGGCTGCACAACTCCGGGCTGGTCGTGGCCGTGCTCGCGGTGGATGCGCTCGAGCGAGGCCGCGCATGAGCCTGCGAGAACTGGTCGACGCGGCGACGTGGACGCACGAGCCCGAGGCCGTGGAGTTCGACGGCGACGTGCTGCGCGTGACCGCGGTCGAGGGCAGCGACGCCTGGCGGACCACCTCGTACGGGTTCGTCCACGACTCCGAGCACGCGCTGGTGCAGCCCCTCGACGGGTCGTTCTCGGTCGAGGCATCGTTCGTCCTCGACTACACGGAGCAGTTCGACCAGGCCGGTGTCTTCCTGCGCGTCGACGAGCGGAACTGGATCAAGGCCGGTGTCGAGTTCTCCGACGGGACGCCGCAGCTCGGCGCCGTGGTGACCCGTGACTTCTCGGACTGGTCGGTGGCGCCCGTGCCGGAGTGGGTGGGACGTGTGGTGACCGTCCGGGCCAGCCGCGACGGTGATGCCGTGACCGTCCGGGCGTGGGCCGACGACGAGGAACCCCGGCTGGTGCGGGTTGCGTACCTCGATCCCGATGCTGCCGTGTCGGCCGGACTGCTGTGTGCAGCTCCGACGCGAGCCGGCCTGACCGTGACGTTCACCGGGTACCGGGTCGGGGCCCCCGACGAGGCACTGCACTGACCGTGCGCCTGCTGTCGTGATTCCCCTGGACCGTGCCACGGAGACGTACCTGCGGCACGTCGCGATCGAGCGCGGGCTGTCGCAGCACACGCTGTCGGCGTACCGGCGTGACCTGGCGGTGTTCACCTCGTGGCTGGCGACGGCTTCGGTCGTCGAGTCCGACGGTGCCGACCGGGCCGGCGGGGCATCTGCGATCGACGACGTCGGGCGGCTCGCTCGGGCAGACGTCTCGGAGTTCGTGACCTACCTGGCGACGAAGCCGGACGGTCCGCTGGCACCGAGGTCGATCGCCCGGATGCTCAGCTCGGTGCGGTCGTTCACGGCCTTCGCGGCGGGGGAGGGCTGGCTGCCGCTCGACCCCGGTACCGCCGTCCGGCCGCCGAAGGCCCCGATGCGGCTGCCCAAGGCGATCTCGGTGGAGGACATGGAGCGGCTGCTCGGCGCGGTGTCGACGGACGTCTCCGCAGACGGCGTTTCCGGTGTGGACGACCCCGTGCGGCTGCGGGACAAGGCGTTGCTCGAACTGCTCTACGCCACCGGCGCGCGGATCTCCGAGGCGGTGGGGTTGTCGGTGGACGACGTGACGACACTGTCCGACGACTCAGCCCCCGACGCCGACGGTCTCGCCGTCGTGAAGGTCACCGGCAAGGGGAACAAGCAGCGGGTCGTGCCCCTCGGCAGTTTCGCCCGGGCGGCGATCGACGCCTACCTGGTGCGGGCCCGTCCGGTGTTCGCGGCACGAGGGGCCTCGACGCCGGCACTGTTCCTCGGCGCCCGAGGTGCTCGGCTGTCACGGCAGAGCGCGTGGCTCGTGATCCAGTCGGCGGCCGAGGCGGCGGAACTCGAGGCGCATGTGTCGCCGCACACGTTCCGGCACTCGTTCGCGACGCACCTGCTCGAGGGCGGTGCCGATGTGCGCGTGGTGCAGGAGTTGCTCGGGCACGCGAGCGTCGCGACGACCCAGATCTACACGATGGTGACGGCGGACATGCTGCGGGACGTCTACCAGACGGCGCATCCGCGGGCGCGGCGGTAGGGCTCGTCGTTCGGCGGGCCCGGGCGTGCACTTCGTGAGCAGAAATGGTCGGGTCGCTGGTCGGTACCCGACCATTTCTGCTCACGAAGTCGGACGGTGACAGCCCCGGATGCGTCAGAAGAGGTGGAACTGGGCCGATGCCGCCACCGCGCCCGTCGCGACCGCCACCACCACCGCGCTCGAGGACGCACTCCTCGCCGCGACCGCCCACCCGCCGGTCGCACCGGGGCGAGCGACACCGACGAGCCCGCACACGAGGGCGAGCGCGCTGCTGACACCCAGCGGGTTGACGAGGATCGACGTCAGGGCCAGCAGCACCGCGAGTATCGTGAACACGCACAACCGGCGGTCGCGACTGCCGCCGGACGCCCACGCGTGGGTCCGGATCGATGCCGTGTGCACGGAGAACGAGGGGCCGACAGGTGCGACGACGATCGGCAGGACCGGTTCCGGAGCACTCGGCAGGACACGGGTCGCGGCACCCCAGGCGTGACCGTCCCACCAGCGGAGACGACTGGCGTCCTGCGGGTCCGGGAACCAGCCTGCGGCCGGCAGTGTCACGGGGACTCCTCGAGGTGCGGGGGGATGGTGCTCCTCGACGGTAGGGGACGCCGCCCCGCCGCCACAGTCCCAAGGTGGGTGTCGGCACAAGTGCGGACACCCGGCGGTGCGCTACGGTCGGCTGGTGACCGCGAGCCTGGACGACTTCTGGAACGAGCGGCGCGACGAGGCCTCGGAACTGCCGGCCGAGGTGCCGGAGGCGTGGTCGTTCGGTGCCACGCCGCACCAGGCTGATGAGCTGCTCGGCCTGGTGCTCCGCGGGGTCAAGGACGGCACAGCGTCATCGCTCTGGGACTACGAGGCGACGGGGGATCCGCTCCCCGCGGCCGGGGAGTGCAGCATCGTGACCGACGGCGCCGGTGTTCCCCGGGCCGTCATCGAGACGACGGACGTCCGGATCGTCCCGTTCGACGCCGTCGGGGCCGAGCACGCTCGCGCCGAAGGCGAGGGCGACCGGACTCTCGAGCACTGGCGGACGGTGCACGAGGCGTACTGGCGTGAGCACTCCGAGAACCCGCGCGGCTTCGAACCGGACATGCCGGTGGTCTGCGAGCGCTTCCGGCTGATCTGGCCGACGCCGACGCCGACGCCGACGCCTGCGCCGACCCAGACGACGACGCCGACGCCGGAGTAGACGCAGCCGCCGACCGTCAGCGCCTGACCGAGCAGATCAGGCCGGGACGGGTGCCGCGTCGACCTCGGTGAACACGTCCTTCACGGCGGCGAGCAGCCGCGCGTTGAAGTCGACGCCGAGCTGGTTCGGCACCGTGACGAGCACGGTGTCGGCAGCGCGGACGGCCTGGTCGGCCGCGAGCTCCGCGACGAGGTCCTCGGGTGAGCCGATGTACGAGCGGCCGAAGCGGGCGAACCCGCCGTCGAGGTGTCCGACCTGGTCCTGCCCCTCGACCTGTGCGCGGACGCCGAAGTAGTGCCGCGACTCGTCGTCGATGATCGGGATGATACTCCGCGAGACCGACACCCGAGGGGTTCGCTCCCAGCCCGACTCGGCCCAGACGCGGCGGAAGCGCTCGATCTGCTCGGCCTGCAGTTCGTCGAACGGCACGCCGGTGTCCTCGGTGAGCAGGGTGGAGGACATCAGGTTCATGCCCTGTTCGGCGGTCCACTCGGCGGTGGCTCGTGTGCCGGCGCCCCACCAGATGCGGTCGCCGAGCGTGTCGGAGAGCGGGGAGATCGGCAGCGATCCGACCGAGCCGGTCATCTGCGGGTTGGCGTTGGCCATCGGTTCGCCGGCGACGGCGCGACGGAACACGCTGGTGTGCGCGCGGGCCATGTCGCCGCCGTTCTCGTCGGACGCGTCCGGCACGTAGCCGAACTGCTGGTAACCGGCGAGGGCGGTCTCGGGTGAGCCACGGGAGACTCCGAGCTGCAGTCGTCCGCCGGAGATCAGGTCGGTCGCCGCGGCCTCCTCGGCCATGTAGAGCGGGTTCTCGTAGCGCATGTCGATCACGCCGGTCCCGATCTCGATGCGGCTGGTCTTCGCGGCGATCGCGGACAGCAGGGGGAACGGTGCCGCCTGCTGCGGTGCGAAGTGGTGCACGCGGAAGTAGGCGCCGTCGACGCCGGCCTCTTCGGCAGCGACCGCGAGGTCGATCGCCTGCACCAGGGACTCACGCCCGCTGCGCACCTTCGACCCCGGCACGTCGCGCCAGTGTCCGAACGACAGGAACCCGATCTTCGTCATGTCGATGCAAACGCATCCGGAGAGTCGGGCATTCCGTCACGACTACGGTGTCCGCCATGGACGACCCCCGCACCGCGCTCGACACGGAACGCGCTCGCAATGTACGGCTGCTCGCCGACGTCGAGCGGAGCATGCGTGACGTCAGTGACGCCCGCCAGGACGCCAACTCCGACGACGAGCACGACCCCGAGGGCGCGACCCTCGCGTGGGAGCGCGGCTCACTCGGCGCCGTCCGCGACGCGGCCCGGCAGCGGATCGAGCAGGTGGACGCCGCGCTCGCGCGGCTCGACGCCGGCACCTACGGGACCTGCGCGGTCGGCGGCGAACCGATCCCAGCGGCCCGATTGGCCGCCGTCCCGTGGGCCGCGACGTGCGTCGCCCACGCGTGACGGGCCTCCTGGCGGACACCCGCTGACGGACGGGAGGCGCGGCGCATCCCCGCCACACGTCCTCCGTCACGCGCACCCCGCGTCCACCGCGTGCGCCGCGGATTCCCAGCCGCACGCCCTACGTTTTCGGCATGGACGGTGACGCGAACGACGGACCCGGCGAGAGCCGGACCGACGGTGCGCCGCGTCAGCGCTTCCAGTGGTTCCACGACGTGCGGACCTGGATCCACGCCCGGCCGCACCTGCACCTGTTCTACAAGGTGCTCGTCGGCATCGTCGGCGGGCTGGTCGTCATCATCGGACTCATCCTGGTGCCGCTGCCCGGGCCTGGTTGGCTCGTGGTGTTCATCGGACTCACGGTGTTGGCGAGCGAGTTCCACTTCTTCCACAAGATCATCGTGTGGCTCAAGGCGCAGCTGCACCGCTTCTGGGACTGGGCCAAGCGGCACGGACCGAAGCGTCTGCGCGATGCTGCCGACCGGGGCAAGGCCGACGTCGACGCCGCCCACACGGGTGCTGCGCGGACGGTCGGCGTGCGTGCTCGTGGACGGGCGCGCGGCGCCAACTCGGCGCACCCGGGCCACTGAGTCGGCCCGGCGCGTCCGGCACCGTGCCGTGTTGGTCACTGTGTGCGAGGCTGATGGCTCCGTGCGGCGCTGTATGCGCGCACTGAGCGAGCAACCTCGCACGGGATGACCAACCTCGCACCGTGCGCCTGGCGCGCGCCGCCCGCCGGGCGCGCCTACTCCGCCGCGACGCGGATCGAGCCGGTGGCGGTGCGCTCGATGACCTCGGCGGCCTGCTCCTCGACGGCGGCGGCGTCCTTCGACGTCAGCTGCAGCACGAGCGCGACGACGGCAGCGAGGACGATGAACCCGCCGTACCCGGCGATGACGGGGACGAGGCCGATCGATGGTTCGAGCAGCCCACCGATGACGGCGGGGACCCCGAACGCCAGGTAGCTGACGACGTAGATCGTCGAGAGCAGTCCGGCGCGGTGGGTCGGTGCCGCGGTCGCGAGCAGCATCCGCAGCGGCGCCTGGAACCCGGCACCGAAGCCGATGCCGGCGATCGCACTGCCGACGACGAGGCCGGGCAGGGAGTGGGCCATCACGAACGCCACGGTCACGATCGGCCCGAGCACCAGGGCGACGAGCCCGACGAGCACGGCGCGACGAGCGTCCATCCGCTGCGTCGCGAGCCCGGTCAGCGCGCCGACGCCCGTGACGACGGCGATGAGTGCGCCGGCCGCGAAGTGGTTCGTGATACCGAACACCGTACCGAGGGCCGAGGGGACGAGTGAGAGGAACATGCCGCCGAGGGCCCAGCTGGCGACGAGGGAACCGACGACCCCGCGGAACAGTCGACGCGAGCTCCGCGGCACGCTGATCGTCGGACGCAGCGAACGGAGCGCTCCGGGGCGCCGTTGGACCTGCTCGGGGACCACGAACAGCGCCAGCACGAGGAGCACGAGCAGTGCGCCGAAGACCAGGTAGACGAGCTGCTCCGGCGCCGGACCCCACTGCACGAGCGCACCGCTCGACATCGCACCGGTGGCCAGCGCGATCGGCGGGATGACACCGTTCAGCACGCCGGCCAGGGTCGGGTGCCGCTCGAGCGAGTTGTCGATGAGGGCCGCCCCGAGCGCACCGATCAGGAGCCCGACGGAGACGCCCTGCACGATGCGGTCGACGATGAGCGCGCCGACGCCGTCCGCGATCGCGAACAGTCCGAGCGACAGGGCGACGCCCAGGCCTCCGGCGACGAGCACGGGCTTGCGGCCGACGTGGTCGGACAGCCGCCCGGCGATCAGCAGGCTCGCGAGCAGCCCGGCGACGTAGATGGCGAAGACGCCGGTCAGCATGAGCGGCGTGAGGTGCCACTCGGCGGCGTAGACCGGGTAGATCGGCGAGGGGACCGCGGACGACGCGACCGACACCAGGAGCATCGCCGCGAGGATCCAGAACCCGGCGACCGAGCGAGCTGACTGCTGCATGAGCATCCTTCCGATGGTCCGTTGTACGACTGCATTCGTACCGCAGTCCGCAGTACGACGCAAGTCGTACAGCAAGCCGAACGGTGGTAGCGTCCCGTCCATGCCCGCGCACGTCGATGCCCCCGAGCGGCTGCCCCAGCCGACCGTGGCCGAGATGGACCTCCCCGTCGTCCTCGATGCCCTGAGCGACCCGATCCGGTTGGCGATCCTGCACCGCTACCTCGTCGACGCCGCCGGTGGTGAACGGAGCTGCGGCTGGGTCGGCATCGACCGACCGAAGTCCACGCTCACCCATCACTTCCGGGTCCTGCGCGAGGCCGGACTGCTCGAGCAGCACCTCGAGGGTCTGACCCGCATCAGCCGGGTCCGGATCGAGGATGTGCAGCAGCGGTTCCCGGGGCTGCTCGACCTGGTGCTCGACTGGCAGGTGCCCGCGGCGCTGCTCCGCGACGGGATCGAGTCGTGAGCACGGTACCCGGCGCGGGTGCCGGCGCCGGCGCCGGGGCGGCCGTGCACACGCTCCCCGACATCGGTGCTGACCCGGCCGTGACGACGGCGCTCGCCGCGGACCTCGACGCCGCCGGCTTCACCGTCGACCGGGTCGATGCACTCTGGGGGACCGAAGCGGCCGCATCGCTGCACCGGGGGTCGCGAGTGGCGGCCCTCCGTGCCCTGGCTGCTCGTGAGACATCCCCGCTCGGCACCCTCGCCACCCTGTTCGTGCTCGGACTGCCGACGTCCCGCGCGGACGCCGCAGCCGCGTTCCCGACCGCCGGGCTCGACGCCGTGGTCGCGGCAGGGCTACTGCGGGTCTGTGGCACTGACACCGCAGTCGTGGAGCCGGCGGTCGACCTGCGCCCCTACGCCTTCGTCGACGACCTCGGTGCCGGCAGCTGGTGGATCGTCTCGGACCTCGGCGAGCTCGCCCTCGGCCACGCGATCAGCGAGGAGCACGTCCTCGGCATCGGCGGCGCCACCACCACGCTGAGCGGTCTGCAGGTCCCCGTCCCCGTCCACACGGTCCTCGACCTCGGCACCGGCTGCGGGATCCAGGCCATGCACGCCCGACGCTTCGCCGAGCACGTGGTCGCCACCGACATCTCGCGCCGCGCCCTCGACATCGCCCGGTTCAACGCGCAGCTCAACGGCATCAACGGGATCGACTTCCGGTACGGATCGCTCTTCGAGCCCGTCACGGGGGAGCGGTTCGACCGCATCGTGTCGAACCCGCCGTTCGTCATCACACCCCGCCGGCCGGGCGTCCCCTCGTACGAGTACCGCGACGGCGGCATGGTCGGCGATGCGCTCGTCGAGACCGTGCTCCGCGGCCTGTCCGAGCACCTCGAACCCGGTGGGACCGCGCAGTTGCTCGGCAACTGGGAGTACCACTGGGGCGTCGACGGGCTCGACCGTGTGCGCAGCTGGTTCGCGGACACCGACCTCGACGTGTGGGTCATCGAGCGCGAGCGCCAGGACCCCACGTCGTACGCCGAGACCTGGATCCGCGACGGCGGCACGAAGCCCGGGACGCCCGAGTTCGACACGCTCATGGGCGCCTGGCTCGACGACTTCGCGGACCGCCGTGTTACCGGCGTCGGCTTCGGGTACGTCGTGGTGCGTCGAGCCCTGCCAGGAGGAACGGCGAGCCTCCGCCGGTTCGAGCGCGTCCCCGAGACGCTCGGCTCCAACCCCGCCGGGCTCGGCGCCACGGTCGCTCGCGTCCTGGACGCGGCCGCGTGGCTCGCTGCGCACGACGACGCCGCGCTCGCCACGGCGCACCTGACGGTGGCGGGCGACGTCACCGAGGAGCGCTACTACTGGCCGGGCAACGACGACCCCACGGTGATGACGCTCGTGCAGGGCGGCGGACTCGGACGACGGGTGGACGCCGACACGGCGCTCGCCGCGTTCGTCGGGGCATGCGACGGTGACCTGTCCGTGGCCGCGATCGTGGGCGCGCTCGCGCAGATCACGGGTGTCGACGAGCAGGTGCTCGCCGCCGACCTGCTGCCGGCGGCGCGCGACCTGGTGCTCGACGGGCTGCTGCTGCCGGCCTAGCGAAGGGGCGGCTCAGCGGCGGACGCGGGCGCTGCTAGCGGCCGTCGCGCCAGCTGTGCTCGGGGGCGTAGCCGAGCAGCTCGCGGGCCTTCTCGGACGACAGCAGCGAGCTGACGCCGTCGATGTCCGCGCGACGCTCGATGTCGGGCACGAAGCGCTCGACGAGCTCGATCGTCGGGGTGTCCATCACGGTGTCGGGGCTCGCGATGACGAACGCCTCGAACCCGGTGAGCTCGGCCTCGACGGCCTTGCGGACCGCTTGGGCGCCGTCACGCGAGTCGATGTACGACCACAGGTTGAAGGTCTTCGCCTCGGGGGTGGCGTCCCACGGGAACGCCGGGTAGTCGGTCTCGTCCATCACGTTCGAGAACCGCAGGCCGATCATCTTCAGCTCCGGGTCCCAGCGGGTGAAGTGGCGGGCCATCTCCTCTTCGACCGCCTTGCCGAGCGAGTACGACGACTGCGGGCGGACCGCGAACTCCTCGTCGACGGGCAGGTAGGGCGGGTGGTGCTCGCCCATCGGGATGCCGAGCAGGGTCTCGCTCGACGCCCACACCAGGTTCTTGACCTTCGCGGCACGTGCGGCGTGGAAGACGTTGATCGACGCCGTCACGTTGTTCGTGATGAGCGCCACGTCGGGGACCTGCCCCGGAGCGGGCACGGCCGCGAGGTGCACGACGGCGTCCACGTGGTCGTACCGGTCGTCGATGCCGAGCAGGGCGTTCAGGACCTGGCCGTAGTCGGTCAGGTCGATCCGGACGAACTGCACGCCCTCGGGCTGGTCGGGGGAGGGCACGCGGTCGAGCAGCACCACGTCGTACCCGTGCGCATCGAGGTCGCGCACCACCGCTCGTCCGAGCTTGCCGCTGCCGCCGGTCACCACTACACGCGTCATCGCGTCACTCCACATCCTCGTCGGGTCGCCCTCCGGGCACGCCCCATCCTGCCCGGCGCCGCCTGACCCGACCAGGCCCTGTCCGTACCCCGCTGTCCGGCGGGGAACGCCGAATGTGATGTTCCGGCTACGCTGCAAGTGTGAGCACTCTCGCTGACCTGGTCGACGCGGGCAAGATCGGTGATGCCGTGCAGCAAGCACGCGGGCTCACCCCGGGGCGGGTTCGCGAACTCCTGTTCGCGTCCGGCGGCTTCATGCGAGACTCTGGGCCGTACGACGAGTTCTTCCGGCGTTGGTACGCCACGCTCGACAGTCCGTACCTGCGCGCAGAAGCGGCTGACCGGTTCTGCCAGGCCTACCTGACCGAGCTGGCCGACGTCCCCGGCGCGGAGCAGTTCGGCGCGGCATTGGCGACAGAGTCGAAGCGAGACGTGCTTGGGCACCTCGCGAAGGAGATGCGCGGGCGTAACATCTCGGATTGGTCGACCTCGCCGGAGGAGCCCCTGTCGAAGGCGCAGGTCCGTGCGTGGGCCGACGCGTCGTACGCGCTGGCCTCGGTGCGGTTGCCCTGACCGTCGCGTGACCCCGCTCCGCCGCGCGAACCAGGTTCCGGACACGACACCACGGAATCGCGCGGTGCTGTGTCCGGAACCTGGTTCCGGCGGGGCGCGCGCGGGAGCGTCGGCGGGGCGCGCGCGGGAGCGTCGGCGGGGCGCGTGCGGGAGCGTCGGCGGGGGAACGTCAGGCGGTGGGGGCGACCTGGGCGATCGCGAGCCGGGCGACGAGCTCGACGTGCTGCGCCATGTCCCGCGACGGGTCGAACAGCCACTGGATCTGCATGCCGTCGGACACCGCGAGCAGCACGCTCGTCAGTTCCTCGGCATCGACGTCGGCGCGGAGCCGTCCGTCCTGCTGCATGGTGCGGAAGTCGGCGGACAAGTCGCGACGGCTGCGCTCGTAGCGCTCCTGGAAGTACGCGTGCGCGGGGTGCTCGGGGTCGGTCGCAGCGGCGGCGGAGAGGTTGACGAACATCTGCACCAGGCCGGGGACCTCGGCGTTGTGCCGGACGATCGCGGCGAGCAGTGCAGCGGGGTCGGGTGCCTGCCAGTCGTGGGCGAGGTCGAGCTCGTCGCGTCGTCGCAGGATCTCGACCCAGAGCTCGTCCTTGGAGTCGAAGTAGTGCAGCAGGCCGGCCTGGGTCAGCCCGACGGCGTCGGCGATGTCCTTGATGCTGGTGCGGCGGAACCCCTGCGAGGCGACGAGGTCGAGCGCGACCGTGAGGATCTCCTCGCGCTTCGCGATGCCCTTCGCGTACGAACCCCGTCGTGCCATGGCAGGACTGTACCGCTCGGAGTGCACACAGAAAACCTAGCTGTACTTGGTTTTGGTGTTACCGTGGGCGGAGCCGCCGACGAAGGCGTGCGAGTCACCGGTGCAGGTGGCGTACCCGAGAAGAGGTTGCAGTGGCCAACGACGCCCTGACCGTCAACGACACCCCGACCGCAGTCGCGCCCACGCGCGGCCGAGGTGCCCCGCTCATGTACACGCTCGGCATGCCGATCGCGATGCTCGGCCTGTACATCGCGCTGCTGCCGCCAGTGCTGGTCGCCATGGCGCTCAAGGTCGCCGAGATCGCGCCGGACAACCAAGCGGGTGTGCTCGGCCTGGCGCTCGGTGTCGGCGCGTTCGCCGCGATGGTCGCCAACCCCCTGGCCGGTCGCTTCAGCGATCGGACTGCCGGGAGGCTCGGCATGCGTCGTCCGTGGATCATCGGTGGCACCGTGGTCGGCTTCGCTGGCCTCGTGGTCGTCGCGACGACCACCTCGACCGTCGTGCTCGTCCTCGCGTGGGGCGTCACGCAGATCGCCTACAACGCCACGATCGCCGCCATGACCGCGGTCCTGCCGGACCACGTCACGCGGTCCCAGCGCGGCCGGGTCGCGGCGCTGCTCGGGCTCTCCCAGAACCTCGCGCTCGTCGGCGGCACGTTCCTCGTGCAGCTCTTCTCGACCTCGGCGACGCAGATGATCATCCCCGGCGCGATCGGGTCGATCGTCGTCGTGCTCTACGCGCTCGTGTTCCGCGACCGCGTGCTCACTCACCGGCCGACGTCGAAGCTCGGCATCGGGCAGGTCTTCGGCTCGTTCGTCTTCAACCCCGTGAAGCACCCGGACCTCGGCTGGGCCTGGCTCACCCGGTTCCTGATGGTCGCCGCGCAGTACACCGCGGTGAGCTACCTGACGTACTTCCTGCGGGACGACATCGGCGTGGACCCCGACCACGTCGCGAACGCGGTGTTCCAGGGAACGCTGTGGAACGTCGTCGGCATCGTGCTCACCTCGCTCATCGCCGGCTGGCTGTCGGACAAGCTCGGCCGCCGCAAGCTGTTCGTCGCGATCGCGGGCATCGTCGGCGTGGTCGGGCTCGTGATCATCGCGCTCGCGCCGTCGCTCGGCATGGTCCTGGTCGGCGAGTTCGTGATGGGTGCCGGCATGGGCGTCTTCTACGCCGTCGACCTGGCGCTCATCACCGACGTGCTGCCGTCCGACGAGGACAACGCGAAGGACCTCGGCGTCGTCAACATCGCGCAGGCCCTGCCCCAGTCGATCGTGCCCGCGGCGGCCCCGGGCGTCATCGCCCTGACCGGCGGGTACAGCGGCTTCTTCATCACCGGTGCCGTCGTCGGACTGCTCGGCATCGTCTCGGTGTCCCGCATCCGCGGCGTGCGCTGACCACACTTCCCCAGGCTCTGAACGAAAGGACCGACCACCGTGACTACCGTGAACGACGTGACCACTGCCTCCAGTACGGCCGAGCGCATCGACGCGCTCGTCGACCAGCTGACCACCGACGAGAAGGTGCAGCTCCTGACCGGGCGCGACTTCTGGACCACCTGGCCCATCGAGAAGATCGGGCTGCGCCGGATCCTGATGTCGGACGGCCCCTCGGGCGTCCGTGGTGAGGTCTGGGACGAACGCGACCCGTCGCTGAACCTGCCCTCGGCGACCGCGCTGTCGGCGTCCTGGGACCGCGCGATCGCGAAGCGCTACGGCGCCGCAGCAGCCGTCGAGGCACGCCGCAAGGGCGTCGACGTCGTCCTCGGCCCGACCATCAACCTGCACCGCTCGCCGCTCGGCGGCCGGCACTTCGAGGCGTTCAGCGAGGACCCGGTCCTGACCGGTGACCTGGCTGCGTCGTACGTCGACGGTGTGCAGGAGAACGGCGTGGCCGCGACCCCGAAGCACTACATCGCGAACGACTACGAGACCGACCGCTTCACCGCGTCGACCGAGGTCTCCGACCGGGCCCTGCGCGAGCTGTACCTGCTCGCGTTCGAGAAGGCCGTGACCGAGGCGCACGCCTGGGCGATCATGTCGTCGTACAACTCCATCAACGGCGTCACCGCGTCGGAGCACGACCTGCTCGAGACGCCGCTGAGCTCGGAGTGGGGCTTCGACGGCATCGTCGTGTCCGACTGGACCGGCGTGCGCTCGGTCGACTCGGCGAAGGCGTCGCAGGACGTCGCGATGCCGGGCCTGAACAAGTGGTGGAGCGAGGGTCCGCTGCTCGCCGCGGTGCAGTCCGGTGACGTGCCGATCGAGGCGATCGACCGCAAGGTCCGCCGCATCCTCACCCTCGCCGCCCGCGTGGGCGCGCTCGAGGGCTTCGAGCCCGTGGCGGCGCAGCCCGTGCACGTCGAGGACGGCGTCGCCTTCGTCCGCGAGGCCGAGGCCGAGGGCACCGTCCTCGTCCGCAACACCGGCGTGCTGCCGCTCGACGCGCCCGCCGTCTCGCGCATCGCCGTCATCGGCCACAACGCCGACCAGGCACGCACGCAGGGCGGCGGCTCGGCCACGGTCGTGCCGTCGCAGGTGGTCTCGCCGCTCGACGGGATCCGTTCGGCGTTCCCGGGTGCCACGGTGGACTACGCGATCGGTGCCGTCGTACAGGAGGGCATCGCCGAGTTCCCGCTGTCCACCATCACGAACCCCGGCACCGGCGAGCCCGGCGCCCGCGTCGCCTTCGTCAAGGACGGCCAGGAACTGTACGTCGAGGACCGCCGCGCCACAGCACTGTTCTGGTTCGGCGGCGACGCCCCCACGCGTGAGGCTGACCGGCTCGACATCACCACGACCTACACCGCGCCGTCCACCGGCGCCGTGCGGATCGGCATCGGCGCGGCCGGCCGGTCGCGGATGTGGATCGACGGGGAGCTCGTGCTCGACGAGGACGTGCCCTTCGAGGGCGACCAGCTCGGCGCAGCGTTCCTCAACCCGCCGGCCCGCTCGGTGCCCGTGTCCGTGACCTCCGGGCAGCAGGTCGCGATCCGCATCGAGTACGACGTCATCCAGGACGAGACCCTCGGCGGCGTGCTCGCGTACCAGTTCGGCACCGAGCCGTCCGACGAGGACCCGTCGGTGCTCATCGATGCCGCAGTCGAGGCTGCCCGCGCGGCTGACGTCGCCGTGGTGGTCGTCGGCACGAACTCGAAGGTCGAGTCCGAGGGCTACGACCGCTCGTCGCTCGCGCTGCCCGGGCACCAGGACGACCTGGTGCGTGCGGTCGTGGCGGCGAACCCGAACACGGTCGTCGTCGTGAACGCCGGCTCGCCCGTGGAGATGCCGTGGCGGAACGACGTCGCCGCGGTCCTGCTCACCTGGTTCGGTGGGCAGGAGTACGGCAACGCGCTCGCCGACGTGCTGACCGGAGCGCAGGAGCCCGGCGGACGTCTGCCCACCACCTGGCCGGTCGCGATGGCCGACGTGCCCGTGCTGGACGTCACCCCCGTCGACGGCAAGGTGTCGTACGACGAGGGCGTCCACATCGGGTACCGTGCCTGGCTCCGTGCCGGCACCACGCCGGCGTACCCGTTCGGGCACGGCCTCGGCTACACCTCGTGGACCATCGACGGCGTCGTCGCGACGCCGACCGTGTCCGAGGGCGACGCGGTCATCGTCACGGCGACGGTCGCGAACACCGGACCGCGCGCCGGCAAGCACGTCGTGCAGGTCTACGCCTCGCGGGAGTCCTCGGCGGTGGACCGTCCGGTGCGCTGGCTCGTCGGGTTCGCCCCGGTCCGCCTCGGCGCGGGGGAGTCGACCGAGGTCTCGATCGAGGTGCCGGCCCGGGCGTTCGCGCACTGGGACGGAGCCTGGCAGTACGAGCCCGGCGCCTTCACGCTGCACGTCGGAGCCTCGGTCACCGACGAGTCCGGGACCGCGGCCCTCGAACTGGTCTGACCAGTTCGTCCGGTTTCCGCGCACCGACGACGCCTGTTGAGTAACATCGATGTGCGCCAGTCGGCTGGTTACCGTCGGCGCACGCACCGACTACGGGGTCGCTGGTTGTGCGAATCAGCCTCCTGATCCGGCTGACGATGCCCCAGCTTCCCCGGTGCGTCCAGAATGCGTCCCCGCGTCCGCGCGGGGGCGCATTCGTCCGTTCCGACGGTTCCCGCCCGGAACGGCTTCGGCCAACCGGTTGACGGACTTCGTGCAATCCGGGCAAAACGGGTGACGGATGGTCAACTTTCTCGTCCTGAGGGCACACCTCAGTGTGACAAACCGCTCGGTAGGTGGAACGATGGTCCCACCATCCCGTGCGGATCAGGGACGAGATGGTCATCCGGCAGGGCTCTCGAGCCTCACCGACTCGATCTGAGCCCCGCCGGATGTCCTGATCCGTTCTCAGGCCCGCAGTGCCGGCGCGATCTCCTCGGCGACGATGCGCAGGATCCGCTCGTGGGCGGCCACGTCCCCGTTCGCGGGCAGGGTGATCACGAGCTCGTCCGTCGCGGTGACGGCGGGGTCGGTGAGCAGGGCGTCGACGATGGCGGCCGGCTCGCCGGACAGGACCTTGCTGAACCGGAACGGCGGACCGGAGAGCGGTCGGCCCTCGTCGTCCATGCCCGAGGCGTACCCGGTCAGGAACTCCTCGTGGACCGCGCGGTCGTGGTCGTCGAGCAACGGCACGACGATGCGGCCCACCGCGACCTTCGCCGTGCGGCCGGTGCCGCCGTGCAGCTCAGTGAACCGCTCCCGGTACGCCGCGATCTGGTCGGCCTGCGCCTGGGCGAAGGGTGCACCGGTGTCCTCGGTGTTCAGGGTCGAGCAGTGCAGGAGCAGCCCCTTCTCGGCCGTGCGCACCGCGGTGCCCATGCTGCCGCCGCCCCACCACACGCGGTCGCGCAGGCCGGGGCTGAGCGGCTGCAGGGTCAGGTCCGCACCGGCCGGGATGCTCTCGTAGCCAGAGCCGGCGCTGCCGAGTGCGTCGCCGTCGAGCACCTCGAGCAGTCGGGCGGCCCGGGCCTCGGCCTCGTCGCGGAACGAGCGGTCGACGGAGCCGAACACCGGGTCGAGGATCGGCCCGTACCCGGCGATGCCCGTGCTGATGCCGAGCTGCACGCGCCCACCGCTCAGCAGGTCGACCGTGCTGGCGTCCTCGGCGAGGCGCACCGGGTCCTCGTAGCGCATGCCGAGCACCGCGGTGCCGAACGCGATGGTGCTCGTGCGCTGGGCTGCGGCGGCGAAGAACGTCATCGGGCTCGTCAGGAAGGGCTCGAAGTGGCGACCGCGGACCCAGCCCGTGCCGTAGCCGAGGGTCTCGGCCGTCTCGAACAGCCGCAGACCGTCCTGCAGGGCGCTCGCCGCACCCGCAGTGCCGCCGTGGTTCGGGACGAAGGTGAGGAAGCCGAGTTCGTGCATGACGCGAGTCTATGCGCGCGTATGGAGCCGGGCCTCCCGGTCGTCCGTACCGACCACCTCGTCACCGCAGCCTGGGAGGATGGGGCCATGACCGACGTCACCACCGTGCCCCCGCTCGTCGCCGCGATCCCGGCGGCGGTGGACGGCGTCGTCGACGCCGACGAGGTCTACGAGGCCTTCGCGGCCTGGGCCGAGGAGGGCGGCCGGCCGCTGTACCCGGCACAGGACGAAGCGGTCATCGAGCTCGTCTCCGGCGCGAACGTCGTGCTGAGCACCCCGACCGGCACCGGCAAGTCGCTCGTCGCGGCCGGCGCGCACTTCGCCGCGCTCGCCGAGGGCAAGCGGAGCTACTACACGGCACCGATCAAGGCGCTCGTCTCCGAGAAGTTCTTCCAGCTCGTCGAGCTGTTCGGCGCGCAGAACGTCGGCATGGTCACCGGCGACTCCAGCGTGAACGGCGACGCCCCCATCGTCTGCTGCACCGCCGAGATCCTGGCGAACCTCGCCCTCCGCGAAGGACCCGACGCCGACGTCGACGTCGTGGTGATGGACGAGTTCCACTTCTACGGCGACCCCGACCGCGGCTGGGCCTGGCAGGTGCCGCTGCTCGTGCTCGAACGCGCGCAGTTCCTGCTGATGTCCGCCACCCTCGGCGACGTCACGACCATCGCCGACGACCTGTCCCGACGCACCGGCCGACCCACCGCGCGCGTGACCGGGGTCAGCCGACCGGTGCCGCTCGAGTACGAGTACGTGATGACGCCCGTGCAGGAGACCGTCGAACGGCTGCTGGAGGAGGGCAAGGCACCGATCTACATCGTGCACTTCGCGCAGGCCGCGGCGCTCGAGCGGGCGCAGTCGCTCATGTCGGCGAAGGTCGCTGATCGGGCGCGTCGAGACCAGATCGCGGAGGCGATCGCGGGCTTCCGCTTCAGCGCCGGCTTCGGACAGACCCTCTCGCGCCTGATCCGCGCCGGCATCGGCGTGCACCACGCCGGAATGCTGCCCAAGTACCGACGGCTCGTCGAGCAGCTCGCACAGCGCGGACTGCTGCCCGTCATCTGCGGCACCGACACCCTGGGCGTCGGCATCAACGTGCCGATCCGTTCCGTGCTGTTCACCGGGCTGACGAAGTTCGACGGCACCAAGATGCGGCAGCTGTCCGCGCGCGAGTTCCACCAGATCGCCGGCCGTGCCGGACGTGCCGGGTACGACACCGAGGGTGACGTCGTCGCCGAGGCCCCCGAGCACGACATCGAGAACGCCCGCGCCGTCGCCAAGGCTGGCGACGACCAGAAGAAGAAGAGCAAGATCAAGCGGAAGAAGGCACCGGAGGGGTTCGTGTCCTGGGGGCAGGCCTCGTTCGACCGGCTCATCGGTGCCGAACCGGAACCCATGGTGTCGCGGATGCGCATCACCCACGCGATGGTGCTGTCGGTGGTGGCCCGCGGTGGTTCGGCGTTCGACGAGGTGCGCTCGCTGGTGTTCGACAACCACGAACCGCGCGCCCGCCAGCTCGCGATGGCCCGGCGTGCGCTCGTCATCGCCCGGACGCTCATCAACGCGCAGGTCATCGAGCGGGTGCCGGGGCCTCCGGTCTCCTACCGGCTCACCGTCGACCTGCAGTCGAACTTCGCCCTCAACCAGCCCCTGTCGCCGTTCGCGCTCGCCGCGTTCGAGCTGCTCGATCCTGCTTCGCCGACGTACGCCCTGGACATGGTCTCGATCGTCGAGGCGACACTGGACGACCCGCGAGCGATCCTGTCGCAGCAGCAGTTCAAGGAGCGCGGCGAAGAGGTCGCCCGCATGAAGCGCGAGGGCATCGAGTACGAGGAGCGGATGGAGCTGCTCGAGGAAGTCACCTGGCCTCGCCCGCTGTCCGAGCTGTTGGAGGCGGCGTACGAGACGTACGCGGCGGAACAGCCCTGGGTCCTCGACTTCCAGCTCTCGCCCAAGGCCGTCGTCCGTGACATGTACGAGCGCGCGATGACCTTCGGCGACTTCGTGCGGTTCTACCAGCTCACCCGGTCCGAGGGGCTCGTGCTCCGGTACCTGTCCGACGCCTACCGGACCATGCGGCAGACCATCACCGAGGAGCAGCGGAACCCGGAGCTCGACGACCTGATCGAGTGGCTCGGCGAGGTCGTCCGGCAGACCGACTCCTCGCTCGTCGACGAGTGGGAGGCGCTGCTCAACGGTGACGTCCTGCTCGCACTGGCCGAGGAGCAGGAGATCGCGCCGCCGCAGCCCGCACGGCTCACCGGCAACGTGCGCGCCTTCACGGTGCTCGTGCGGAACGCGCTGTTCCAGCGGGTGCTGCTCGCCGCGCGCGACGACGTCGACGGCCTCGGCGCGCTCGACGCGGCTGCCGGGTTCGACGGGGACGCGTGGGACGCGGTGCTCGAGGAGTACTACGAGTCGCACGACGAGATCCGCACCGACGCCGACGCCCGGTCGATGTCCTACCTGGTGCTCGACCAGACGGGGGCGACGGGTGCCGGGGCGACGGCGGCTGCGGGTGCGTCGCGCGTGTGGCGTGCACGGCAGATCTTCGCGGACCCGTCGGGCGACAAGGACTTCGGGTTCTCGGCGACGATCGACCTCGACGCCTCGGACGAAGCCGGCGAGGCCGTCGTCCGGGTCACCGAGATCGGACGGTTCGACGGGTGGACCGACGTGGACGTGGACTGATGCCGGGCGGTGCTGGTCCGTTCGTCGTGCGCGCGCTCGGCGCTGACGACGTCGACGCGTTGCAGGGGCTGCTCGAGACCGTGCCGGACTACGCCGAGCGGATCACCGGGTACCCGCCGGGGCCGTCCGACGGGTTGAGCGCACTCGTGTCGGTGCCGGACGGCTTCGACCCGGCGGGCAAGCACGGGATCGGGCTGTGGGACGGTGACTCGCTCGTCGCGTTCGCGGACGTGCTGCTCGGCTACCCAGCACCGACCACGGCCTACATCGGACTGCTCGTCGTCCGTGGCGATCGGCAGGGTTCCGGCCTCGGACGAGTCCTGCACGAGGCCGTCGTGTCCCTGGCAGCTGACGCCCGCGCCGACCGACTACGACTGGGGATCGTGGCGACGAACGCGGCCGGTGCCGAGCCGTTCTGGCGGGCGCTCGGGTACGCACCGACGGGGGAGCAGAAGCCGTACCGGTACGACGGGCTCGAGAGCACGGTGGCGCTGTGGGAGCGGGCGGTCTGATCCTCGGCCGGAGCCGTCAACTACTCGATCGGCCTGCTTCTCCGTCAGCACTTCGCGCGATGACCCGCTCGACGGCTGCAGCCTGTCGCCCCTGTGCGTCCAGCATTCGCTGGTCAGATTCGGTCGTGGTCATCTTGCCTCCTCGTCGGTGCACACGATCCTACGGTCGACGTCGTCAGGGGTGGACCAGGCCCTTTGCCACCAGGCTCCGGGCCGCAGCCACGATCGCCTCGTGCGGATCACGAGGCGTCCAGCCGAGCACGGTGCGGGCTCTCTCGTTCGAGGTGCGCTTGGCGTAGCCGAGGTCGGGCACCATCGCACGGAACTGCGGCTGGGTCTCGGCCGCGGTCCGTACGACGTCGTCGGGCAGCGTCTGCGTCGGGACTGCCCGGGCGTCGTCACCGAGGTGCTCGCGCAGGGTGGCGGCGATCTCGGCCATCTCGAGCGCCGGGCCGTTCGACAAGAGGAACCGCTTGCCCGCTGCATCCGGGGCGGTCGTCGCGGTGACGTGCGCCGCGGCGACGTCACGCACGTCGACGATGGGGATGAACAGTCGCGGTGTCGCGGGCATCGCGCCGGAGAGCATGGCCTGCAGGATGTGGTTCGCACCGGACACCGCGTGCCCCACCGCCGGACCCATCACCGCGACCGGCATCGTCGTGACGAGCTCCGGCGCACCGGGCTCGGACGCGACGAAGTCCCAGGCGGCGCGTTCGGCAAGGGTCTTGCTCGTGCCGTAGGCATCGACCCCGGGCCCGTCGAGCACCGTCCAGTCGGCCTCGGTGAACACGTGGTCGGAGTGCGGGTGGCCCCAGCTGACCGCGTGGAAGGCCGAGGTCAGCACGACGCGATCGACTCCGGCCGCGTGTGCGGCGCGCAGCACCCGCAGCGTCCCCTCCACCGCCGGACGGATCACGGAGTCCTCGTCCTCGACGTGGCCGGGCATCACCGGCGAGGCGACGTGGTGCACGACGTCGATGTCCGCGACCGCCTGAGCCCATCCGTCATCGGACGTCAGGTCGGCGGCGACGAACTCCAGCCGGTCGTCGGCGGTCAGGCCGGCCTCGGCGAGGACCGCACGGACCGCGGGTTCACGGTCGAGGGACCGGATCGTGGTGCGGACGCGGTGCCCGGCGTCGAGCAACTGCAGGATCAGGTGGCCAGCGATGAAGCCGGAGCCGCCGGTGACCAGGACGTGTTCGGTGTTCTCCATGCGCCCAGCATCGTCTCGAGGTCGGATGCGGACCAGTGCCTCGGTGTTCCTGGGTCTCCGAGACCCAGGCTGACCGAGCTCGTCGGTCAGAAGAGCGTGGCCGGCGGGGTCGCCTCGGGCAGTGCGGACGGCTCGGTGACCTCGACGCCGGGCCAGCCCGGACCGTGCGGCACGTCGGTGTGGTTCTGGTAGGCGGTGGCCGCACCACGGGCGCGGACGTCGGCGGCCTCGTTCATCTCGTGGCCGACGTGCCCGCGGACCCACTCGAACGTGACCTTGCGGCCCTGCAGCTCGGCGTCGAGCTCCTTGATGATCTCGACGTTCATGACCGGCTTGCCGTCAGCCTTGCGCCAGTTCTTCCGCTTCCACCCAGCGAGCCACTCGGTGCAGGCCTTGATGGCGTATTGGCTGTCGCACAGGATGTGCAGCGGCTCGCCGGTGTCCTTCGTCGCGCGGAGCAACTGCAGGACGGCCGTGAGTTCGCCGATGTTGTTCGTTGCCCGGGGCCAACCACCGGCGGCCCAGCGGTCGTCGTCGACGTACCAGGCCCAGCCAGCGGGGCCGGGGTTGCCGAGGGCTGAGCCGTCTGCTGCGGCGACGATCGTCACGAGGGGACCTCCTGGTCGGGGCTGGTGCCCGTCGAGCGTAACGGACGGTCGAGTGCCGTCCGCGCCGAGGTCAGCGGCGCGCAGGGTCGAAGTTCAGCGTGCTGCCCTCGAGCAACCAGTCGTCGGCGCGGGTCTCCATGTACGGGTTGAGCCACTGCACCTCGGCCGGCGTGATGCCGAACCGCTGCGCGACCGTGGTCAGCTCGTCGCCGTGCGCCACCAGGTAGTCGGCCGGTCGTCCGTCGGCGTCCGTGACGATGCCGTACGCCCCTGGTCGGTCCTTGCCCACGGTGATGCGCAGGTCCGGGTACGGGTTCGGGATCTTCCACTCCGGGGCGCCGGCGGCGAGCACCGATCCGACCCACGGACGCTTCGCGGGATCTTCGTCCGGCACCGAGGCAGGGACGAGGACGACGCTGCGCAAGTAGTCCGGTCGTGCACCGGCGTCGTTCATGACCACGGTCTTCGGCGGCCCGGAGGCGGCGGTCCACTCGGTCGTGTCCCGCGCCGAGGCGTCACCGCCATCGAGCGGGCTGGCGGTCCGGTGCCGGAACTGCAGGCTCATCTGCTGCGGGTTGGTCGTGCGGTAGCCGGACAGCTGCGCGGTGAACGTACCCTCGTCGTTCGCCACGATGCGCACGTGGATGCTCGTGTCACCGCTCGGAGAGGTGACGTCGGTCTCCGCCGCGACCGTGCCGGTGGGCAGGACCTGCTCGACCTCGTCCGGGTCGCCGCCGATCTGTTCGGTCATGAGCGTCGGTTCGGGGATCGGCTCCGCCGTCCGCTCGGCAGCTTGTCTGGTCGGCTTCGGCAAGGGGTCGTCCCCGCCGAATGCCGTGCAGCCCGTGAGCAGCAACCCCACCAGTGCGGTGCCGGCTACTGCGCTCGCCGCGGTCCGCGCTCGTGTTCGTCGTCGTCGTTCGATCTCCCCCACGGCAGGGAGCGTACCGCCGGGGTCCGGCCCGATTGACCGCCGTGACCGAACTGGTACTCGGGGCACACGGACTACCGTCCGGGTCATGAGCGACAGCATCCCGGAGACGCCGGATCCCGACTCGACCGACACTGCGTACAGCCCGTCGAGCGAGCGGGAGACCGAGGCGTCGCAGACGAACCAGCGCAGCGACGCCGAACTCGAAGCGGACGGCATCGACACGTCCAAGATCACCGCCGCACCGGGAACGGGAGGCGCGGACGACGCCGGCGACGTGGAACCCGCACCGGGCGATCTGCACCTGCCGTGGCAGTCGGAAGAAGACCGTCGGGGCTAGCGCGCCACGCGGTCGAGTTCGCGGACGAGCTCCTCGCCGTCGCGGACGTCCCAGAACGCGAACACCTGCGGTCCGAACAACCCGTCGAGTCCGGTGTTCGCGTAGATCTTGGCGGTCGCTCCGCCGGCGAAGAACGCCGCCACTCCGCTCGGATCGCCGGTGTTCCACTCCACCGAACAGTGTCGTCGGCCGCCGGTCCAGGTGATGGTGCGATCGGTGCGTCCCACCGGGACCTCGCGGGTGGTGTTCGGCCTGATGATCAGCGCGCGGCGGTCGGTGACGGCGTACACGGTCGTGCGTTTGCGGTGGGCCTTCACGAAGAAACGCCCGAACACGAGATGCAGGCCGACCAGCGACAAGACGATCGGGATGATCGCGCCCACGCCGAGGTACCCGTTCCGCACGACGTCGGCCACTGCAAACGAGACGAAGCCGGTCCAGAACAGCGAGAACGGGACGAGGAAGCCGTCCCGCCCCGTGAAGAGCTTCGCCGGGTCGCTCGTGCCGGCCCAGTAGAGGTGCTCATCGGGACCGAGGTGCTCACGGGCGGTCTGCTGAGGATCGTTCACCCCGAAGAACCTACGCCGTCACACACGCTCCGCGTCACGACGGCGCTACCGTCACGAGGGCCTTACCGTCACGACACCGAGTCGGGGTGCGAGCCCGTCCGCTGCCCGGACTCGAGCGTGGCGATCGCCGCGAGCTCGTCGTCGCTGAGCACGAAGCCGTCGACATCGAGGTTCGACCGGATCCGCGACGGCGTCACCGACTTCGGCAGCACCACGACCCCCTGCTGCACGTTCCACCGCACGAGGACCTGCGCGACGCTCACCCCGTGGGCGTCCGCGATGCCCGTGAGGACCGGTTCGTCGATCAGCCGACCGCGACCGAGTGGTGACCACGCTCCGGTGACGATGTCGTGCTGCCGGTGGAACTCCATGAGCTCGCGCTGCGGGAGCCACGGGTGCCGCTCGACCTGGTTGAGCGCCGGGACCTCGCCCGTCTCGTCGACGAGCCGCTGCAGGTGCGGCACCTGGAAGTTCGAGACCCCGATGCTCCGCGCTCGGCCGGAGTCTCGCAGTTCGACGAGCGCGCGCCAGGTGTCGACGTACCGGTCGTTCGCCGCGGCCGGCCAGTGGATCAGGTAGAGGTCGACCGCGTCGAGCCCCAGCCGCTCGAGGCTGCCGTCGAACGCTCGCAGGGTCGCGTCACGCCCCTGGTGGTCGTTCCACACCTTGGTCGTCACGAAGACGTCGTCACGGTCGAGCCCGGAGGCCCGGACCGCCTTGCCAACGCCGGTCTCGTTGCCGTACATCTCGGCCGTGTCGACGTGCCGGTAGCCGGCGTCGAGCGCGAGACCGACCGCCGTCTCGGCCTCGGTGTCGTCGACCTTGTAGACGCCGAACCCGATCGCGGGGATCGCGGCGCCGTCACGCAGGGGAAGTGAACTGACCATGCACCCATCCTGCCGGTGCGTGGCGGGCGCGCACCGGGCCTCCCGGCCATCTGTGGAGAACGCGACCCGCTCGTGGGAGGCACGTTCCTTCCCATACCGGCCGCGATCGCAAACGCAATCGGGCGTACCTGGTCAGAACTTCCGACCAGGTACGCCCGATTCGACCAGGTACGCCGAAAGCCCGCGCCCCCGCTCAGGTCGGCAGGACCACCGGCTCGGTGTCGGGGATGGGGCTGGCGTCACGGCCGCGCAGGTCGGGCAGCCAGCGCTTGGCCCCGAGCGCGACGACGACGCCCACCCCGGCCATGACCGCACCGACCGTGAAGCCGCCCACCGGGCCACTGCTGTCGATCAGGAAGCCGGCGACCGCGGACCCGCCGGCGGCACCGATGAGCTGACCGGTGCCCATCCAGCCGTAGGCCTCGGCGGTGTCGGAGAACTTGACGGTGGCGGAGACCGAGCCGAACATCACCGCGAGTGCCGGCGCGATGCCGATGCCCGCGATCACGAGGGCGAGGCAGAGCCACCAGAAGTTCGTGCCGCCCAGGGCGAGCGCGAGACCGACGAAGACGATCGCCATGCGCGTCCACAGGGTGTTGGGGGAGATCGGACGGTGGCCGAAGGCCAGGCCGCCGAACAGGGACCCGACCGCGAAGACGGCCAGGACGATGCCGGCGTTCGGGCTGCCCTCGCCGAAGACGCTGGTGACGCTGGCCTCGACCGCGGCGCACGCCCCGATGAGCAGCAGACCGGTCAGGGTGGCGACGACGACCGACGGTCGTTTCAGCACCACGCCGAACGCGCGCTTCGAGCGGGGGATGCGGACGCGGCCGAGCTCGGGTGAGGCGATGAACCAGATGCCGCCGACCACCAGGAAGACCATGGCGACGACGATCGCCTCGACCGTGCCGACCTGGGTCGCGACGAAGGTGGTGATGACCGGGCCGGCGACCCAGATCAGTTCTTGGGCGCTGGCATCGAGCGAGAACAAGGGGGTGAGCTGCGACGAGGTCACCATCTTGGGGTAGATGGTGCGCACCGCCGGCTGCACGGGCGGGACCGCGAGGCCGCCGAGGAACCCGACCACCACGTAGCCCCAGAGCGGCATGAGCACGAAGCCGATGACGCCCATGCTCACGAGCGCGACGATGCTCGTCAGGATGAGGACGGGGCGCATGCCCCAGCTGCCCATCCAACGGCTGGTGAGCGGGCCCGCCAGCGCCTGCCCGACACTCGTCGTCGCGAGCACCAGACCGGCGGCGCCGTAGGAGTGGAAGACGTGCTCGACGTGCAGCAGGTAGGCCAGCGAGAGCATCCCGAACGGGAAGCGCGCGGTGAGCTGTGCAGCGATGACACGACCCACGCCGGGGGTCTTCAGGAGGGGGCCGTACGTGCTCACGAGACGAGTGTACGGACCGGACGGATCGGGGTGTCACCCGTCCGGGGGAGGTGCCGCCGCGACACGCCGACGCGCTGATTCCACACATGTGGATCGTGGCTGTCCACCGGTGTGGGCAAGTGTCGGTGGTCGGCCGCAGACTGGCGGAAACTCGGGCCTCCCGGGAATCCACAGACTGTGGACGGCGTTGTGGAGAACTACATGGCTGTAACACTCCCTCTTGTGGTCGGTCCCGCGGCTAGCCACTAGATGTAGTGTGGAGACATCGCAGCGGCCCCTCCCGGACACGACTGCGGACAGACATCAGCACCACCTCCACAGCACGTGAGAAATCAGTAGAAACCAGGGGAGAACATGGCCGTCACCGTCTACACCAAGCCGTCCTGCGTCCAGTGCACAGCGACGTACCGGGCCCTCGACAACAAGGGCATCGAGTACGAAGTGCACGACGTCTCCACCGACGAGGCAGCCCTCGAACACGTCAAGAGCCTGGGCTACATGCAGGCCCCCGTCGTCGTCACGGACGACGACCACTGGTCAGGCTTCCGCCCCGACAAGATCGCGACGCTCAGCGCCGAACTGGCGTAGTCGTCTCCCGTCCTGTGGACGGTCCCCGGTTCCGTTCAGGAGGCCCGGATAACCGCCCACAGGACACCCTCCGGTCCGCCTGTTCCGCACCTTCACCACAGGAGCGCACCATGAGCCGATTGGTCTACTTCTCGAGCGTGTCCGGGTACACCGCGCGCTTCGTCGAGAAGCTCGGCCGCGACGCGGACCGGATCCCGCTCTACCCGAGCGAACCCTTCCTCCACGTGGACGAGCCCTACGTCCTGTTCCTGCCCACCTACGGTGGCGGCAACGGCGAGGGTGCGGTCCCCAAGCAGGTCATCAAGTTCCTCAACGACGCGCACAACCGCTCGCTCATCCGCGGTGTGGTCGTCGGCGGCAACACGAACTTCGGCGAGGCCTACGGCCTGGCAGGGGACGTCATCGCGCGGAAGTGCAACGTCCCCCTTCTCTACAGATTCGAACTCTTCGGGACCCCTGACGACGTGTCGGCGGTCAACTCAGGATTGGATGCATTTTGGACGCAGCAGTTGCAGACGTCGATCTGACGTCGCCGCAGACGGGGATGGACTACCACTCCCTCAACGCGATGCTCAACCTCTACGACGCGGACGGCAACATCCAGTTCGACAAGGATCGTGAGGCCGCCAAGCAGTTCTTCCTGCAGCACGTCAACCAGAACACCGTCTTCTTCCACAACCTGAAGGAGCGGCTCGACTACCTGGTCGAGAACGAGTACTACGAAAAAGCGACGATCGACATGTACTCGCTGGACTTCATCCAGCGACTCAACGACCTGGCGTACTCGAAGAAGTTCCGGTTCCAGACGTTCCTCGGCGCGTTCAAGTACTACACGAGCTACACGCTCAAGACGTTCGACGGCAAGCGCTACCTCGAGCGCTTCGAGGACCGCGTCGTCATGACCGCCCTCGGCCTGGCGCAGGGCAACGAGCAGCTCGCCATCGACCTGGTCGAAGAGATCGTCGCCGGCCGCTTCCAGCCCGCCACCCCGACGTTCCTCAACACGGCGAAGGCCCAGCGCGGCGAACTCGTCTCCTGCTTCCTGCTGCGCATCGAAGACAACATGGAGTCGATCTCGCGCGGGATCAACTCGTCGCTGCAGCTCTCGAAGCGCGGCGGCGGCGTGGCCCTGCTGCTCTCCAACATCCGTGAGGCCGGCGCCCCGATCAAGCAGATCGAGAACCAGTCCTCGGGCATCATCCCCGTGATGAAGCTGCTGGAAGACTCCTTCTCCTACGCGAACCAGCTCGGTGCGCGTCAGGGTGCCGGTGCGGTCTACCTCAGCGCCCACCACCCGGACATCATGAAGTTCCTCGACACCAAGCGCGAGAACGCCGACGAGAAGATCCGCATCAAGACGCTGTCCCTCGGCGTCGTCGTGCCGGACATCACGTTCGAGCTCGCGAAGAACAACGAGGACATGTACCTGTTCTCGCCGTACGACGTCGAGAAGGTCTACGGCGTCCCCTTCGGCGACGTCCCGATCTCCGAGAACTACCGCGCGATGGTCGACGACTCGCGCATCAAGAAGACGAAGATCAAGGCGCGTGACTTCTTCACGACCATCGCCGAGATCCAGTTCGAGTCCGGCTACCCGTACATCGTGTTCGAGGACACGGTGAACAAGGCCAACCCGATCAAGGGTCGGATCAACATGTCCAACCTGTGCTCCGAGATCCTGCAGGTCAACACCCCGACGACCTTCAACGAGGACCTGTCCTACAAGGAGATCGGCAAGGACATCTCCTGCAACCTCGGCTCGCTGAACATCGCGCTGACGATGGACTCGCCCGACTTCGGCAAGACCATCGAGACGGCCATCCGCGGCCTGACCTCGGTCTCGCAGATGTCGCACATCACCTCGGTGCGTTCCGTCGAGGACGGCAACGACAAGTCGCACGCCATCGGCCTCGGCCAGATGAACCTGCACGGCTACCTCGCTCGTGAGCGCGTCTACTACGGCTCCGAAGAGGGCATCGACTTCACGAACATCTACTTCTACACGGTGCTGTTCCACGCCCTGCGCGCCTCGAACAACATCGCCATCGAGACCGGCGAGACCTTCGACGGGTTCCGCGACTCGAAGTACGCGTCGGGTGAGTTCTTCGACAAGTACACCGACCAGGCGTGGACCCCCGCGACCGCTCGTGTCGCCTCGCTGTTCGACAACGCGAACATCACGATCCCGACGCAGGAGGACTGGGCCGCACTGAAGGCCTCGGTCCAGGAGCACGGCATCTACAACCAGAACCTGCAGGCAGTCCCGCCGACCGGTTCGATCTCGTACATCAACCACTCGACGTCGTCGATCCACCCGATCGCGTCGAAGATCGAGATCCGCAAGGAAGGCAAGCTCGGCCGCGTCTACTACCCGGCGCCGTTCATGACGAACGACAACCTGGACTACTACCAGGACGCGTACGAGATCGGTGCCGAGAAGATCATCGACACGTACGCCGCGGCGACGCAGCACGTGGACCAGGGCCTGTCCCTGACGCTGTTCTTCAAGGACACCGCCACCACGCGTGACATCAACAAGGCCCAGATCTACGCATGGCGCAAGGGCATCAAGACGATCTACTACATCCGTCTGCGCCAGCTCGCCCTCGAGGGCACCGAGGTCGAGGGCTGCGTCAGCTGCATGCTGTAGAGCTGCTGCTCTCTTCCTGGAGGCGCGGGGCGGGCCCCGCCCCGCGCCTCCAGTCCGTCATCAGATCACCATCTCGAATCCGGAAGACAATCCCATGACCCTCACCGACCCGGTCCACGCCACGGGCAAGTCCATCCCGCTGATCAGTTCGGTCAGTGCCATCAACTGGAACCGCATCCAGGACGACAAGGACGTCGAGGTCTGGAACCGGCTGGTCAACAACTTCTGGCTGCCCGAGAAGGTGCCGCTGTCGAACGACGTGCAGTCGTGGAACACGCTGACGCCGGCGGAGCAGCAGCTCACGATGCGGGTCTTCACCGGCCTGACGCTGCTCGACACCATCCAGGGCACCGTCGGCGCGATCAGCCTGATCCCCGACGCGATCACCCCGCACGAAGAAGCCGTCTACACGAACATCGCGTTCATGGAGTCGGTGCACGCGAAGAGCTACTCGTCGATCTTCTCGACGCTGGCCTCGACGCCCGAGATCGACGACGCCTTCCGCTGGTCCACCGAGAACGTGAACCTGCAGAAGAAGGCCCAGATCGTCCTCGACTACTACACCGGTGACGACCCCCTGAAGCGCAAGGTCGCCTCGACGCTGCTCGAGTCGTTCCTGTTCTACTCCGGCTTCTACCTGCCGATGTACTGGTCCTCGCGCGCCAAGCTCACCAACACGGCCGACCTGATCCGCCTGATCATCCGCGACGAAGCCGTCCATGGGTACTACATCGGGTACAAGTTCCAGAAGGGCCTCGAGGGCGCTTCCGAAGAGCGCAAGCAGGAGATCAAGGACTACACGTTCAACCTGCTGTTCGAGCTCTACGAGAACGAGGTGCAGTACACGCAGGACCTCTACGACCAGGTCGGGCTGACCGAGGACGTCAAGAAGTTCCTGCACTACAACGCCAACAAGGCGCTGATGAACCTGGGCTACGAGCCGATGTTCCCCAAGGAGACGACGGACGTGAACCCGGCGATCCTGTCGGCCCTGTCGCCGAACGCGGACGAGAACCACGACTTCTTCTCGGGGTCGGGGTCGTCGTACGTCATCGGCAAGGCGGAGAAGACCGAGGACGAGGACTGGGACTTCTGATCTCGCTCTGACTCGTGGGGACGCCCCGCTGGCTTCTGCCGGCGGGGCGTCGTCGTTCGCCGGACCGCACTGACGTGTCCGGTCAGCGGGTGGCGGTGGTCGGCGCGGACTCGACGAGGGCGGCGACCTCCTTGGGCCGTGCGTTCTGGTCGTCCATCGAATGCACCCTCGGTCGAGTCCGAGTTCCCCTCGGGGCGATTGGACGGCGCTGTCATCCGGGGCCCGCCCGCAGGCGACGTTGACTGCGCCCGCAGATCTGATGCGCCTGGGCGGAGCAGGCCCTGTCCTGGTGATTCGATGTCGGAGCGGGCCGATTCGTGTGTGCGGTAGCAGGCCAGAGAGATGCTTGGTCCGCTCGCTCGCTCGCTCGGGCTGGCTCCGTGGGGGACCAGCGACACGGGCGACGAGCCTGCGTTAGGTTCGACTGAGACAACACCGCTTTCCATGGGGGGACACAACGGTGACTGGAACGACAGACCTGACCGCGTACGCACTGCCGGACCTGACGTACGACTTCTCCGCGGCCGACGACCTCGCACGACAGTGCGACCTGGCGAAGACTACGGTGGAGCTCCAATCGCCGTCGCGCGCGGCGCTCGTCACGCTGGCCGGCACCGACTTCGCAGGCGGTTTCGCGGAGACCTTCCGGTCGAACGCGCAGATCGCCCAGGAGGACGCGCGCGAGCTCACCACGAAGCTCGGCGAGGTCGCGAGCGGCATCCGTGCGCTCAGCGATGCCGCGCGGGCGGAGAACACCCGCCGGCGCGAGGCCCGGGCCTGGCGCGACCGCGTGATGGCCCGCCGGACTGACCTCGTCGACAGTACTTGGGACCAGATTTTCGGTGAAGAACCCCCGCCGAGCAGTGGCAAGGTCGACGTTCCGGCCTTCCCGAGTACGAGCTACACGGCGCGTACCAGGAGCACGCCGACGCCGGGTGCCGGTCCGGGAACCGGGGGAAGTGTCTCGTCCGCGCGACCAGACCGCCTCCGGGCGTTCGCCTCCGGATCCGCCTCACTGAACGGCAGCCTGCAGGCGCTCCCGGGGCGGATCGCGGCTGCCCTGGCGGCCTTCACCCAGGGGTGCGACTTCGGCCGAGTTGACCTGTCGACGCTCCTCGCGGGCTTCCGGGCCTGGTCGACCGCAAATGAAGGCGACGTGGACTGGGCGAACACGATCGCAGCTGCCTTCGAAGCAGCCGGGGCGAGCGGAGACGTCGTCTCGCTGAACGACACTTCGCTCCTGGCCGCGCTACTGGCGGCGGGGGTGGGCAGGACGCGGACCGACCTCGACTTCGGCGCCCCGTCGTTGCTCGGCGCGGTCCCCACCAGTGGCTTCGCAGCCGACCCCGTGAACACGGCGACCGGCAACTTCGTCGAGCTGGAGCGTGACCTCTCCTTCGCCGGAGGCGCTGAGGGCTTCGAGCTCACGCGGTTGTACAACTCGTTCGACCTCGTCGCTGGTTCTTTCGGTCGCGGGTGGTCCTCAGTCCTCGACAAGCGCCTCGAGGTCCTCGCCGACCATGTTGAGTTGGTGCACGATGACGGCCGACGGAGCACTTTCCCGACCCGGGGCGACATCGCGGTTCGTGCCGTCGGAGAGAACCTGTGGCTGGCACCAGAACCCGACCCGACGGCGGGTTCGACGGTTGACCGTGAGGTGGTCCTCGTCGTCCGTGACAACGCCGGCTCCTGGTGGTCGTTCACATCCCGAGGGGTGTGGATCGCCGCCGGTACCGGGACCGCGGCGACCACCAAGGCCGTGCGGGACGGCGACGACAGGCTCGTGCGGCTCCAGCACCGACGCGGGCGGTTCATCGACTTCCTTCACCGCGACGGGCTGGTCCGTTCGGCGCGCTCCTCCGACGGACGCACGGTCACGTACGACTACGCCGACGACGGTGCACTCAGGTCGGTGACGGGTCCCGGCGGAACGCGGACGTACACATGGGAGGACGGCGGTCGCATCGAGCGGGTGACGGCGGCGGACGGCGTCGTCGAGTGTGCGAACATCTACGACCAGCACGGTCGTGTGCTCCTGCAGACGACTCCGCAAGGCCGCACGATCCGGTTCGCGTACCTTCCCGGACGGGTCACGTCCGTCGCCGATGAGGACGGCACACAGTCGAACACGTGGACATCCGATCGCCACGGTCGCGTGGTCGCAATCACCGACGCGGATGGTCGACGACAGTCGTTGAGCCACGACGAGCACGGGAACCTCGTGGCCTCGACCGCTCGTGACGGATCAGTCGCGGTGCACGAGTACGACGACCGCGGGCGCCTCACCCGCACCGTCGCAGCGGACGGGACCGACACGGTCGTCGCCCACGACGATCACGACCGCGTGCATCGCATCGAGCGCGACGGTCGAAGCGTCTCGTTCACGTACGCCGACCCCTCGGCGACGTACCCCTCGCTCGTCGTCGACGAACGAGGCGCTCGCTTCACGATGAACTGGGTCGATGACCTGCTCGTCCGCGTCGAGGACCCTGAGGGCGTCGTGCTGATGTACGAGTACGACGTTTCGGGTGACCTCGTCGCTGTCACGGACGCGCTGGGCGGGACGACCCTGTACACGCGGGACCACGTTGGTCAAGTGATCACGACCACCACTCCCCTGGGACACCGGACGCGCTTCGAACGTGACGCCGCCGGCCTCGTGACGTCCTGTGAAGCCCCAGACGGTTCCGTGTGGACGTTCGAACGCGACGCGGGGGGTCGTGTCATCTCGGTCGCCGATCCGGTGGGCGGGCAGACAACATACGAGTACGGAACCGGGGGCAGCGTCACGCGCGCCACGGATCCGCTCGGACGGGCGAGCGACGTTCGGTACGACAATCTGGGCAACCTGCACGAGATCCTCCTGCCGGACGGTACTCACTGGAAGATGCTCCACGACGCGCTCTCGCGACTGCGCGAGGTGACGGATCCGGCAGGTGGGCGATGGCTCCGGGAGTATGACGCCGTCGGGCGCCCGACGGCACGGATCGATCCCGCAGGCGTCCGCTCTGTCGTCGAGCAGACAGATCGTCCTGCGGCAGTACCGTTCTTGGACCTCGACCTCGCGGGCCGCGTAGTCGCCGGTACGTCTCCGCTCGGTGACCGTACGACCATCGAGTACGATGTCTGCGGTCGGCTCTCGGCGTGGACCGATGCAGACGATGGCAGGACGATGCTCGGATACGATGCGGACTCGCGGATTGTGGAACGCATCGAGCCCTCGGGTGCCGTCACCACGTTCGAATACGACGCCTGTTCACGGCTGGTTGCGGAACGAGTGCCCGGCATCGGGACGACGCGGTACGGTCACGACCCTGCCGGGCGTCTGGTCACTGTCGACGACTCACCGAACGGTCGCCGGACGATCACCCGGGACATTGCCGGGCAGGCGGTCGCGGTCGACGACGCGCTCGGGCACTCCACGACCTTCCACCGGGACGTCCTCGGGCGGGTCACGCAGATGGTCGGGCCCTCCGGCGGGCGCACGCTGAACACCTGGACCGGGCTCGGTGACATGGCGTCGACGACCGACCCGATGAGCCGCGCCGTGACGTGGACTCGGGACGCAGCCGGCCGACCGACGGCCCGCACGAATCCCGATGGCCACACGACCACGTGGACCCACGACCCAGCAGGGCGGCTGACCGAGGTCCGTCAGGACGGCCGACTCGTTGCGGCAGTCGCGCGGGACGAGTCCGGCCGATCGATCACGATCACCGACAGGACTCACCCCGACGGCGAGCAGACCGAGCACCGGCTGGAGTACGGCGCCCGGCACGAACTACTCCGGCGCACGACGACTCGTGCCGGGCGGAGCATGACGACCGGATGGGAGTACGACGCCGCTGGCAACCAGCGCGCGATAACCACGCCGGACGGCGTCAGGACCGAGTACGACCGTGGTCGTGCAGGCATCCTGACCGGCATGAGGCGGCCCGACTTCCCCGACGCCTCGTTCCGGTACGACGGTGACGGCCGGCTGACCGAGGTCGTCGCCGGGTCCGTGGGTCAGTCGTGGCAGTACCGCGATGGCTTCGTCGTCGGGCATGTGTCAGACGGGCGGAAGACCACGCTCGAGCGCGACAGCCGAGGGCGCGTCGCTGCCGTGCGCGATCCGGACGGGATGACCGTGACGTACGAGTACGACGAGGCGTCGCAGTTGGTTGCCGCGACCGGGACGACCGCGTCGACCTGGACCTACGATCGCTCCGGCCGGATGGTCGAGGAGCGAGACGCATTCGTGAACACCTCGTACCTGCACGACGCCACCGGAGCGCTCCTGCAAACCGAAAGCCGAGGCGACGGGACCGCGGTCGTCCGGTTCGAGTACGACAGCTCAGGCAGGCGTGTCCTCGCCGCAACCGACGACGGCACCACCACGTACGTGTGGGACGAGCTCGGTCAGCTCCGCACAGTCGTGCGTGCAGACGGGGTGGGCGTGAAGCGCTCCGACCTGTGGGTCAACGCTCTCGGTGAACTCGCCGAGGTCAACGGCACGACGCTTTGCTGGGATCCGACGGCACCCGTGCCCACCCTGCTGGCGATCGGTGACGTTCCGATCGTCACCGCGCCCGGGATGCTCGGCGTCGACGGGAGCTGGATCACCTCGGGGTGGCGTCGTTCTCGCTCCGCGCAGCTACACGACCCGTGGTTCTCGACCGACGTCGCGACGTCACCGCGCCTCCCGGACGGCATCGAGGTCAGTCCGACCGGCACCGTCCTGGTCGGTGGACTCGAGCTGAGCGGAGCACGAGCGTACGATCCGTCGGTACGGTCGTTCCTGTCCCCAGATCCCCTGCCCCCGGTGGCGGGTGCGGCCTGGGCCGACAACCCGTACGCCTTCTCTGGCAACGACCCGGTCAACCAGACCGACCCGACCGGACTCCGACCGATCACGGACGCGGAACTCGCGGCGTACGGAGCCGGCCGACAGGGCTTGCTCGGGATCTCGTACCACTTGTCGAACAACGGCGCCTTCTCGATGGACGGGGACCTGCACGCCTCGCACGCCTTGTCATGGCTGCTCGGCATGTCGCTCCTCGACCCACGCATGCCGGGCCCAGGCGTCGTCCTCGGCGCGCTCAGTCCGCTCCCGCTGGTCGGTATCCCTGTCGGCATGGCAGCGGACTTCTACGCCGGGACCGTCCTGACGAGTGGGCAGGGTGAGATGCTCTTCGGGTGGGCGACGGGCACGTCACCTCGGACGTTGCTCTACGGATCGGACAGCAAGATGACGCAGGTCGTGAGGAACGAGCTGCCGGGTGACCAGCGCAGGGACATCCTCGACGATCTGAAGGACACGGGCGTCGCGACCGGGTACGGCTACCAGGCGGGACCCGCGTCGTTGACGAACCAGAACCTCCTCCGGGACATCCGCACGGTTGTCACCTGGCCGGTGGCGTCTGAACGGGATCGCACGCTCTTGGCCCTCGGGACGTACGACGTTGACGCGAAGGTCGTGTCGAAGGGCGACGACGGAACCACCGTGGTCGAGTACACGGCGACGAACGAGACCACGCTCGGCTCCGCCCTGCGGATTCCCGGGCTCGACTACGACGCGTTGAACCGAGCCGCTGGAGACCACGGTCCGTTCTCGCGGGTGACGGAGCGGTTCACGTGGACGGAGAAGGTGAAGTTGTGACTAGACACCTGGTGGGCGTCGCGACCTCGATCGCGGTGCTGGCGATGTTGTTGACCGGTTGCGCCGTCACGGCACAGCCCGAGCCGCAGGACTACGCCGGCACTTGGGTGCTCGAGGGTGCGGACGGCGACGGAGCGGCGGAGTTCACCGTGTCGGCGGATCGAACGTTCACGGCGCGCAACATCCCGATCGACCTCGCGTGCCGGACCAGGAACGCTGCGACGAGCCCTCCGGGCTGCGCGGGCGGCGGGGACTCGGCGAGCTTCTCCGGACGCTGGAAGGTGGCCGACGGGGACTCGACCGGCATTCGGTTCTACTTCGATGACCGCTTCGTGCGCCAGGGTTACTCGACCAACGGCGGACTCGGTTTCTACGTCGGATCACTCGATGTGCCGCGTCCCGACTACCTCTTCGTCCGTTCGTCATCGGACTGACCGGAAGCCTCTCACGCAGCCCGTCCGGTCACTGTCCCGAAGCACTCGACTCGCTCGCGCAGATCGTCGCAGACGGGAAAATGGGGCCATGACCGTCCTGACTCGCACACGTCTGCGCGGCGCCGTCGTGACCATGCTCGCGGCCGTGGAGCTCGCGACGACCGGATGCGCCTCGGGCGGCGCCGGCAGAGGAGACGACGGTGACCGGAGAGGACACGCGAGACGCGGCCGGCAAGACGCAGGCACAGGTCGCGAATCTGTCGTTGAAGGACGAGTTTGACTCGGCCGGCGAGCGGTACGAGCACGGGCAGGCGGTCCTCGCCGCCGCGCAGCAGCAGATCTCGGACGGCGCCTGGTACTGGAACGGTGGAGACGTCCGCCCGCTGCCGGCCGGCGACGCCGCGTTCGGCGAGGCACCGGACGGCGCGACCGGCGCGGAGCAGAACCTCGAACTGAGGCAGCGCTACTTCGATGAAGAAGGATGGCGGTCGCGCAGCGCGAAGGTCGGGACGGACCACGAGGTCCGGGCCGGGGTGACCTGGAGCGTCCGGCCGAACGGGCAGTACTCGCTCGGCGTGTACAGCGAGGCGGTGCCAGCTGGCGCCGCGCCTCCCGTCCGTCGTTTCTCACGTGATCGCGTGCAGTCGCGCAGTCAACTGCGCCCGACCACTCAGCGCGACACCGTCTCCGGTACCGCGCCACCCCAACCGTTGAACCCGCCGTAAACGACCTTCACCGGGACGGCTTGCGCCCGGTCTGCCACGTACCGGTACACGCCTCCCGGACGGCCGAGCCACATCGTCTGCGCGGTCGTTGCGGTCGTCGCCACGGTCCGGAGTTCCACCACGTACTGCCCGGAGGGGATCTGGAACTGCGCGGTCTGCTCGCTGTCGAGCAGCGTCGAGAACCGGGTCGAGAACGACGCACCGGTCGTCGCGTTCGTCACCGTGACGGTCGCGCCGCTCAGCTGCGCCGACGGGGTGCGGGACGCCGAAGCCGCGTAGACGACAAGGTCGTAGTCGCTGTGTGCGTAGTGCCGTGACAACGTGACTTGGGAAGCCGGGAGCGTTCCTCGCTGCTGGTACACCCGGGTCTTCCAGACGGCGGGCGACGCCGTTCCGCTGGCGTACGCCTCGATGCGGTACTTCCCGGTGCTCAACCCGACGAACCGGTACTGGCCTGTGCTGTCCGAGGTTGTTGTGAACACCTGCGAGGTGTCCTCGTTCCAGGCGTACATCAGGCGGTCGGCGGCGGGTCCCGTGGGGCCGACCACGCCGCCCTGCACGGTGGCACCGATCACGAGCGGCACGGTGACCGCGACTGTCGAACCGCCGCGGACCGCGATGCCCGAGCGGATTCCGGGGGCGTAGGTCTCGGTTCCGTGCGGCGGGAGTTGCTGCGTCGTCACCGTGACGGTGTCCGGTGCGGGGATGCCGGTGAACGTCGCGGCGCCGTCATCGTCGGTCGTGGCGTTCCCGACGACGACGTCGGTGCCGATCGCTGCGAGTTCGACGTCCGCCAGCCGGATCGCGGTGCCGTCCGGCGTTGCGAGCTGCACGGTGATCGTTCCGGATCCGGCCGCAGTCGCTGGTGGCGCGAGGCCGATCAGCGCGCCTGCTGCCAGCGCAACGGCCAGTGTCGTCCCCGTGATCAGTCGCATCGCGTTCCCCGATGGTCGGCCAGCCGTGCGTTGCCAGGGACTGTACGCGCACGGCGGCCGGGCGGCGGGGCAGGCACGTCGCAGCAGCGGTCACGCGGAAGCCGTCCCGGCTTCGACGGGCGTCACGAGGTGCGGGTCGCACCGATCGCCCAGACGCGGGGCGGTTCGGCACCGTTGACCGAGTGGTCACCGATGATCCGTGCCTTGAACACCCACGGGTTGTGGCTGCCGGCGGTGCGAGCGTTCCGCCAGTGCCGGTCGAGGTTCTTCGTCGTGCTCACCCCGGACGCCGCGAGCGCGTCGAACAGGTGCGAGGTCGCCGTCGTCGCCAGGGTGGTCAGCGCCACCTGCGCCTGCGCGGTCGCGAGTTCGGCGCGGCCGTTGCGGCGCTCGTCCTCGGCGGTGTCGAGCCCGGCTCCCTCGTACGCACCCTGCAGGGCTGCGGCGGCCCGGTCGACGATGGCGGTGGCGGCGAACCCGGCCGCCGACACTTCGCCGACGACCTGCAGGATCTGCGGGTCGGACGCGAACGTGTCGGCGTTGCCGTGTGAGAAGACGCGGGTGCGGTTGCGGACCTCGCGCGCGATCTCCCGTTCGCCTGCGAGGACGGACCCGGCGAGGACGCTCAACAGCACGCCCTGGTAGAACGCCGTCTGGTACTTGAACCGCTCGTCGAAGGGGATCACCGCGTCGGCCTGCACGACGGCGTCGTCGAAGGTGCTGGTGCCGGAGCCGGTGGTGCGCTGCCCGAACCCGTCCCAGTCGTCGGTGTGAGTGACCCCGGGCTGGTGCGCGTCGACGATCGCGATGACCCGCTCGCCGGTGTCCGTCCGTTCGGCGTAGGTGTCGATCCAGTCGGCGAAGATGCTGCCGGTCGAGTAGTACTTCTGCCCGGTGATCCGGAACGTCCCGTCCTGCTGCGGGGTCACCTTCGTGATCACGTCGCCGACCTGCACTGACCCGACTTCTGTCCACGAGTTGCCGGCGATCTCACCGCGGCCGAAGCGGTCCAGCCACCCCTCGCGTTCCCCGGTCCGTGCGACCAGCCGGTCTTCCACCAGCGCGAAGTGACCGCGGAGCGCCTGGGGGATGTTGCTGTCAGCGGTGGCGAGTTCGGTCAGCAGGCGGAACAGCTGGGGCAGGGTCGCCCCGGCTCCGCCGTGGGCGACGGGGACGCGGACGGCGCCGAATCCTGCGGCGGCGAGTTCGCGGATCTCCTCGAACGGGAGGCGGTGGTCGCGTTCGCGCTCGGACGCGCCGGCAGCGATGCGGTCGATGATCGGACGGAAACGGGCGAGGAGCTCGTCGTCGGCGCCCTCGTCGATCGTGCGGTCGGCGGTCTGGTTGCTGATGGTCACGAGGACTCCTTCGTGGTCTGGGTTGCTGCCTGTCGCGTGGTGTGGCGCCGTGTGGTGTCGATTCGTCTGGTGTGGGCGGACAGCCCGACCAGATGTGCGCAATGGCGAGACTGTGGCATCGCCGAACGCCCGCGAGAAGGGTTGTGTCGATGTGTGTCGGGGGGTCACTTCCCATGACACGTGACTGCGCAGCGACGAGGTGGGGCTTCGCAGCAGCGCCTTCGCAGTGCTGCGCGTGTGCGATGGCCGCGGAGCTCGTCGGACGAAGACGGGCATGCTCTTCCGAGAAACCCGCGTCGGCGACGCTCAGAGCAGCGCGCATCAACGAGGGAGCACGCACCCGCCAGAGGACCGGCCGCTGCCTTGCTTGGTGTGGGCGAAAGCCGTGGTCTCGGCGTCGTTCACTCCGGTGACGTTCAGGCCGGCGGGGTCGTCCCTGCGCCTTCGGTGTCGTCCGCGCCCGCAAGACCTGTCCCGGCCTGGTCGAGGTTCTCGCGTGGGTCGCCCATGTCTCCGGTCGCAGCGCCGGTGGGGGACCGCCCGAAGTGTTTACGGACGGCGTTCGCCTCGGCGAGGGACAAGGTGCGTCCTGCTCCGAGGGACGGAGCGCCCTTGATCGCGTCCTTCGTGTACCCGACGTGCACGTCCGTGCCGTCGAACGTGGCGTCGTCGGCGGGGACGAGCGCCTGGTGACGCCCGAGCAGTCCGGTTGCGACACAGACGTAGGCCGCACTGCCGTCCTCGTCGGAGGGGAACACCTGCACGACCTTGCCGACTGACACGCCGTTGCGATCCCGGACAGTCGCACTCTCGACCTGGTGGATGACGCCCTTGGTGATCATGAACGTAGTCAACGCCCTCGAGTCTGACGCTTCGCAGACGCCGTCCTCCAGGCCGGCGGTCAGGACCCGTGCGCCGATGGTGACGGAGAGACACACTGTCGTGGTCGGCACCCCGGTGCCAACGTGCCTCGTCGGCGCAACCGCGGCCGTGCCTCCAGGCCGGATCGAGAGTGGCGCACGCGGCGGACGCGACACGAACGGCATCGGCGGGGATACCGGACAGCATCCATGGGGCGGACGAAATCGACGCGGATGCGGTGGACGCGGGGCAAGCAGAGGTGGCCAAGCCGCTCATCGAACACTGGGGCGGCGACGAATGGGCCGCAGTCGGCCGGGACTTCAGTTCGGATCACAAGCAGGATCCGACCGCCCCAGGATTTGGTGCCACGAGTTTCGGCTCCGACGGAGCATCGGGTCTCAACCCCGTCCACGACCATGGAGTCCATACCTGGTACGGCGGCGGTTACCTCGACGAGGACACGCAGTCGCTCCAGAACGTGGGCTATGCCACGACCGGCCAGCCCGAACGGCTCACGAGATGATTGTGCGAACGTCGCAGACACAGCGCAATCTGAGTGGAGTTCCCAGATGAAAGTACCTCGACGGAAAGCCGTCATCGTCCTCCCGTCTGTAGGAGCGGTACTGCTCGCGGTCGCCGTCCTCGCCGGCTGCAGCTCCGGGCTCGGGAAGACCCCGGAGCGGGCGAAGCAGTCGATCGTCACGTTCGTCGAGGGTTCGACGGACGTTGTCGGTGACGGTTGGGAACCCAACGACGGTCCACGGCTGGGGAAGTGCGGACTCGGCCTCGGGACCGGCGGCGTCCAGTACGTCTACGCCAAGGTCCGCGCTGCCAGCGCTGATCCAAAGGCCGACGTCAAGGCGGTGGAACAGCACTGGAAGGAGCTCGGGGTCACGACCGAGCGGTACCAGACCGGCGGCGAGGACCCGATCCTCGGCGTCCGGGGCAGGGGTGGTCCGGTGAGCTCCTCCGACTTCCGTGCGGATCCCCGCGGGTACACGATCGACGGCAGCTCGCAGTGCATCGCGGGGGACTTCGACAAAATGAGCCTCGACAGCCAGGAATGACGAACTCGGGCTGACCGACGGTCAGGCAGGCGATGGGTGAGTCCCCGCCGACGCGATCTGCCCGCCGGAGCCGAGCCGTGCCTCCGGGGCGGACCGAGACCTGATCGCCTGCCGGACGCGACACGAAGGGCAGCCCGCCCTGTTGCCGAGGCGAGCCGTCCTGTGCGGCCGGGCCGCTCGCGCGATACCGGCACGGCGACGCTGGCGAGCTCGCCCGGCACGATGTCCGTATCCGCGGGCCTGCGCCGAGCTTCCCGAGCGCCGTCTCCGTGCCAGCGGTGCCACGCCCGAGTCCTGAACCTCGTCGTGGAAGACGGTGAAGGCGGGCTTGTCGAGCTAGAAGATGTGGACCCCGGCGGCCTTCCCTTCGGAACGTTGACCGAATGTGCCCAGATGGCATCGCACCCGCAAGCTAGATCGCTTGGTCCGAAACTGGTACACAGGTACTCCACACAACAGATTGGAGTTCGAAGATGAAGTTCAAAACGAAGCTCGCGGGTTCGGCCGCAGCCATCCTGGTCGGCAGCACGCTCCTGCTCGCTACGCCGGCGCAGGCTGCTCAGGCGTCCTATGAAAAGTCGAGTGCGATGGCAGAGGTCGTCGCGAACCAGGGGGCCCCGTCGATGACCTCTGAGCCAGAGCAGCGCGGGGTGGTCGGCGTCGCGAAGGCTCTGGCAGCAGGGTTCAAGGCGGCCAGCGCACCGCAGGCGGCGGGGAACGTCGCGCGTCTCGCGAGCATCCTCGGTTTCGCCGCGGACACACCGCAGCCCTCGGCACAGCTCGAGTCCGCCTACTTCGATCGCTGACGAGTAGGAGGGGCCCGTCCCAGTGGGCGGGTCCCTCCCTCCGGGAGAACTATGCACAAGACCTTGCTCGCAGCTGCGGGAGTGGCAGTCGCCGGAACGTTCGGCGCGTGCGCACTCGTGCTGGCTGGTCCGGTCACGCCGATCAAGTTCGATGTTGGCCCGGTGGTGTCCCTGCTGAATCCGCACCTCTCTCAGAACTGGCAGCTCTTCGCGCCGGATCCCATCAGTGATGAGCGCGGTGTGGTTGCTCGCGTCCGGTGCCAAAACGAGGTGACGCATTGGACCGACATCTCGTCGTCCGCCATCGCGCGGACCCAATCGTCGAGGTTCTTCCCGGATCGCGAGAGCCGGATCGTCAGCAATGCGCTCGTCGAGCGCTTTGCGCAAGACGACATCAGCAAGCGGCTTGAGGCCAGGGGCAAGGAGGACCTTGCGCCCTCCGACGTCGGCGCGCAGCGACGGGCGGAGCGGGTTCTGGCTCGCTACGCGGCGCTACAGATCCCGTGCCCATCGGCACTCGGCGTTGCTGACGGGCCGTCCGCTGTGCAACTCCGATACGTCGTCCAGTCGCTCGCGCCGTGGTCGAAGCGCGATGAAGGGTCAGCACGCGCAGAGCCTCGCATCACGGACTCCGAATGGATTCCCTTGTGATCCGCGCGCTCGGTTCCCGAGTCAGCGTCGTTGCCGACTGGATGGTGGATGCGCCTCGTGCGACGACCGCCCTGAGCCTGCTTAGGGCGGTCGTCGGGGTGGTGTCGACGGCGTTCTACATCCGGCAGTACGCAGGGCGACTTGAGTTCTTTGGCCCGGACGGTGTCTACGGGCTCGAAGGCATCCGCGATTACACGGCCGGTATCGGGACCTGGAGCCTCTACGCCGCGTCGGATTCGGCGGTGTTCTTCGAGGTCATCTTCCACATCGGCCTGGTGGTCGCGTTGCTTGTCACGCTCGGTGTGGGTGGCCGTCCGGTCCTCGCGGCCCACTACGTGCTCCTCTGGTCGCTCTACATGGCGAACCCGGCTTTCATGGACGGTGGTGACGCCCTAGCCGCGACAGCAGTGCTCTTCCTCTTGCTGACCAGGTGCTATTCGGCCTTCACCATCCTCAAAGGACGGCGAAGGCCGGAGGGGGGCCCGATCGCGTCCGTCCTCAACAACACGGGGCTCCTGCTCCTGGTGACCCAGGTGACTGTCGTCTATCTCATGGCCGGGTTGTACAAGGTGCAAGGTGAACTCTGGCAAGACGGCACTGCGCTGTACTACATCCTCAACGTCCCAGAGTTCTTTCTCCCAGAGCTCACGCCGTTGCTCGTGCAGTCGGACTGGCTGATGGTCATCAGCGCCTACGCCACTGTCCTGACGTCAGTGTTCTTCCCCGTGCTCGTCTTCTTCCGCGCGGGGAGGCCTGTGGCTGTCACGGCAATGCTCACATTCCACCTGGCGATTGCCTTGCTCATGGGTCTGACGTCGTTCGCCATCGTGATGGCCGCGTACGACCTCCTCTTCGTGAATGCCCACGTCGTGAGTCTTCACCGCCGAGCTCGGTCGTTGTGGAACGGTGCATTGGCCCGCATCTCGACCCGCTTTCAAGGAGGGACACCTGGTGCGGAATCCGCTTGAGAGCTCCGGGCTCTGGCGTGCGAGTCTTCGCACAGCTGACGGCTGGCGAACCGTCCGCGAGCCCCGTGGGCCCTACGCCACTGCCTCGATGCTGGAGTGGGGGAGCATCACGAAGGGACTCGTGGGCACGACGGCTTGGCTCACACTCGAGGTCGAGCGGCCGGTCGCGTACTACCTCCCCGGTGTGCCCGACGCCGACATGACCGTTGCTGACCTCGTGCACCACACCTCGGGTTTGCCACGGCTTCCGGCCGCGATGCGCGACCTACTGTTCGGCGACCCGTACCGAGAGGCCGTCGGCGTTCCCCTGGAACATGCAGTCGCGGAGCCGGTCACGCCCCGAGGGCAGTTCGAGTACTCGAACCTGGGGTACGCGCTCCTGGGCGCAGTGCTCGACGAGGTGCACGGCGACTGGTTCGCCGCTGTGCGCCAGCACGTCCTCGAGCTGGCTGGGATCAGCTCTGCGGCACTCGTTCCAGCTCCAGCAGACCGGGTGGTGCCAAAGCTCTTCGGTCGTGCGATCAAGCCGTGGGCGCTCGGGGAGTCGTCGTTTGCGGCGGCAGGCGGCGTTTGGTCCACGTTCGACGACCTCTGTCGCTACGCCGATTGGGCGCTCGAGTCCGGAGCAGGGCACTCCCGCACGGTGAGCTGGCAGCGGGAAGGGGCATCGACTTGGATCAACGGCGAGGTGCGAGCGGCCGGAGCGGTCATCGCCAACGCGGCAGGAGTCACCGCCGTGGTCCACACGCTCGCGAAGGCTCCGCATGCGGCCGACACGATCGCCACGGCGCTCATCGAGCGGGAAGTGCGGGAGACATGCAACGGCTGATGATTGCACCGAGGCCCAGCGCCCGCGGTCGGCGCACGCGCGAGGGGCTTTTCGCAGCCATCGCAGCTGCGTTCCCCGTCGTCGTCGAGGTTGCGCTCACCAGCGCCTGGTGGGATCGGCTACCCGAACGGATCGCGACGTCGTTCGGCCCCGACGGCAGCCCGAGCGGGTACGGAACACCGTTGGGAACCGCGATCCTGCTCGCGGCGATACAGGCGCTGTTCCTCGTGGCGGCGGTCGGGTCCGCCTTCGTTCGAGACCGGCGCAGAGGTCGCATCTCATGTGCGGTCACCGCAGGGTTCGTCGCGGCGCTCGCGATGAGTTGGCTGATCATCGTGGGATTGGCGTCTTCGGCGTTGAGCGCGACGGCTTGGTGGCTTCTCGCGGCGGCACCCGCGTGGGCCGTTGTTCCGTACTGGCTGCTCTCCGCCGCGAGGGACTGAAAGCGGGTCGTTGGGACAGCGACCGGGTCGAGGGGCAGTAAAAGGCGAGGGCAGTACCAACGCGACCTGTCGGACAGACCGCAGCCGCGCCTCCCGACCGGATCGAGAGCCGCGCACGAGGCGGGCGCGACACGAACGGCGGCTCTCCTCCTTCTGGAAGAGAGCCGCCGTGCGGCTGACAGCGCCTAGCGTCCTGAAGGGACGGCCGCGCCGACGAGCTCAGCCCGCACGATGTCCGCCCCAGCGGACAGCGCACCGAGCTTGTCCAGCGCGGCCCCACGCGCAAGCGGAGCCATCCCGCAGTTCGAGCTCGGGATGAGCTTGTCGGCCTCGACGAACTCGAGCGCCCGACGCAGGACCTCGGCGACCTCCTCCGGGGTCTCCACGGTCTCGGTCGCGACGTCGATGGCGCCGAGCATGACCTTCTTCCCACGGATCAGCTCGACGAGCTCGAGCGGCACGTGGGAGTGGATGCACTCCAGCGAGACGATGTCGATGGATGACTGCTGCAGGAGCGGGAACGATTGCTCGTACTGCCGCCACTCGGCCCCGAGGGTCTCCTTCCACTTGTTGTTCGCCTCGATGCCGTAGCCGTAACAGATGTGCACGGCGGTCTCGGCGCGCAGGCCCTCGGTTGCGCGCTCGAGCGCGGCCACGCCCCAGTCCTGCACCTCGTCGTGGAAGACGGTGAAGGCGGGCTCGTCGAACTGGATGATGTCGACGCCGGCGTCCTGCAGTTCGCGTGCCTCTTGGTTGAGGATCGTGGCGAACTCCCACGCCAGCTTCTCGCGGCTCTTGTAGTGCTGGTCGGAGAGCGTGTCGATCATGGTCATCGGGCCGGGGAGCGCCCACTTGATCGGACGGTCGGTCTGGGCGCGCAGGAAGCGAGCGTCGTCCACGAACACGGGCGCCCGGCGGCTCACGGCGCCGACGACGGTCGGGACGGCCGCGTCGTACCGGTCACGGATGCGGACGGTCTCCTTGCGGTCCAGGTCGACACCGTCGAGGTGCTCGATGAACGTCGTGACGAAGTGCTGGCGGGTCTGCTCACCGTCGCTGACGATGTCGATGCCGCGGTGCTCCTGCTCGTGGACGGCGGACCGGAGGGCGTCCTGCTTGCCCTCGGTCAGTGCTGCTCCTTCGAGCAGCCAGGGGGACCAGAGCTTCTCGGGCTCGGCGAGCCAGGACGGCTTCGGCAGGCTGCCGACGATCGAGGTGGGGAGGAGGGACGTCATGCGGGTGCGGTTCCTGTCAGGAGAGAACGAGGTCAGAGGGATACGGCGGCGTCGGCAGCGAACCGCGAGAGGAGCGCGTGGTGCGGCGTCACGAGGTGCTCCTCGGTCCACCGGCCCTGGGTGATCCCGAGGCGGCTGCGCTCCTCGCGGTCGTAGGTCACCGGGGTGGGCGTGAAGTCGGTGTGGTCGAGGGTGGGGCGGTAGGTGCTCCCGGCCGGGGTGTTCGCGGCGTAGATCTCCGGGCGGTAGATCTTCTGGAACGTCTCCATGGTGGCGATCGTGCCGATGAGCTGGAGGTCCGTGTAGTCCCCGGTCAGGTCCCCGCGCGTGTAGAACGCGAGCGGGGCCGACGCTCCGGCGGGCTGGAAGTACCGGACCCGCATGCCCATCCGGCCGAAGTAGTCGTCGGTGAGCGAGGAGTGCTCGTGCTCGTACTCGGCGCCGAGGACGGGGTGGACGTACCCGGTCCGGCGGTAGGTCTGGCTCGTCGAGACGCTGATGCAGACGACGGGCTCGGCACCGAACCCGTCGTGGAACGCCGGCGACGAAAGGAACCGCTGGAAGAGCGCCCCGTGCAGCGCCCCGAAGTCAGACGGCAAGCCCGGCGATGACGGCAGCAGCACCGAGAAGTCGTAGTCGCGCAGGTACGACGAGAAGTTGTTGCCGAGGATGCCGTGGTGGTGCTCGCCGGTGTGCTGGTCGACGATCGTGACGTCGAGCATCTCGAGCAGCGGGAACTCGGCGTCCGCTCCATCGTCGAAGAACTGCAGCGAGGCCGAAACGATGTCGAGCTGCAAGCGGTAGCGATCACCGGCAGCCAAGAGGTCGTTCGCGCGTCCGTCGATCATCGCCAGCGCAGCACGGAGGTTCTGCTGACGGTGCTCGCCCCGCGCCAGGTTGGCGAAGTTCGTGGTCAGCCGGGAGCTGTCGGCGGGGGAGTAGTCCTCGTCGAACCGGGTCCGGGTGATGCTGAAGGTGAGGTCGTTCGCCATGGTCGGCAATCTGTTCGTCGGGCGGCCCGTGGGCACGGTGGGAAGGATGAATCGATCATGGCCGGATTCGCGAGCCATCAGGTAATACCGAGACGCTATGCACCGGTATAGCCTCGGCCTATGGCCCGTGTCTCGAACGACATCACCCTGCAGCAGCTCCGGTACTTCATCGAGGTCGCGACGGAGGGCTCGATCAGCGCCGCGGCCGACCTGCTCTACGTGTCGCAGCCGACGATGTCCGCCGCGATGAAGGACCTGGAGACGCGGATCGGGCGCCCGCTCTTCACCCGATCGGCCCGGGGAGTCGTACTCACCGTCGACGGCGTCGAGTTCCTCGGGTACGCCCGGCAGGTCGTCGAGCAGGTCTCCCTGCTCGAGCAGCGGTACGTCGGCGGCCAGCGGTCGCGTCGGCTGCTCGGGGTGTCCGCCCAGCACTACTCGTTCGCGGTGGAGGCCTTCGTCCGGATGGTCGAAGCGGCCGCTGCGGACGAGTACGAGTTCTCGCTTCGTGAGACCCGCACCTGGGACATCATCGAGGACGTCCGCACGCTGCGCAGCGAAGTGGGCATCCTCTACCGCAACGACTTCAACACGCAGGTGCTCGGCAAGCTGCTGCGGGACGCCGGCGTCGTCTTCACCCCGCTGTTCGTCGCGCAGCCGCACATCTTCGTGGCCCGTCGGAACCCCATCGCGTCACGGGAGCGTGCGACCCTCGAGGACCTCGCCGACCTGCCTCGACTCACCTTCGACCAGGGCGCGAACAACTCCTTCTACCTGGCGGAGGAGATCCTGTCGACGATGTCGAGCAAGCGGGAGATCCGCGTCTCGGACCGCGCGACGATCTTCAACCTCATGATCGGCCTCGGCGGGTACACGATCTCCACCGGGCTCATCAGCGACGACCTCGACCCCGAGATCGTCGCCATCCCCCTCGACGTCGACGAACGCATCGAGATCGGCTGGATCGCGCACGCCTCCGTGCCCCTCACCGTGCAGGCGCAGGCCTACCTGGACGAGTTGCGCGCGGTGGTCGCCGGCTACGGCGTCGAGCCGCTCGGATAGGCAGGCCGCGGTTCGCGCGGTTCGCGCGGTTCGCGCGGTTCCGGCGGTCGGCCGGGAGGCCCGTCATGCGTCCGTCAGGAGGCTGCGGTCTCGAGTATCGCCGTCACGTGCGGCGCGCTCCACCGCAGGAGCGCGTCAGCGGGTGGACTGTCGAGGTCCTCGCCCCAGATCGCGACGGCGGCGCCCGACATCGGAGCTGCGAGCAGCGAACCGGAGTCGCCGTCCCACGCCCGGAGTGACCAGTTCTCGCGGAGGTCGGCGACGGTGTACTCGCTGTCGGCCGGGTCGAGGTCGGTCGGCACCTCGTACAGGTAGTACGAGTTGTAGTTGAGCAGGTCGATCCCGGCCTGCTGCAGGTCGACCGCACTGGCCCGGCGTGCTCGGCGTTCGCGGCGCTCGGCTGCGTCCTCGGTGTCACCGTCGAAGCTCCAGTACGTGACGTGGATGCGCGGGTCCAGTCGCCCGACCGCAGCGCGATCGATCCCGTCGTTCCAGGCCCAAACCTCGCGGTTGCCGAGCGCGGCCGCCATCGCGTTCATCCACGCGACGCGTCGGGCGGCGGTGACGTCGCCGCCCCATTCGTCCCCACCGATGTGCACGGTGCGGCTGGACGGGAACGTCCGCTGCACCTCGGCGTACAGCTTCGTCGCCAGCGCGAGACTGCCCGGCGCCGACGGGTCGAGCTCGCTCTCGCCCGAACGGATGCGATCGACCCACTTCGTGCCGTGCTCCGCCTCGAGCAGGGCGAAGGCGGCAGCCATGTGGCCGGGAGTGTCGATCTCGGGCACGATCGCCACGCCCCGCTTCGCCGCGTAGTCGGCGATCGTGCGTGCCTGTGCGGCGCTGAGGAACGGACGATGGGTGACCCGGCTCGTGTACACGCCGTGATCGAGGTCGGCGTTCGCCAGGGTCTGGCCGAGGACCGCGCTCTCGATGCCGACGTTCTGGTCATCGGTGAGGTGCAGGTGCAGGAAGCGGCCGCCGTCGTCGGCGAGCAGGTCGATGTACCGCTTGATCAGTGCCACGGGGTAGTAGGCGCGAGCGACGTCGAGCATCACGCCTGTCTCGGGACGCGTGCGTTTCGTGGGTTTCGTGCTGACGGTCGCGGTCGACGTGCGGCACTGTTTTGCGGAGTACGCACCAGTGCAGGCGAGGACCGAGTACTTCCCGGCTGCTGCACGGGAAGGTGTCCCGCGGACTGCGGTGACCGTCGTGCTCGAACCAGCGGACAACGCCTTCACCGCGACCCGGCCGAGTGTGTACTTCTTGGTGCCCGTGGACAGGTACAGCCAAGCTGAGGTAGCGGGCTTCCGCACGGAGGCGGTGTTCTTGAGCTTCAGGGTGGTGCGCACGGCGGTGCCGGTCGAGGTGGCGGTGGTGGACGCGGTGACCTTCGTGACCGTCACCGTCGAGGCTGCCGTGTCCGCTGATCCTGCCGTTGCACGGATGCCGACCAGAGCTGCGGCCGACACAGCAACGGCCAGGGCAACCGCGATGGTCCGTCTGACGGAGTACGGCGCGGTCGCTGGACCGGCAGTCGGGTCCGGGGTTCCGGCGGAGGAAGGCACGGAGACGACGGTAGTTCACCAGGGTTGCGCGGTTAGCATTGCCCGACCCGGCACCCGGTCGCGGACCACATCCCACCCAGGGGAGACAAGGTGAACAGCCACGAGCGCACCACCGATCGCGGTCGGCGTCGAAGGTCGCGCCGGCTCGTCACCGGCCTGGTCGTCGCACTCGTGTCGATCGTCGCGACGGGGTGCTCCGCGGCGAAGGCCCCGGAGGTCGCCGAGCCGCTCGCGACCTGGAACGCCGCCGTGGCCGACCGGACCGAGGCGCCCGCGAACTGGGTCGCCCTGGGCGACTCGATCACCGAGGGGCAGGGCGCCTCGTCCCGCTCCACCCGGTGGATGGACCTCACGCTCGACCAGCTGCGCACGGAGCACCCGACGGACGGGGTCACCGGAGGGGCCGGGTACCTCCCGGCGCAGTTCGCCGTGTACGCACCGGACTCGACCTGGGGTGACTGGGCGACGGCGCGCACGGGGGAGAGCCAGTTCGACATCACCACCCCCGCCCTCGGCTACCGATCGGTCGGCATGCAGGCGGGCGCCTCGCGGAGCTACGGCTTCACGGGCACCGGGATCGACATCTGGTGGGCGCGCTACCCCGGGTCCGGCGACTTCACCTACAGCGTCGACGGAGCGGCACCGACGACCGTGTCCACGACGGGGACTGCCAGCACCGGGACGACCACGACGGTGGACGGACTGTCGAGCGGGGAGCACACGGTGACCGTCACCGCCGTCGCGCCGTTCTCCTTGCTGGGGTTCACGATCTACGACGGTGACCGGGACAAGGGGATCCACCGCTACGACTCCGCGCACTCGGGCTCGACGATCGCGACGTTCACGAAGGACCAAGAGGGCTTCCTGACGGCGATGCGTCGAGCTGCTCCGGACCTCATCACCATCACGCTGGGTGGCAACGACGCGGCGAACCTCACACCCGACGAGCTCGGCGCCCAGTACGTGGCGTTCCTCGAGACGCTCGCGGCGCTCCCCTCGAAGCCCTCGCTGCTCGTGATCGGCGAGTTCACGCCGGCGTCGAGCATGACGGACGGCATGGCGGAGCCGTGGTCGAGCTACCTCGCCGAGATCAAGCGGGCCGCAGCGACGGGCGGAGCCGCGCACGTCAGCATGGCCGACACGTTCCCCGAGGCTGACACGTCGGGCTCGGGGATCTACTCGACGGACGGTATCCACCCCAACGACGAGGGGCAGCGTCGGATCACGAAGCTCGTGCTCGCCACCCTGGCTGCGCACGAGGGCGACTGAGGGGCGGAGCTGCTCCGTGCGGCCGTCGAGCCCTGGACCGAGGCATCCCCGGAGTGGTGCGACGATCCACTACCGTGAGCGCATGGGGGAGGAGCGCAACCAGTGGTTCGGCCCCGATGAGGACGCGTACCTCCGCCCGGCACGAGCGCAGCCTCGGACACCGCGCGTCCCGACGAAGCCCGGCGCGATCGACCTCGTCGTGACCGCTGTCACGCTGGCCGTCACCTACGTCGCCGCGCCCCTCGCCTGGTTCTGGGTCGTGCTCAGCCAGATGGCCTTCGTCGGGTGCACGGGCACCGCGAGGAACTGCAACTACGACGCGAGTTCGGTCGTCCTCATCGCGTATCCGCTCGTGTCGGGTGTCATCGCCGTCGTCGGGACGTGCTGGGTGGTCGTCCGTCGGCGCCGGTGGCAACCGGGGTCCTTCGCCGCTCTGGGCACGCTCGCCGGCCTCCTGGCGGCCTTCGTCGTCGCTGAGTTCGTCACGGACATCGCGTCCGGCGGCTACCTGTTCTGAACCGCCGGCCGGGCCGCTGACGCACGGTGGGCAACGGACTGGAGGCGCGGTGCAGGTGAGTCGATCGACTCACCCGCACCGCGCCTCCAGTCCGGGTTGCTGCGAACGCAGCGTCAGCGACGTCAGCCGCGGATGAACGCGAGGATGTCGGGGTTGATGACGTCCGCGTGCGTCGTCAGCATGCCGTGCGGGTAGCCCTCGTAGACCTTCAAGGTCGAGTCGCTGAGCAATTCTGCCTGCTTCAGCGAGGCGTCCGCGTAGGGCACGACCTGGTCGTCGTCGCCCTGCAGGACGAGGACGGGCACGGTGATCGCGCGCAGGTCCTCGGTCTGGTCCGTCTCCGAGAACGCCTTGATGCCCTCGTAGTGCGCGACGGCACTGCCCGTCATGCCCTGACGCCACCAGTTGGCGATGACCGGTTCGGACGGCGTCACGCCGTCACGGTTGAAGCCGTAGAACGGGCCGGAGGCGACGGCCTGGAAGAACTCGGCGCGGTTGGCGGCGAGTGCCTGGCGGAACCCGTCGAAGACCGCGATGTCCGTGCCCTCCCGGCGGCTGCGACTCGTGCCGATCCGGCGCCCCTTCGTCTGGGCAGCGGCTTCCGGGCGTCGATCAGTTTCCCGACCGGAGCTTGTCGGGCACACCGTCGGAGCATGCGGAGGTAGCGGAGATCTGGTAATTGCCGGGGTAGGCGTTGAAGCTTGCCGAGGTCACTGGACCACCTCGACCACGGACGCCGGGTACTGGATTCGCGCCTCCGCTCTGGTACTCCTCGACCTGGATGCCGAGGCCCTGCCAGTGCTTGCTCACCGACTGAACGTCGGTCTTCGCGTCGGCGCCCGTAGTGTCCGCTCGTTTCATGACGTACACGAACGTCGTCCCCGTCGCACCACTCGGCTGCTCGCACTCCCGAACTCCCGGACCGCTCAGGTGCTCCCAGCTCCCGCCGGCTGCTGACGAGGACTGTTCCACGAAGTCGACAACGGACTGCTTCGCTTCTGACGGTTGCACTGTGGGCTCTCCTGGATCGTTGCTGCAGCCGGACAGGAGGAGGGTGGAGCATCCAAGGACCACCGCGGTCGCGATCGACCTGTTGAGCGGGGAGCGCTTCGTCGTCACGGTTGTCCCTGCATCTGATCGATCACGGTCTTCTCGTACCACGTCATTCCTTTGGGCTGCGCAGCGTCACTGCCGTACGGAGCTCACCAGGAACTGGGCTTGTAGTCCTTCAGGAACACGCCGAACACGTCCTCGCCCGCCTCGCCCCGCACGATCGGGTCGTACACGCGTGCAGCCCCGTCGACGAGGTCGAGCGGCGCGTGGAAGCCCTCCTCCGCCAGCCGGACCTTCGTCGGGTGCGGTCGTTCGTCGGTGATCCACCCGGTGTCGACGCTCGTCATCAGGATGCGATCGGTCTCGAACATCTCCTGCGCACTCGTTCGGGTCAGCATGTTCACGGCGGCCTTCGCCATGTTCGTGTGCGGGTGTCCCGGTCCCTTGTAGGCGCGGCCGAACACACCTTCCATCGCGCTGACGTTCACCACGTAGGTGCGGTGCGCCTCGCTCGCGGCCATCGCGGGACGGAGCTTCGAGATCAGGATGAACGGCGCGGTGGTGTTCGCGAGTTGGACCTCGAGCATCTCGAGCGGGTCGACCTCGTCGACGGCCTGCGTCCACGAGTTCACGTCGTGCAGGTCGGGCACGAGACCACCGGCGTCGATCGCGGTGCCCATGGCCAGGCGCTCGAGCGAGCTCGACCCCGGAGCCATGGCCTGCTCGGTCAGTTCGTCGGCCCTGGCTGCGGCGGCCGCGAGGATCGGGTGCGCCGTGACCGACCGGGCGAGCGCCTGCGGGTGCTGGTCGTTCGTGTGCCCGAAGGTCACGAGCTCGGGCAGCGGGCCGTCCGGCAGCGGCGCGAGTTCGGCGTCGACGAGGGGCTGGTACGCGCCGGGCGACCGGCGAACCGTCTGTGTCGCGTTGTTGATCAGGATGTCGAGGGGACCGGCCGCGGCGACGTCCTCGGCGAGACCGATGACCTGGGCCGGGTCACGCAGGTCGATGCCGACGACCTTCAGGCGCGAGATCCAGTCGGCGGAGTCCGGAAGGCTCGTGAACCGGCGCACGGCGTCGCGGGGAAACCGCGTCGTGATGGTCGTGTGGGCGCCGTCGCGCAGCAGGCGGAGCGCGATGTACATGCCGATCTTCGCGCGGCCGCCGGTCAGCAGGGCCCGCTTGCCGCTCAGGTCCGTCCGGGCATCACGCTTCGCGTGGCTCATCGCCGCGCACGAGGGGCACAGCTGGTGGTAGAACGCGTCGACGACCGTGTACTGCTGCTTGCACATGTAGCAGGGGCGGGACTTCAGCAGGGTGCCGGCGGTGGACGCCGTCGTCGAGGTGCTGATCGGGACCCCGCGGGTCTCGTCGTCGATCCGGTCGGCTGCTCCGGTCGCGGTGGCGGCGATCACGAGGCGGTCGGCCTCGGCGATGACCGCGCGCTTCTCGAGTCGGTGCGCACGCTTCACGGCCTTGAACATCTTCGCCGTGGCCTGACGAACCCGCACGAAGTCGGGGTGCGTCTCGTCGATGTCGCTCATCTGCTCGAGCACCCGGAGCGTGGCGTCGAGGTCCTCGGGTAGGATGCCGCTGGGTTCGGGCTGCTCGGAGATCACACGGGATTCTACGTTGGATCAGGCCGCGTCGAGCTCCCGCGTCAACGCCGCCACGAAGTCGTCGATGTCCTGCTCCGACGTGTCGTACGCGCACATCCACCGCACCTCGTTGCGGCTGGCGTCCCAGTCGTAGAACCGGAAGTGCTTGCGCAGCCGCTCGGCCACCCCCGCGGGCAGCGTCGCGAACACCCCGTTGGCCTGGGTCTCCTGGCTGAACCCGACGCCCCGGATGCTGCCGTCGGCGATCCGGGCCTCGAGTGCGCCGCGGAGTCGGGCGGCCATGGCGTTGGCGTGCCCGGCGGAGCGCAGGTACAGGTCGTCGGACAGCAGCGCGATGAGCTGCGCGGAGACGAACCGCATCTTCGACGACAGCTGCATGTTCATCTTGCGCAGGTAGTGCAGCCCCTCTGACGCCGCGGGGTTGAGCACGACGATCGCCTCGCCGTAGAGCATGCCGTTCTTCGTGCCGCCGAAGCTCAGCACGTCCACGCCGGCATCGGTGGTGAAGTCGCGCAGGGGCAGGCCGAGGGTGGCGGCGGCGTTGGAGATGCGTGCGCCGTCCATGTGCAGCGTCATGCCGAGCGGGTGGACGTGGTCCGCGATCGCCCGGATCTCGTCGACCGTGTAGGCGGTGCCGAGCTCGGTGGTCTGCGTGATCGAGACGACGAGCGGCTGGGCGCGGTGCTCGTCGCCCCAGCCCCAGGCCTCCTTGTCGATGAGCTCGGGGGTGAGCTTGCCGTCGGGGGTCTCGACCGGCAGCAGCTTGATCCCGCCGATGCGCTCGGGAGCGCCTGCTTCGTCGGTGTGGATGTGCGCGGTCGTGGTGCACACGACGGCGCCCCACCGCGGCAGCATCGACTGCAGCCCGACGACGTTCGCGCCGGTCCCGTTGAACACCGGGAACGCCTGCGCCTGTGAACCGAAGTGGTCGCCGATCACCTCGTTGAGACGGGCCGTGTAGACGTCCTCGCCGTAGGCGATCTGGTGGCCGTCGTTGGCCGCGGCGATCGCGTCGAGGATCTCGGGGTGGACACCGGCGTAGTTGTCCGAGGCGAAGCCCCGCAGGTCCAGGTCGTGGAGTCGAAGGGTCACTGGTTCATCCTAAGGAAAGGGAGAGCGGGAGACGGGCGCCGTTCACGTCGGCCGGCGGTGCCGTCCAGAGCCGCACGACCTCGTCGCCGAGCCGCTCTTCGAGACCGGCGAGGGCGCCGACGACGAACACGGTGGCTGCCGCCGAGTCCGGTGCGTCCTTCCGGAAGCCCTGGGCGACGGCACGGACCCACGCGTCGGAGGCGGCCTTGGCGGCTGCGTAGTTCGCGGCGCCTGCGGTGGGGGAGTCGACGGCGGTGGACGAGACGAACGCGAGCCGACCGGCCGGCGACGCCACCAGGGCGTCGTAGAACACGCGTGTGGTGTTCCGCAGGGTGCGGAACGCCCGGTCGAAGAAGTCCCAGTCGTCGTCGGACTGGCCGGCGATGCCGCCGCCCCCACGCCACCCACCGACCAGGTGGACCAGCCCGTCGACCGCTCCCGCCGTCTCGTGGACCGCAGCCGCGAGCGCGGTGACCGCGCCGAGGTCTGCGAGGTCGCACGTGTGGGTCGTGACGCCCGGGACGGAGGCGTGCAGGGCCTCCAGTGCGTCTGGTCTGGTGCCGACCGCGACGACGGCCGCCCCGGCGGAGGTGAGTGCGCGCGCGACCGCCGCGCCGCTGGTGCTGGTCGCGCCCGCGACCAGCACCGTGCGACGGGACAGGGAGCCAGCGCTCACGCGGCGACGTCCGGAACGGACGGAACAGCGGACGGAGCAACCGACGACGAGCCGGTGATGCCGGCCGTCGAAGCGATGACCGCAGCCATCTTCTTGTTCAGCGCCTCGTAGAACATCGACAGCGGGAATTCGTCGTCGAGTACGGCGTCGGTGTAGCCCTTGGGCATTCCGGCGAGCGTTTCCTCCGGCAGTCCCCGCGCCCATCTCGACGCCGGGTGCGGCGTGAGCGTCCGGGTCAGCATCTCGTACGCGGCGAGCCAGTGCGCCGATTTCGGCCGATCGATCGACCGCCGGTACAACTCGTTGATCTGATCACTGAGCGCGATGATCACGTCGGGAACGGCATCCCAGTCGATGGTGAGCTGCGTGTCGGTCCAGTGCAGGACATCGTGCTGGTGCATCCACGCGAACAACAGTTGCCCGCCGAGCCCGTCGTAGTTCCGGACGCGGCTGCCGGTGATCGCGAACCGGAAGATGCGGTCGAAGACGACGGCGTACTGCACCAAGCGGGCGTGGTCGCGGATTGCGCGTTGCGCCTCGTCGAGGTCCGCGTCCGGCACCGCGGAAAGCGCGCGTTCGAGCCGTACGGATTCCCGGAACGCCGTCAGGTCGCAGCGGAGTTCTTCCAGCGAGTAGAGGAAGAACGGCATCCGCTGCTTGATCATGAACGGGTCGAACGGCAGGTCCCCGCGCATGTGCGATCGGTCGTGGATGATGTCCCACATCACGAAGACCTGTTCCGTCAGCTCCTGGTCGTCGAGCATTGCTGCAGCGTCGTCCGGCAACTCCAGTTTGGTGATCTCCGCAGCGGCACGGACGACTCGGCGGTAGCGAGCGGCTTCGCGGTCCTGGAAGATCGCGCCCCACGTGAACGTCGGGATCTCGCGCATCGCGACCGTCTCGGGGAACAGCACCGCAGAGTTCGTGTCGTACCCGGGCGTGAAGTCGACGAACCGCAACGCGACGAAGAGCGTGTTGCTGTAGTCGCCCGCTTCGAGTTCCGCGATGAACTCCGGCCAGATGACCTCGACCAGGACGGCTTCGACGAACCGCGAGGAACTGCCGTTCTGCGTCACCATCGGGAAGACGACCAGGTGGCCGAGTCCGTCGATGCGGTGCTGTTGCGGCTGGAATGCGTTCAGGGCGTCGAGGAAGTCGGGAACGCCGAAACCGTCGCGTTCCCAGCGTGCGAAATCGCGCTGCAGTGCAGCGAGGTACGCCGCATCGTGCAAAAAGAACGGGGCCAGTTCGGCAATGGCCGGGAGGATCGTGGCCAGGTGCTCGGAAGCGGTCGCGTGATCCGCGTGGTCGGGTATCGAGCCGTCGGCCGTCTGCAGCGCACGGAACGACACGACAGCGGCTTTCAGCCGCGTCCACGCGGGATGCTCTGCGACCTCGCGCACTGACGGGCGGTCCTCGACGACCTCGGGTTCTCCGACGATGGCGCCCTGCGTGAACTCCTGGACGAACTGTGACATGTCGAACCTCCCGTCATTGGGCCGGCCGCGGATCTGCGGCGTGGTGGTGCGCTTGTCATGAGCCTAGGGAGGATCGGGGGACGCATTCTTGCCCATTTGCGGGGGTTTCGTGCGCAGCGCCGTTCTCCGCGCGGCAAACCGACTCTCTCGCGCACGAATGCATCGCTGGTCGCGCGCCGGCAGCCATGGTGCGCGGAGCCAGCGGCACTGGGAGGGGCTCGGAGGCGCTGTCCCGACAGGCCTCCGAGCCGACTCCTTAGCGCTTCGTGACGGCTGCGATTGCTTCGCTCACGGTCGAGCCCGGGTGCGTTTCGCGCCATCTCTTCACCTGGCTGGGGTCAGGCGCTGACCCTCGCGGGATGGGCGTGTTTCCCACGATGCCCGGTGCGAAGGTGGCGTACGTGATCGTCGCGAGCGCGGCCATGCACGAGTAGAGCAGGTCGAGCGTGAGCCATGCGCAGGCGGTCAACGCGATTCCACCGAGGATGATCAGTGATGGCGTCCAGCGACTCATCGGAAGCACCCTCGCTTCACGGCCGCGACCCCGAGGAGCTCTGCACCAAGTGCGGCCGCGGCCCCGCCGAGGGCTCGGATCTTCTCCCAGCTGAACGAAGCGCCCCACATGATTCGGACTGCCTTTGTGACACCGCCGAGTGAGTTGATCAAACGTTTGATCTTCAAGATCTTGGCGACTGGGAATGCCGTCGATGCAATCATGAGGGCGATCGCGCCCGTGCACTCGAGGATGCTCGCCCGAGCCGCTCGCTGCATCGTCGGGTTACCAGCTACCCATTCCTCGTACGCAGACTGGCCGTTCAGCAGTACAGCTTCCGGAATGCTCTCGATGAGCGCTAATCCCCGTTCGACATCGACGGCCTGAAGGTCGAGATCCTGGACGATCGAGGCGACCGATGACGATGGAGCTCCTGTCGCTGCCTGAGCTGGCGGGGCGGCCAGCATCGGTGCGCACAGTCCGGCTGCTAGTAGTCCAACGACTGCGAGCTTGCTCGCTGAGGCGGTAGTTGACGTCATGGGTCTTCCCTCCTGGTCGGCGTCCCTCGCCGAATGAACACCAACCTGCCGGCAACCGGTGAAATGTGCAACGTCACCAGCGCGTCGTGTTCGCTGCTGCGCTTCAGGGCATCGCGCCTGACCGGCCCGGCATCGCGGCCGTCCGGCTCCGCGGTGCCGACTCGGTCGATACGGTTGTCTGCATGGCACGCTTCACGCCCCCAGCCGCCGACGCGATGCGCGCACGACTCCTGCTCGCAGCACGCGACGAGTTCGCCGCGGCTGGGCTCGTCGGCGCCAAGATCGAGCGGATCGCCGCGGCGGCGTCGAGCAACAAGGCGCAGATCTTCCACTACTTCGGCAGCAAGGAGGGGCTGTTCGACGCTCTGCTGGCCCAGACCGTCGCCGAGATGTTCGACGAGGTCCCCGTCGACACCGACGACCTCGCCGAGTGGGCTGCCCGCCTGCACGACTCGTACGTCCGGCGTCCTTGGGTCGAACGGCTCGCGACGTGGCACCGCCTCGAGCGGGGGAGTGACGGTGCGCTCGAAGCCGTCATCGCCAGCGATGCCGAGGCCGTCGCCGCGGTCGAGCACGCCCAGCGCGCCGGGGTTCTGCCGCGCAGCTACCGGCCGGCGGTGCTGCTGGGCCTGGTGATGCACCTCGCCGCGTTCTGGAGCTCGGCCTCTCCCGAGTACGGCTCCTTGGTCGCGGCGGTCGCACCTGCGCGGCGTCGGCAGATCGTCATCGACGCGGTGAGGGCGCTCGTCGGGGGCTGACGTGTCGCACGGCCGGGCGTAGGGTTCGGCCCATGAGCAGCGACAACCGGTTCCTCCGCGCGACCTTCGGGCGGCCGTTGGTCTGGGTCGGCGTGCTGTGGCTCGCGGTCGGGGTGCTCTGGGGCGTCCTGGCGATCATCGAGCCGAGTGTCTTCCGCTTGCTCATGGCCGTCCTGTGGCTCGTGCTCGGCGGCAGCATGCTCGCCGTCGCGCTCCGCGACAGGAAGCTCGGCCTCGGCCGGTACCAGCGCTAGTCGAGGCGGGCCGAGCGTGCAGGCAGGACCCGCACCGGGCCTCCCGTCAGCCTGCCGCGTCCGCGGCCACCCGCAGCGTCCGCTCCGCATCGTCGAGGTAGTCCGCCAACAGCGCCGACGCTCCCGCCTGGTCGCCGGCGCGCAACGCCGCGACGATCGCGTCGTTCCGGTCCACGAACTCGGCGTGGAACGACCCCGGGTCGTCGGTCGTCAGGAAGGCCAGCCGCATCTCGGCGAGCAGCCCGTCCATCAGTCCGTGGATCCGCGCGCTCGGGACCGCTCGGACGAGCTCGGAGTGGAACCGGATGTCCGCGGTGCCCACGGCGCCCCAGTCGCCCGCGGTGGCAGCGTCCCGTGCGGCCGTGACGGCCGCCTCGGCTGCATCGAGGGCCGGTGACGTCGGCGAGCACGCGCGGACCGCGGCTTCCTCGAGCACCCGTCGGGCGGCGTACAGGTCGGCGACGTCCTCGGCGGAGAGGCGTCGCACGAAGACCCCGCGGTTGAACACGTGCTCGACCAGCCGGTCCCGCGCGAGCAGCCGGAAGGCCTCGCGCAGGGTGTTCCGCGACACCCCGAGCTGGTCGCTCAACCGTTCCTCCGACAGCTGTGCCCCCGGGGAGAACTCGCCCGCCGCGATCATGGTGCGCAGCCGGTCGGCCGTCGAGTCGGCACCGCTGACGGTTCGGGTCATGTGCCGATCCTGACACGGCCTCGGGCATCGCAGGTGCGAACCCCGCACCGTGTGACCGTCGTGTTACAGAGCGGAACAGCCTCTTGCGATTGTTGAACAATGCGGGCCAGACTGTCCCGCATGTTCGTCCTCATCGGCGTCGCCGTCGTCATCATCGGGTTCGCGTTGCGCATCAACGCGCTGCTCGTCGTGACCGTCGCGGGCATCGTCACCGCGGCCATCGGCGGGATCGGTCCCGTCGGCATCCTCACCGCGTTCGGCGACGGCTTCGCGTCGAGCCGGTCCGTCACGACCTTCGCGCTCGTCCTGCCGGTGATCGGCCTGATCGAGCGCTACGGGCTGCAGGACCAGGCCAAACGCCTGATCGCGAAGCTCGACAAGCTCACGACGGGTCGTCTGCTGGCCGGGTACCTGGCCATCCGGCAGGTCACGGCCGCGGTCGGCCTCACCAGCATCGGCGGGCCGGCGCAGACCGTTCGGCCCCTCGTGCACCCGATGGCCGAGGGCGCGGCGATCAAGAAGTACGGCCGGATCGACGAACGGATGCGCGAGAAGATCAAGGGCTACTCGGCGTCGTCGGACACCGTCGGGGTCTTCTTCGGCGAGGACGTCTTCGTCGCCGTCGGCTCGATCCTGCTCATCACGACCTTCGTCGACGCCACCTACGGTCTGTCGCTCGAACCCATCGACCTGGCGCTGTGGGCGATCCCGACCGGCATCGCCGCGCTCCTGGTCCACGGCACGCGGCTGCTGCTGTTCGACCGCACGCTCGACAAGATGGCCGCCGACGCACGCGTCGACGCCCCGACGCAGGGAGCCGCAGCGTGATCACCAGCGAATGGCTCTACTGGCTCATCGGTGCGTTCTTCATCGCGGTCGCGGTCCTCATCGTCACGGACACCTCGCACGCGAAGCGACTCGGCAACGCGGCGTTCTGGGGGATCCTCGGGGTCTCGTTCTTCTACGGCACCTTCGTCGCCGCGAAGACCGCGCCGTCGTGGGTGCTCGGCATCGCCGTCCTCGTGATGGTCGCGCTCGCCGGACTCGGGTTCACCGGGACCACCAGTCGCACGCGCGTCGCCAGCATCCCGGGTGCCGGAACGGGGGCGGAGACCGGCCCGGCCGAACCCACCGCTGCGGCCACGAAGCCGTCCGCCAGCACGAGCGTCCTCGCGACGACCAGCCCGGACGAGCGTGCGGCGTTCGCCACCCGGTTCGGCAACAAGCTCTTCATCCCGGCGCTCGTCGTGCCCGTGGTCGCCGTCCTCGTGGCGACGCTCGGTCCACTCGTCTCGATCGGCGGTACGCCCCTGCTCGCCGAGGGCAGCGCGACCCTGACCGGCCTGGGCATCGGCTCGGTGCTGGCCGTGGTCGTCGCGGTGTTCGTCCTGCGCCCGCCGAGGATCGCCACGCCCATCCGTGAGGGCGGCCGTCTGCTGCAGGCCATCGGGTGGGCGGCGCTGCTGCCGCAGATGCTCTCCACCCTCGGCATCGTGTTCACCCAGGCCGGGGTCGGCGACGCCGTCGGCACCATCATCAAGTCGATCCTGCCCGGCGGCTCGCTGATCGCCGCGGTGGTCGTCTACTGCCTCGGCATGGCGCTCTTCACGATCATCATGGGCAACGCGTTCGCCGCCTTCCCGATCATGACGGCCGCGATCGGCTGGCCCGTCCTGGTGCAGGGCTTCGACGGCAACCCCGCCGCGATCTTCGCCATCGGCATGCTCGCCGGCTTCTGCGGCACGCTCGTCACCCCGATGGCCGCGAACTTCAACCTGGTGCCGGCTGCCCTGCTCGAGATGCGGGACAAGTACGGTCCGATCAAGGCGCAGATCCCGACCGCCGCCATCCTGCTCGTCGTCAACATGGGAGTCATGTACCTTGTCGCTTTCTGATGCTGCCCCGCTCGACCTGACCCGGGCCGCGTGGACCGACCGCTTCGCGGCCGTCGCCGCCGAGAACACCACCCGCGAGTACCCGTACGCGGCGCACCACACGACGTCCGGCCCGGACGACCGGGCGCTGCCGGTCGAGCTGCACCCCGCCTTCGCCACGTCGTACGACTGGCACTCGTCCGTGCACATGCACTGGCTCGCAGCGCGTCTGGTCGCGCACGGTCTGCCGGCCGACCTGGAGGCCCGGCTCACCACGATCCTGCAGGCCCACCTGAGCGCTGATCACCTGGCGACGGAAGCCGCCTACTTCCACACGACGCCGCACTACGAGCGCCCCTACGGGTGGGCCTGGCTCGCGAAGCTCGCCGCCGAGGTCTCCGCGTCCGAGGTGCCGGCCATCCGGCAGCTCGCCCCCGGGTTCGCGCCCGTCGTCGACGTGCTCGAGGACCTCGTCACCCGCTGGGTCGACGGCGCTGCCCACCCGGTGCGGCACGGGGTGCACTCGAACTCGGCGTTCGGGCTGCTGCTCGTGCTCGAGGCCGCACGGTCGCTCGGCCGCGACGAGCTCGCCACGACGGCGGAGCGGGCGGCGCGCGAGTGGTTCGGCGAGGATGCCGGGTGGCCGTTCGCCTGGGAGCGCAGCGGGCACGACTTCCTGTCCGCCGGACTGGCCGAGGCCGACCTGATGCGGGCCGTGCTGACCCCGGCCGAGTTCGCGACGTGGTCGGACGGCTTCTTCGCCCAGGTGCGGTCGGGCGACGCGATCCTGCAGTCGACGGTGGTCCGCGACGAGAACGACCCGCAGCAGGTGCACCTGTTCGGGCTCGACCTGTCGCGAGCGGGATCGGCCCGGCGCATCGCGGACGCCCTGCGCGCCGGTGAGCTCGACGACGACGGGCTCGCGAGCCTGCTCGACGAGGCGGCGGACCGGCTGCTGGCCTCGGGTCTGGCCGCCAGCGTCGGCGAGGAGTACTACTCCACGCACTGGCTCGCGAGCTTCGCCTGGGACGCCATGGAAGCACGCGAGCACGCCGCGCGCTGACCCTGCCGTCAGCTGAGTCCCGTCACGGGAAGTTGAGCCGCTTCCTCCGGATCCCGCGTTCGCTGAGGTGTGAGCAGCTTCGCTCTGTGTCGTCCTTCTCGCTTCGCTCTGTGTCGTGATCGCGTCCCGGTAGCGGATCCATCAACGGGCGGCGGACCTGCCGGCATCCCACGGCCGACAGGTCCTTCTCTACTCAGCGCGCTCGACAGGGAGCCAGAGCTCGCAGGTGGCCGTGCTGAAGTAGCCGGCGCGGTCGAGTACCGCGACGATGGACGGTCCAGGCCGGAGCCGCCAGGGGTTCGACGGGAACCAGTCGGTCGCGGTCGCGGCCCATGCCTCTTGCAGCGCAGCCGGATACTCGCCCTCGGTGTGGAACACGGCCCACGTGCCGGCCGGAACCTCGATCGTGTCGAGATCTCCGATCATCGGCGCCTTCTCCGTGACGGCTACTCCGTGCAGGTAGGTCAGTTCGCTCCCCTCGGTGTAGTCCGGGTCGACGTCGGCGCTGACCTGAAGCAGGCCGGCCGGTTCGGTGTCGCTCAGGGCTTTGAGGCGTGCGTGTTCTGCTGCCGGAAGTGAGGCGATGTGGGCTTGGATCTGCGGGTTGATGCCCTCGTGGATGAGGGGCACGCGGATGGCGTGGCCGATGAGGTGAAACGCCGGTCGATCGGTGATGCGGGTGTCCATGGTGATGTTCCCTTCTACGGTCAGGCGGAACCTGAGCTGCGGTTGCGTTCGAAGGGGGCCGCCATTTCGCTTGACGCTGCCGACGCTGACACCGTGCACTGATCGGAACGCTCGACCGAATGCCTCGGTGGAGCCGTAGCCGTACCGCACCGCGATGCTCAACAGGTTTCCGTCTCCGAGGACATCCGCTGCCGCGACTGACATTCGGCGACGCCGGATGTACTCCGACAGGGGCATCCCAGCGAGTGACGAGAACATTCGACGGAGGTGGTACTCCGTCGTGCCGAGTTCCCTCGCCAAGGATGCAACGTCGAGGTTGTCGTTCAGGCGACCTTCGATCAGTTCGACCAGTCTGTTGAGCTCCGCGATCATGCCGCCTCCTTCGACACCCACACTTCCGGGTCATAACGGTCGGCACCCTACTATCGCGGTCCGATCGGATCGCCTCTGTGCTCCGGAACGTGCCCATTAGCCGGTCGACTACCGGGCGAGCCGCGGTCGTCTTGGCGAGCAGATGAGGGATCACGGGCAATCCGTTCTACGGTGTTGCAATGACGAGTGACGTCGAGGGCGGACCTGGCTGGGTCATTCGGTGCGCTGACCTTCGGCCAGCGATCACCGATCTCGCGAAGTTCCGTGACGGCATGGCAGGTGACCCGCTGGTTGCAGTCATTGAACTGTTGTGGACCGGTCACGCGCAGAACGCCCTCGAGCGCCTCGAACGACTCCCAGAGAGCATGCGCGTGCGAGCACTGATCGCAGACTGCAAACGTGATCTGGGTGATCACCTCAGCGCGGTCCGGGAGTATGACCGACTCGTTGCGGAGTGCGCTGGAACAGCCCGCGAGGCCGTCATGCGGCAACACCGAGCGAAGGCGTTGCTCGCCGCCGGCAGCGCGGACCGAGCAATCGAGGACTTCCGTCAAACGGTCGAGCTCCGACGCGGACACGACACCGCTCTTCTCGCCTCAGCCGAGCAAGGTCTCGCCGCGGCTGAAGCAGCCGCACTCCGGCCACCGCTGGCGTAGCAACCTGTCTCGCTGACGGATCGGTCATCGGGCGCGACGTCGGTCAAGCAACTTCTGCAACGAGGTCCGCTCGCCCTTCGGTCGCATGATGCCGATGTGCGTCCTAGCCTGTCCACATGGGTCAGTCTCGGGACACGAGGACGATGAGTTGTCTACGCCGAGCGGCCCTCCCCGCTGTAGTCGTCTCTGCTGGCGCAGTCTTCGCGGTCGGGATGTTCAGCCTCGGGATGATCAGGTTCAGCTACGTGGACTGGCGATCCGTGGCTTTCGCTTCACAGATCGCTGTCCCATTGGGAGTCGCGGTCGCCGCGGTCGTCACTCGGGTGGGGATAGTCGTGCGGAACCGCGCCGAGGACGCACCCGCGGCACATCCGGTGCGTCGTGCATCGGTCGTGGTGGGAGTGCTTGCGTTGATCGCGGCCAGTCTGGGCGGTCTGCTGTTGACGGCGGGCGGTTGGCAACTTGTCCTGCCGGCGGCAGCCGTCTGCGGGTGCCTAGCCGCAGGATGCGCAGCGCTGGTTCTGCGACGACCGAGAGCGGACACTCGAGACGACGAGTCAGATGGGGACCGGGTAGGGCGCGTCCGTTAGTCAATCGGCCAACGGGACATCGCTGGCCCGTAACGTTCGACGCCGCGCTCTTATCGTTGGGCGATGGATCTCGATCACGTTTGGCCCTTGTTTGGGCTGCGCCTCATCACTCCTCGGCTGGAACTGCGGCCCCTGCGCGACGAGGATCTTCCTGGGCTCGTCGACGTGGCCCTGTCCGGCGTCCACGATCCCGCTCGGATGCCGTTCGGTGTCCCATGGACGGACGCAGAACCGACAACGTTGGCTCGTTCTCTCGCGCAGTACCACTGGAAGCTCCGGTCCGGGGTGAGCCGTGACTCGTGGGGTGTGAGCTTCACCGTGCTTCACCAGGGGACACCGGTCGGGGTCCAAGAGCTGCACGCTCGCCGCTTCAACGCCCGCAAGACCGTCGAGAGCGGCTCATGGCTCGCCCTCGAACATCAGGGCCACGGGCTCGGGACCGAAATGCGGGCGGCGCTACTGCTGTTCTCGTTCGACCATTTGGGAGCTGAGTGGGCGGAGTCGAGCGCAGTCGCTTGGAACGAGCCATCCCTTCGGGTGTCCGCGAAGCTCGGTTACGAGCTCAACGGTGTCACTCGCGCCCAGACCCGCGCCGATGAGGTCGTTGACGAGGTCAGGGTGCGCTTGAGACGGGAGGACTTCGCCCGGCCGAGCTGGAGCCTGATGACTGAAGGGGTCGAAGCAGCGACCGAGTTCTTGATGTAGTCCAACAGGCGAGCGCTCGGCGGTCCGGTAGCCGATCCGCTATCGGTAGACGATCCGACAGCACACGCCGTTGCTCGGCGGCCCCGGTAGAGTCGGCGCGAACGCCGAAGTCGACGAGATGGGGGTCTCGATGCGCACGATCGCGTCGGTTGCCATGATGGCCGTTCTTGCTTTCACCGCTGTCGGTTGCACTGACAGTTCCGGACCCGACGCCACTCCGGTCCCGTCCTCTGGTCAGCCGTCGGCTTCGACGTCTGCGGTCTCCGAGAGTGCTCCGCCGGAAGATCACGGGAGGACCGTGACGGCGAATGGAAGCGTCACCGGCGGTCCCTTGTCTTTCGTTTACACCGTGGCATCGGGGGACGCCGTGACAGGAATCGCTGCGCGTTTCAGTCTCTGTACTGCCGACATCTACCTCGCCAATGAAGAGCCAGAGGTATACGGGCACGAGCTGGCCGTCGGTCAACAGCTCACTATTCGCCGGATGGCCGGGCCGGGTCATACAGCGGAGCAGTGCGACCAGCCCTACCCCGACGGCGTGTACTGACCATGGGGATCGCGCCTTGAAGGGTCCGTCTGTAGAGCGCGGCTGGAAGTCGACACGAAGTGCGGTGTTGTTCTGGGTTCTCGCGGTGCTCGGGCTGCCCATCATGGCCGGCGCGTGGTTGTGGCTCAGTCTTGCCTCGTTGGAGGAAGCTACCGAACAGCCGAAGGCTGTTGCTGCGGGCACCACGATGGCTGGCACGACGCTGCTCATGGGCGGCATCCCGCTGGTGCTCACCCATGTCCTGGGACTAGTCGTCCTTGGCGCGGTTGCCGTCAGCGGGCGGTACCGCCGGTGGACTGGAATGATCGCGGCCCTGGTTGCAGTCGCTGTTGCCTCCGCGACTGGAATCACGTTCGTGTTGATCCTGAACGGCGGGCAGCTGCTCACTTCGGTGAGTGGTTCATACGGTCCGTAGCCCCTACCAGCGCGCAACATGATGCTGGGGTCCCTCGACATGGGTGGGCCGACGAAGCCAGATGCGTTCCGGCGTCCGGTAGCGGATCGGCCACCGGACGTGCGCAATCGGCGAGAGAAGCTAGTTGGTAACGGCGTCGCTACCGGCGCGGTGGAAGGCTACGAGCATCTCGACGGCGGCGCCTTCCTCATCGTTGAACCGACTAACCAGGTCCCGTAGCTCTCGTTGGAACTGCTCCTGCCGAGCAGCGGACAGCCGCATCGTCGCAACCGACTCCCCGAACCGATCGGCGACCGGGGCTGCGTAGTACGAGGCCAGCGCACCCTCCAGGATCGCTTCGCTCACTGACGCACCAGAGTCGGACTCCTCCCGGAAACTGATCTCGACCGTCCGCCCCGTCGCGCGATACGGCACCTCACGAGAGTTTCGCAGGCCCGGCCGCGCGAGGCCGGCCTCGACCAGCCCTGCGTCGACGAGCACTCGGAGATGATGCAGCACCGTACCGGGGTTCATGCCAGTACGACGCGCCAGCTCACTGATCCCCGCAGCTTGGCCAGTGAGCAGCGTGAGAAGACGCACCCGAAGGGGATGCGAGAGAGCCTTCGCTTCCAGGTGAGTTGCGGGACGACGCTCGGACACGACGCCACACTACTTCCCCTGTCGCCACTCGTTGAGTATCGTCAACGACTAGTCATTGAGAAATCACAAGGAGTGCGCGTGCGGTTGCAGTGGGATGGGCTACACAACGCTCGGGACCTCGGAGGCCTGGCCCTACAGGCAGGCGGTAGAACCCCACATGGCGTCTACGCACGGTCGGACCATCCGCTGCACCTGACGCCTGAAGGCTGGGAGCAGCTCGCCGACTACGGCATCCACACCATCGCTTCACTCGAAACCGCAGGCCTCGACGGCGAAGCTGCGCTGCGATCGAATCGGCCGATTGAACTACCTCACGACCTCGCCGTCGAGGTTCTCCGTCTGCCGGTGGAGGACGCCGCGGATCAGGAGTTCATGGCGAAGTGGGCGCGGACCGGGCTCTGGGGCACCCCCTTGTACTTCGCGGACGCTCTTCAGCGGTGGCCGCGCCTGTACGGCGACGCGATCAACGCCTTGGCGCTGGCCGATTGCCCCGTGCTATTCCACTGCGGTCGGGGGCATGATCGGACGGGTATCGTCGCCCTACTCCTCCTCACTCTCGGCGGCGTCCGGCCCGAGGCGATCGCTGAGGATTACCTCCTGAGCTCCCGGAATCTTGAAGCGCAGGACCCGCGCTCGGTTCAGATGCTCGAGAACGCGCTCCGTGACCACGGCATCACCGCGTACGCCGCGATCGCCGCTGCCATTGGCGTCGTCGACGCTAAATGGTTGGACCGTGCGGGCGTGCGGCCCGACGCGATCGCCGCTCTTCGCGCTCGATTCAGCCCCGACGCCACCTCGTCTCGGTAGCCGATGGTCGACCGGACTCACCGGAAGTCGCGTCTCCACGCCTCGAGCCAAGGAAGAACGTCACGGAGGTCCTTGGTGTCAACGGCGGCGGTAGCTGCGGCGCGTGCCGTCGAACCGGCGTTCAGAGCGAGTGAGGTCGGCAGCGCATCGAACAGAGGGATGTCGGAGCGACTGTCCCCGACGGCGCAGCACTGGTCGATCGGGACTCCGCGCTCCGCCGCGAGCTGCAGTGCGCGGTCTCGCTTGTCGTACTCGTTGAAGTGTTCGGCGACGGTGCCGTCATAGACGGTGCCGACCACCTGAACTCGCGGGCCGCCGTTCATCGTCAAGTGGTGACGCTTCGCAATCGCCTCACTCACCGGCTGCCACGCAAGGGAGGCAAGGACGGGCTCGACATCGTGCTCCGTACACCAGGCGACCACCGCATCGATCCCGTCGATCAGGGGAAGATCGTCGAGCCAGTCGGCAACGACACGTGTCTCCACACCACGCCAGCCTTCGGCGTCGATGACGCTGACTTGCTCGTTCGTCAGTTCCCCAGCGGCGTAGCGCTCCTCGGCGGCGTCGAGCTCGTGCTGGTGTCCGAGACGCTCGGCAAGGAAGCTACTGCTCGACATCGACGGAATCAACGTGCCATCAATATCGAAGAAGACCATCCCTCGTGTGCTCATTCTCGGAGCGTAGTCAGGCGCACACCACTTCCGCTGTCCCGTTAGCCGGTCGGTCGCCGGACAGGTCAGGGACGATCGTTTCTGACGTGGTGCGCTGAGTTGCCCCTCTCCATCAGCCGCCACGACCCGCCTGTCAGCGGTGTGAGAGTCGTCACGACGTAAGCCGCCGCGACGATGCCGAATGCGAAAGCGAGTCCGATCGTGTCGGCGGCGAGCCCGCCGAGCAGGGCACCGAACGGGACGCCAGCCCACGCTCCCGCGTTGATGAGGCCGAAGACGCGTCCGCGCATGTGCTCGGGCACCCGCTCGAGTTCGACTGTCGCGAGGATCGGGTTGAGCGATCCCGCCGCGAGCCCTGCCAGCGCGGTCGCTGCGACGAGCACGGGCAGCGGCGCTCCGAGCGCGAACGCCAGACTGGACGGCCCGCCGGCGAGTGTGAAGCACACCGCAAACGTCACCCGCCGCGGCACCCGGTGGGCGACGAAACCGAAGGCGACGTTGCCGAGGAGAGCACAACCACCCATGGTCGCGACGAGCAGCCCCAGCGCTGCCGCGCCTCCGAGACGGTCGTTGGCGTAGAGGGGAAGCAGGGTCGATCCGCGAGCGGCGTCGAGGAGGTTCGTGATGAGCACCAGCCCGACCAGCAGCCGCATCAGCGGGTCCCGCACGACGAAACGAGCACCCTCTGCGAGGTCGCCCCAGAAGGACGCGCGCCGCGCGCCCCCGATCCCCGTGTCTGCTTTTGCTGCCTTCGCATCGCGAGGGACGAGCGCCCATGTCAGTACCGCCGACACCACGAAGGTCGCAGCGTTGACGAACAGTGACGCGATCGGGCCGACGGCCGCCACGAGGAGGCCCGCCAGGGAAGCGCCGACCAGCTTCGCGAAGCGCTCGGACCCGTCGAGGAGGCCGACACTGCGCTCGACACGGACACGAGCCTTCTGGGTCAGGCCCGGCAGCATCACGCGGCGAGCGGTCTGCCCTGGGGTGTCGAGGAGGCCTCCCACGAAGACCAGCGCCAGCAGCGCCCAGAACGGCAGACCGACGGTCAGCGCCAACACCGGCATCGCGAGGACGGAGGCACCGCTCACGACGTCCGCCACGATTGCGGCGCGACGGTGGCCGACCCGGTCGACGACGACTCCGCCGAGTGGGCCGCCGATGATCACCGGCGCGGTCGCGAACGCTGCGGCGACGCCGATCTCGACGCCGGAGCCGCCGAGCGCGAGGACGTAGAAGGGGACCGCGAAGGCCGTGACCACGTTGCCCGTCTGCGAGACCGCGTGAGCGGCGACGAGGGCGACGAGGGCTGCGCGGGCCACGCGACTCGACGTACCGGCTTTGCCGTCGCCACCCTTGTCGGATGCGTCGCTCTGCGCGGCGTGAACGTGCGCGGGGCGCTCGTCGGGAGCGGGCGTTTCAGTGGGCGGGGTGTTCTTAGTCACGCGCCCGCACCACCTGGGTGCCGGTAGGCGTGGTAGGCGAGGACGACCGTCTCGGCCCCGTCTCCCGCGTCTGGGCTGTGTGCGGCGCCGACATCTACCCAGCGGTCGACGACGGACTCGAGTTCGGCGCGCAGGGCGGCAAGCTCCGTCACGGTGAGGCGGATCGCGCGGTCGCCGCCAGCCGCTGCCGTGACCCACTCCCGCGGCAGAGCCGGTCTGGCGTCGACGTACTGGAGGTAGCGCGCGGCGTTCGCCTGGACGATCGACTTCTCGAGGGCGGCCGATGCGCTGAGGCGAGCTGGGTCGTCGAGCAAGTCGGCCGGCTCCCACGAAGTGAGGGGTGCTGCAGCCTGCCACCAGCGCTCGCGCCGGTCGGCGCTTTGCGGCTCGGCCGCCTGGATGAGGTCGCTCGCGGCGAGCTTGGATAGGTGGTAGCTGACCGTGCCCGGAGCCTCGTCGACGACGTCGCCGAGCTGCGCCGCAGTCTGGGGACCTCGCTCGCGCAGCAATCCGAGAAGGCGCAGGCGCGTTGGATGGGCCAGAACCCTCATCGAAGCAGCGTCGGTGAGGGTCGAACGGAGCGTGTCGCGAGAGGCCATACGAGTAAGCTAGTTGCGCAACTGTTCTTGCGCAACGGATCTTGTCTACTTGTTCGAGTCGCTAGTGACCAGGTCGCACCGGACGCACGGGTTGAGCGCTTGAGGCGTGAGAGCCGCTTGTTACAAGGTGCTCTGATCCACCGCAAGGGGCGAAGGCTCTCGAACTTGCCGTCGATGACTCAGCAGGCAGAACCTGCCACGCCTGGCCAGTCCAGGCACGGCGTCGACCGTCTCGGTAGCCGGTCGGTCACCGGTGCAGATTTGGACGCCTTGAGACGAGCGCCAGAACCCAGCAGCTACGTGGGTGTGAGCGGCAGCGCCTCATGGCCCGGTTCGGGCATCGTTCTTTGGCTTGTTAGCTGACGCCAATGACAAGAGTGCTGCGGGCGGCTTCGATGACGTCGTTGGTGATGACGTCGAGTTCGTTGATGCGGAGCACGCGTTGGATCTGCGGGAGGAGTCGTTCAAGGAGGCGGAAGTTACCGCGGGTGATCCGTTCGATGGCGGCGACGGCTTGGGCGTCGGTGAAGTCGTCAGGGTCGAGGGTGTGGCCGAGCTTTCGCCACTGGCGTTCGAGGACGAACAGCAGCTCGTCGTGGCCGAGTGGGCGGTACTGGTGTGCGAAGCCGAGACGGCTGTAGAGCTGCGGGTAGTGCGCGAATTGCTTCTCGATGCCGGGCATCCCGATCAAGATCAGCGCTGTGCCTGTGCGGTCGTACTGATCGCGGAGCCACTCGATCGCGGTGGCGGTAAGCCGTTCCGCTTCGTCGACGATGACGAGCTCGAGCTGGGACGGTGGTTGACCGTGGCGGTAGCTGACGGTGTGACCGATGAGTCGGAGGTGTTCCTCGACGAGGATGTTCGTGTGGCGTAGGTCGTAGTCGAGCTGGTCGCGAAGGGACCGCAGGGAAGCAGCGACCTGCGGCGTGTAGAAGACGGTGCGCGCTCGGTGGGCAGCGGCGTAGACCTTGAGGTCGCTTTCGGATCGAGGACCCCATTGCTTGATGAAGGGTCCGATGAGGTCCCAGTGTGCGTAGCGGCGGGCCGAGAGCGTCTTGCCGACGCCGGCGGCGCCGAAACAGATTCCGATGGTCTGTTGCTTGCGAACGGCGTCGGCGAACTCCGTGAATCGACGGTGTTCCTTGGTGACGACGAACTGGTTGGGCATCACTGGTCCTCCTCGTAGGTACGGAGCCTCCGTCGGCGCTGCTGAGATACGGGCTCGGACGGTGGCTCCTGCGCTGGCGGATGTTCGACGACAGCGATGCGTTCTTGGATCTGTCCGCGGAGCGCTCGGCGGTGTGCGTTTCTCGCGGCCTGGATCTGTTTGAGGGAGACGGTTTCGCTCTGGTGTTCCGGGTTGACTGCGGTGCAGAGGTAGATGTTGCGGTGGAACACGCGGATCTCGGTGATGTCTCGTGGGTCGTAGCGGATCGTCACTGTCGCCCCGACGAACGGTGCCAGTGTTGGTGACGTGTAGCGAAGGCCCTGGAAGCGGATGCCGTCGCGTTGCACGATCCGGGACGCCGGCACGGTCAGGAGAAATCCGTCGAGCTGTTCGAGGGAGTCGGGCATGCGGGCCAGCCAGCCGCCAGCGATCCATGCGTCCACCGGGGACTGTTTCGTTTCCCGGTGAATGCGAGTGTTGTAGCGGCCGATGAACGCCACGACAGCCGCATCGAGGCCAGCGAGGTCGAGGACTGGTGACGGAGCGGGCGTCTTCGTCGTCAGGTGGCCGGGCAGGCCGGTGAGCAGTTCCGTGTTGACGGTGCCAAAGAACCGCTCAATCTTTCCGCGGCCTTGCGGTCGACCGACTGCGGAGTGCACGATCCGAAGGTGCAGTGATCCGGCGGTTGCACTGAGTCGGTGGCTGGTGAAGTCGGACCCGTGGTCGACGTAGAGCACGTCGGGGATGCCGCAGATGGGCCAATCGGGTTGGACCTTGTGCCAGATCGCCTGCCGGAGAGCGAGCGCGGTGTTCGCCGCCGATGGCGCACCGAGGAACACCAGATACCCGCACACCGCTCGGGAGTAGTCGTCGAGGATGACGGTCAGCCAAGGACGAGCCGGCCTCCCGTCCGGGCCGACAATCAGGATGTCGAGCATCGTGTGATCGGCCTGCCAGACCGCGTTCGGCTGGTGCGCTCGACGCCGGAGGAGCAGCTCGTGTTTATCCCGGTACGACGCCGGCCCGTCGAGCGCCAGGGTCACCATCCCTGGGTCGAGAGCGCGCACGATGTTCTGCACGGTCGAGTACGACGGTGCATCGGCGTCGCGGCCAGCGCAGCGCTCGACCAGGCGCCGGTGGATGGTGGCGATCGAAGGTCGTGGCCGGGTCAGGGCCAGTGCCTCAACCAGAGCCACGAGATCCGGCGATGTGCGCCTGACCCCACGATCCAGGCGAACACTGTCGGAGAGCGCGTCGTAGCCGCCTGTTCGGTAGCGGGCGAGCCACCGCGTCAGGGTCCGACGCGGCACACCCGTTGTGCGGACGAGCTCGGCAAGCGGAATCGCGTCATCGACATGCAGTCGAAGGATTCGCCACCGCTCGTCCGCGTCCACGGTCGCTACATCGACGGGGAGGGCTTGGTGCGTCGAGCGGTCATGACCTCGGTGTGCTTCGCGAGCGTGCGGTAAATGGTCGTCCTGCTGACTCCGAGGACGTCTCCGATCTGCGCGACGGTCATGTCCTGCTGCTCGTACAACCGGCGCGCCGTTCGGACTTGGTCAGAGGACAGCCGCGGTGGACGCCCGCCGGTGCGGCCACGGGCGCGAGCCGCAGCAAGGCCGGCATTGGTGCGCTCCTTGATGAGGTCCCGTTCGAACTCCGCCAGGGCCGCGAACACGTGGAAGACGAGGCGGCCGCCGGGCGAGGTGGTGTCAATGGTCTCCTGCAGCGACCGGAATCCGACACCACGGTCCGCGAGGCCGTGCAGCTGGTCGATGAGGTGCCGGATCGAGCGCCCGAGTCGGTCGAGACGCCAGACGACGAGTGTGTCGCCGGGGCGGATCTGGTCGAGGAGCTTGTCGAGTTCTGGTCGGTGCTCGAGTGACCCAGACATGGTGTCGACGAATACGCGGAAGCAGCCGGCAGCGTTCAGCGCATCGACCTGCAATGACGCGTCCTGGTCGGTGGTGGATACACGCGCGTACCCGAGGAGGTGCCCCATGAAGAGAACGTAGCGAAACTCGACCAGGAGGGGTAGAGGCGACACGTAGATTCCGGGACTGAGTTCCGCTACAAGACACGCCGTCTCGCATATTGCCGGAGCGTCGGTTCGGACAGTTGTAGCGGAATGGTTCGTATTCGCTACACCGGTCGCTTCAGTGCGGCAAGCTGGAGTGCTTGCACGGAACGTCGTTGTTGTTCCGCGCGGTGGCGGCCGTTGGCGGGAGAGGGGTGTGGCGCCGCGATGACGGGTATGAGTCTGGGGTGCTCGTCCAGGGTGAGATGCCGCATGACTCCGTCAAGGGCAACGGTCCCGTAAGTGACGATGGCGTCGAGCACGGGGAGCGCCTCGAGCAAAGCTCCGAGGGCGCGTCGCCCCTCGTCGATGTCCGCAGGTCGTACGCGGCCGGGGACTTCCCAGGGGATGAGGTTCCAGCGGAGGTACTCGTTGCGTGCGAGTCCGGACTCGATGCGGGCTGCTCGGAACGCGGCCGCGGTCGGGCCCGGGTTGTCCTCGCTGCAGACCGCCGCGTGCGCGGCGGCAATGGTCTGCGGGCCGGGCGACTGCATGAGGACCAGCACGCGGCTTGATGTGCCGCCGGATCGTGGGTCGAAGCTCGGGACGAACCGTCGCGAGCCGTCCGGTGCGGTGCGCCATGTCTCGGCGAGGGCGTTCAGCGATCGAACGTCCGCGAGCTCGTCCGCGAGCTCCTCGGCGGTGCTCACGCCGGCTGTGGTGGTGCCAGGAGGGTGCCTCGGATGACGGAGCCGTGGAAGGTGCGGGCGGCAACGGTGATCCACGCGGCGACGAGGCCGACGTAGTAGACAACTGCGAGGACCGCGACGACGGTGAGTCCGGAGTGCAGGGCCAGGCCGTTCAGGCCGGTGACGCAGGTCCCGACGGGGAACGTGAAGGACCACCAGGTCAGGCTGAACGGCAAGTGCTCTCGGGCAGTGCGGATGGTGATCGCGAGGGCGATGACGGTCCACAGCAGCGCGAAGCCGAGCATCGCGAACCCGTACACCAGCGCCACGACCAGCAGGGCGTGCGCGGTGCTCGCATCGACAACGGTGGGGGCGTTCGATGCGAGGAGGTTGACGGCGGTGATGGACTGTCCGACCGGCCCGAGGACGATCCACAGAGTCGGGACCATGCCCGCGGCGCCGACCTTGTGCTGCGCGAGACGGTTCCAGATCAGCGTGATCACCACCAGCGACGTGATGAGGCTGAGGCCGAAGAAGCCGTAGCAGGACCACAGCAGCGTCTCCCGCGCCTGCCCGGCGGGGGCGTACGGCAGCAGGAGCGCACCGGTGGAGGCGGACACCATCGGCGGGACGATCGGCATCAGCCAACCGCCGAACGCGGAGTCGGGCGTGTTCTCGTGGCGGGTGAACGCCAGGTACGGCACGAGTACTGCCGTGAGCAGTCCTCCGATGGTGCCGATGCTCCAGAGCACCCAGTCGACGGTGACGGCAGCCGGGAGGCCGATCCAGTCCTTGCCGAGCAGGATCGTTCCGGCACCAACGGTGAGGAACGCCATCGGCGGTGCCCCGTAGAAGTGGGAGATGACCGGGTGCAGGTGGTGCTTCGCTGCGGTGCTCCGGTAGCGGATCCAGTGCAGCACCGTCGCGATCGTGAGGGCGACGAGCAGGACTGCGGCGATCGCCCATACGACCGTCGCCGCAGTGCGCAGACCTGGGAACTGCAGCGGCAACGACGCAGCCGCGACGGCGACGATCCCGGTCCCCATGATCGATGCGAACCAGTTCGGGGTCAGGTTCGACACGATCAGCCCGGGCCGCTCCAACTCCCGGAACAACCGCCGTTCTTGCACACCATGCTCGGAACGTGCGGGTGCGGGTGCGTGGGCGAGGTGAGCGGACATGCACCCAGCGTGCGCGTGTTTCCCATGGTTCGGGAACGGCGAACTCGTTGGCGGGGCACAATGTTTGCTTGTGGCACTGCGACGGCTGACCGACCGGACCCTGGACCTCGACACTCTCGAGGTCCTCGTCCGCGTCGCGGAAACCGGTTCGTTGACCCGCGCGGCCGAAGTGTTGGGGGTGACACAGCAGGCGGTGTCTGCGCGACTGCGTGCCGCGGAGCAGGCGATCGGTCAGCCGCTGGCGCACCGGAGAGCATCCGGGACAGCTTTGACCGACGCCGGCCGGGTGGTGCTCGGTCTGGCCGTTCCGGTGTTGGAGGCGTCGCAGCGGCTCGAAGCAGGACTTGTCGCGCTTCGAGAACCGGCGGGATCCCTCGTGGTCGCAGCGTCGCAGACGATCGCCGAACTCTTGCTGCCTGGATGGTTGCTCACCCACCGTGCTGCCGCGCCCGATGCGTCGGTCCGATTGATCGCGGGCAACTCCACCGCTGTGATCGACCTTGTTCGCTCCGGCGCTGCCGACGTCGGATTCACGGAGACCCCTGCTGCGCCACCTGACCTCTCCTCTCTGGTGGTCGACGAGGACGAACTCGTGGTTGTCGTCGCTCCGCACCATCCGTGGGCGCGGGCTTCGAGCATCACCGCGGATGACCTCGCGGAGACGCCGCTACTGCTCCGTGAGGAAGGGTCCGGCACCCGCGCCACGGTCGAGGCGTGGCTCGACGATGCGGGCCGCACCCTCGTTCCGCCAGCGGCGGTACTGGAGACGACGGGCATCATCCGCGCCAACGCTCGAGCGGGCATCGCTCCGGCGGTGATGAGTCTCCGCACCGTGGGCAGGGACCTCGCCGACGGTGCCCTCGTCCGAGTGCCGCTGCTCGGCCCGCCGCTGATCCGGTCGCTGCGTGCGATCTGGTCGGGCCACCCCGGGCCTGCTGTCACGGCGTTTTTGGACACCGCTCGCAGCTCGAGTGCCGGTGGTCAGATCAGTCCGTAGGGCAGATCCGGGTGCTGCTCGGCGATCTCGGTGAGCCGGTTGTACTTCGCGACCCGTTCGCCGCGGGCGGGTGCGCCGGACTTGATCTGCCCAGTGCCGGTCCCGACGACGAGGTCGGCGATGAACGTGTCCGTGGTCTCCCCGGAACGGTGCGACACCATGCTGGCCATCCCGATGCTGGTGGCGGTGGCGATCGCGCCGAGGGTCTGGGAGACGGTGCCGATCTGGTTCGGCTTGATCAGTGCCGCGTTCGTCAGGTGTTGCTCGCCGCCGTCGCGGATGCGTTGGGGGTCGGTGACGTAGAGGTCGTCGCCGACGATCTGGATCCGGTCACCGAGCGCCGCCTGCATGCGGCGGAACCCGTCATAGTCGTCCTCAGCGCACCCGTCTTCGATGCTGCGGATCGGGTACGTGTCGATGAGCTGCCGGTAGTAGTCGACCAACCCGTCCCGGTCGAGGCTGTCGTCGAGCATCCGATACGAGCCGTCTCCGAGGGAGAACTCGTTCGCGGCCGGATCGAGGGCGATCGCCACCTGGTCGACGCCCGGCTCGTAGCCTGCGGCGCGGATCGCGGTGACCAGCAGGTCGAGCGCTTCCTCGGGTGCAGCGATCGATGGTGCGAAGCCGCCCTCGTCGCCGAGGCCGAGGCTACCGAACCGGTCCCGCACCAGGCCCGCGAGAGCGTGGTACACGTCCGCGCCGATGCGGACAGCGTCGGCCATCGATGAGGCGTTGACGGGGGCGATCATGAACTCCTGGAAGTCGAGCTTGTTCGCTGCGTGCGCGCCGCCGTTGAGAACGTTGAAGTGCGGGACCGGCATCCGCGGCGTCGAGCCGGTGATCTCGGCGATCCACTGCCAGAGCGGGAGGCCCGCGGCGTGTGCGAGCGCCCGGGATGCGGCGATGGAGGTTGCGACGACGCTGTTCGCGCCGAGCCGGCGGTACCCGGTGGTGCCGTCGAGTTCGGCGAGGGCGGCGTCGACCTGTCCGATTGCGGACCACGATCGCCCGGTGAGGAGGCCTGCAATGTCGGTGTTGATCAGGTGGAGCGCCTGGGTGATGTCGCGGCCGCCGAACGCTGTTCCGCCGTCGCGGAGCTCGATGGCTTCGTGGGCGCCGGTGGATGCGCCCGCGGGGGCGTCGCCGGTGACGGTGCGGCCGTCGTCGAGTCCGAGCAGGACGCGGACGGTCGGGTAGCCGCGGGAGTCGAGGATACGGGTGCCGTGGACGGCGTCGATGGTGACGGGGTGGTCGTGGTGGGTGACGTACTCGCCCTGGTGGGCTCCGTGGTGGTGGATGCCGCTGATGTAGTCGTTCATGGTGACGCTCCTTCTGGTCGGGTCATGCGTCGTGGTCGTGCGGATGGAAGGGAAAGCCGCGGGGAGGCGGAGGGGACGACCTGCTGGCGATCACTCAGCGCCAGTGCCTCCCCGCGGCGGTCAAGGGGCCCGTGGATCACGGGTGTCGGGTGTGGGCTTCCTGTGCAGTGCGGATGACGGCTTCGGCAGCAGGACGGTTGGCCCACCCGTTGGTGGTGACGTGCTTGCCGTGTTCGATCTCCTTGTAGTGGGAGAAGAAGTGCTCGATCTCGATGAGGGTGTGCTCCGGGACGTCGCTGATGTCCTGCAGGTCTTCGAACCGGTCGTCGCCGGCGGGGACGGCGAGGATCTTGTCGTCGCCGCCGTTCTCGTCGACCATGCGGAGCATCCCGACCGGCCGGACCGTGATGACGACGCCCGGGAACGTCGGTCGGGGCAGCAGCACGAGCGCGTCGAGGGGGTCGCCGTCATCGCCGACCGTGTCATCGATGGAGCCGTAGTCCTGGGGGAACACCATGCTGGTGAACACGGCCCGGTCGAGCCGGATCCGGCCGGTGGTGTGGTCGACTTCGTACTTGTTGCCGCTGCCGCGGGGAACCTCGATCGTGACGTCGAACAGCATGGGAAGGCCCGTTCCAGGATGTGGGGTGGCGGTCACAGCAGACCGCCGAGGAGGATGCCGGCGATGGCTGCCGCGACCGAGAGGACGAGCATCCCGAGACCGTTGACGGCTGCGGCGGTGATCCGGCCGCTGCGGGCGAGGCGGACCGTTTCGAAGCTGGCGGTACTGAACGTGGTGTAGCCGCCCATCACCCCGGTGCCGAGCACCGCCACGGGGGCTGCGCCGAGGTGACTGGCGGCGCCGACGATGAGCCCGAGCAGCAGCGACCCGGTGATGTTGATCGTCAACGTGCCGACGGGGAGCCGGAACTCCCGGCCGGTGTTGATCAGCCCGTCGAGGAGGAACCGGCCGGCAGCGCCCACGCCGCCACCGGCCGCGACCGCGAGGAGGATGCCGGCGTTCATGCGGACACCGTCCGGGGGCGGAACCAGCCGGCGACCACCAGTCCGACCGCGGTCGCGATCGCACCGGCTATGACGGTCAGTAGCGCGTACCCGGTGCCGGCGAGACCGTGGCCGGTGAGGAACAGTGCGGCGGTGGACTCAGCGAGGGTGCTGTAGGTGGTGAAGCCGCCGAGCACTCCCGTGCCGAGCAGCAGACGCAGGACACGGCGGCGGCCCGCGTCGGGACCGCGATGCGCCAACGCTTCCAGGAGCACCCCGAGCAGCAGCGCTCCGCTGATGTTGATCCAGAAGATCGACCAGCTCACCCCGCCGTCTGCTGGGAGCAGCGCACTGATCACGTCGCGCAGGAGTGTGCCGACCGTGCCACCGACCGCGACGAGGCCGACGTACCGCCACCGCAGGTGCACGGGCCGCATGGCCGTTGCGGGGTCGGAGACGTCCACATCCGGGTCGGAGGGGAGCTGATCATCGGGCATCGGGGTGTCCGTTCGGGTGGTCATGTTCCGCCTTCTGCCGCGACCAGCGCCGCGGCGTGGTGCGCTGCTACCGGATCCAGGAACGCCCCACCACGCGGGACGAGAGCACCCGTCGGCGTAAGCTCATACTGCAGCGGCTGCCCGGTGGGCAGGTTCAGTGCGTGCAGTTCCGGGTCCGTGAGGTCGTCGATGCACGCGCACATGGCGCGGAGCGAGTTGCCGTGCGCGACGACGAGGACGCTCCGACCCGACCGCACCATCGGTAGAAGTCGGTCCTGCAGCACGGGTCGGACCCGATCGATGACATCGGAGAGGGCCTCGGTGCGTCGGAGGGCAGCGTCTGGCAGGTCGCGCAGCGCGGAACTTGACCGCAGCGCCGTCCACACTTGCAGGGACATCGCCGGCGGTGCGCCGTTCCGAGACCTGCGGAGCCGGGTGTACTCGTCGTCGCCGAGCGTTCGGCGCGCATCGGTCTTCGTCATCCCCGTCAGTGCGCCGTAGTTGCGTTCGTTGAGCTGCCAGACCTTCTCCGTCGGGATGGCGATGCCGAGGGTGTCGATGATCAATTCCGCAGTGTGCACGGTGCGCTGCAGCGTCGACGTGAGCACCTGGTCCGGGATGCTGCCTGCTGCCTGCAGGAGCCGCCCCGCGGTCACGGCCTGCCGTTCACCCTCGACGGTCAACGGTTCGTCGCGGAGGCCAGTGAAGGTGCCAGCCCGATTCGCGGTGCTCTCCCCGTGGCGCAGCAGCACCAACCGGCCCGTCACGACGCATCCCACGGCAGGGCGCTCTCGAACCCGACCGGAGCGTGTGGGACGACCACGACGGGACGGTGCTGCTGGTGCGTCAAGCGGGCGGCGACGGAACCGTTCAAGAACTCCGCAACCCGACGCCGGCCCGTCTGCGACCCGACGACGATCATCACCGCGTCACGCTGCTCCGCCACCGCAGCCAACGCCCGGCTCGGATCCCCGACCCGGATGAGAATCTCCACTCGAACAGACCGCGCTGCAGCGAGATCGTGGATGACGGCGACGTCGCGGTCGGGCAACTGCTGCGGTTCGGTGTCCGCCGTGTCCGGATCGATCGGTTCGATGATCTCCGAACCGTCCCGACGAGATCCCGCGCTCAGCAGCGCCGGATCCACCGCAACACACACCACCGACGCACCGAAATGCTTCGCGATCAGCGTGGCAACGCCGACAACGCCCTCCACCTGCCCGGACTGCACACCGACAACAATCGTGCGGGCGGAGTCTGCCTCACCCATGTCATCTCCCTATCTCGGGCACGCTGACGCGCACCATGCTGAGATAGGGACTGTTGTCGACAGCTGTCGAGGTTGGGTCCGGCAAGCCCCACTACCGGGTCCGAAGACACCACCAGTATGCACCCACCACCACGCACCACGACAGAAAAATCCTCGGACTTTTTCTGAACCTCGGACTTCTTCTGAAGGGGAGTGCCTCTGGCACGGTACGGTCGCGCGATTCCTACCCCTGTGCTGATCGATCGGCTCGCCGCCAGAGACAGCGCATACCCCCAGGGGGTACAGTTCTGTTCGGTCGACCTCGCATCGGAACGTGCTCCCGCTGCAGCCCGACGATCCGCCACCCCTCGTCCTGATCGAAGAATCGATGCTCACCACCACCGCCTCCCCGCGTCGCCGGCTGCTGTTGCGGGTCATGGCGACGCTGGCGCTGCTGCTGCTGGTCGGGTTCACGGTCCTGATGCACACGATGGCCGGCCACACCGCCGGCCACGAGCACCCGATGGCAGCTCCCGCCGCCACCACCGGGCACGTCCATGCCGTCGGAAACCGCCACGGGGAGCATGCCGCTCCCGCGGCCGCGGTGCTGACGGTCCTCACCGACGCCGGCTGTGACAGCGGCCTGTGCGCGCTGATGTGCTCGCTGATGGGGATGGCGTGCGCGCTGACGATCGCCCTGTTCGCATGGGCGCTAGTGCGCGCACGGACCGGCGGCGTCCTCGCGCTGCTGTCGCGACTGCTTGCGCTGGCTGACCGGCTGCCGCGCCACATCGCAGCACCGAAACCACCGTCACTGACGGCACTGCAGATCATCCGCATCTGATCCTCCCCCTGCGGGACCACACCGCCGCAGGGCGGCTCCCGCATGCCCAGAACCGGGAGGCATCCGCCTGCCCGGACCAATTGACGCATACACGGGAACGGACCTTCCATGCACACGACCACGACCACGCGCATCCTCGCGATCGCCGCCTCGCTCACCCTCGGCCTGACCCTCGCGAGCTGCTCCACCAACAACAGCAGCTCCGACGCGGGCTCGTCCGCCTCGTCGAGCTCGGCCGCGTCGGCGCACAACGACCAGGACGTGATGTTCGCGCAGGTGATGCTGCCGCACCACGAGCAGGCCGTCGAGATGAGCGACGTGCTCCTCGCCAAGGGCGACGGTGTTGACCCCAACGTCGCCACCCTGGCGAAGCAGATCAAGGCCGAGCAGGGTCCGGAGATCACTCAGCTCACCAGCTGGCTGCAGGGCTGGGGTGAGCCCACGGAGTCGGAGCACCCTGGGTCGGGGCACTCCATGTCCGGGATGATGTCCGATTCCGACATGACCGACCTTGACCAGGCATCCGCGAAGGACGCCGGGAAGCTGTTCCTGCAGCAGATGGTCCAGCACCACGAGGGCGCCGTCGACATGGCCAGGAGCGAAGTCGACAAGGGCAAGAACACCGACGCGGTCGCGATGGCGAAGTCAATCGTGTCGAGCCAGACCGAGCAGATCACGCAGATGAAGGACATGCTCGCGTCCAAGTGACACCAGTCGCGGGTCGAGGCGGGCAACGCAGTCCGCCTCGACCCGAGACCGGTTCTTCCCCGTTCGTGACCACCCTGTCGCGGCAGAACATGCCCGCGACGTGAAGAAGCAGGTGTACATGTTCGTGCTCAACGCAGTCGGTGACGCCCTGGTAGCAGCCGGCTCGATGGGGTGGGAGATCCTCTGGCCCCTCATCCTCGGCTTCACCCTCTCCGGCATCATCCAAGCCGTCGTCCGCACCGACCAGATCACCAAGCTCATGCGCGACGACTCCCCCCGAGCGATCAGCGTCGCAACCGGCCTGGGCGCACTGTCCTCGTCCTGCTCCTACGCCGCCGTCGCCCTCGCACGGGCGCTCTTCCGCAAGGGCGCGAGCCTGTCGTCGGCCATGGCGTTCGAGGTCGCCTCCACGAACCTCGTCGTCGAGCTCGGCCTGATCCTCGCGTTCGTCATGGGCTGGCAGTTCACCGCAGCGGAGTTCGTCGGCGGACCGCTGATGATCATCCTCATCGCCCTCGGGTTCCGGCTCTGGATGCGCGGGAAGATCGTCGACGCCGCCCGCGAACAGGCCGACAAGGGCCTCACCGGCACGATGGAGGGCCACGCAGCCATGGACATGTCCGTGCAGGGCGACCAGGGCTTCTGGCGGCGACTGTTCTCGAGGCCCGGGCTCACGAGCGTGTCGCAGTACTTCGTCATGGACTGGGCATCCGTCATCCGCGACATCGTCATCGGCCTACTCATCGCCGGCGCCTTCGACGCCTGGGTCCCGAAGGCGTGGCTGCAAGCACTGTTCCTCGAGGGTCACCCGACGCTCGCGTTCCTGATCGACCCGCTCATCGGACCGATCCTGGCGATGGTGAGCTTCGTCTGCTCCGTCGGCAACGTCCCCCTCGCAGCGGTCCTCTGGAACGGTGGGATCAGCTTCGGCGGTGTGATCAGCTTCATCTTCGCCGACCTGATCATCATCCCGATCATCATCATCTACCGGAAGTATTACGGCTGGAAAGCAGCCCTCCGCATCACCGGGATCTTCTACGGCGCCATGGTCCTCGCCGGCTACGCCGTCGAACTGCTCTTCACCCCGCTGCACCTCATCCCCACGAACCGGCACCTCACCATCGTGACGACCTCGATCAGCTGGAACTACACCACCTGGCTCAACATCGTGTTCCTGCTCGTCGCGGCGTTCCTGCTCGTCGTCTTCACCCGCAGCGGCTCATGGCCCATGCTCCGCATGATGAGTGACCACCCCGATACCCACGACCAGGCAAACGCCAAGCACAGCCAGCCCTGACCCGACCGGCCACGCCGACAGGGCAAGCTAGGCCACACAGCATTGTCGGAATCACGCCACAAGGCGTTCCCAGCCACATACGTGGGCCCGCGATTCCCGTATGACTGTCCCGCAAAAATGCCCGGTGAAGGTGCCTTAAACGCTACAGTCGTCGCATGCTCGTCGGATACGCCCGCGTCTCGACCTCTGGCCAGGACCTCGCCGCGCAGCGTGACGGCCTCCACTCGCTCGGCGTCGACCCCGAGAACGTCCACGTCGATCACGGCATGACCGGAACAAACCGCGAACGCCCGGGACTCCGCGAGGCCCTCGCCGCCGTGCGGAAGGGCGACGTCCTCGTCGTCACCAAGCTCGACCGACTCGCAAGGTCTCTCCCGGACGCTCGTGACATCGCGGACGAGCTGACGCGGAAGGGCGTGACGTTGAACCTCGGAGGTTCCGTCTACGACCCAACCGACCCGGTGGGACGGCTGCTGTTCAACGTCCTCGGGATGGTCGCGGAGTTCGAAGCCGACCTCATCCGCGCACGCACGCGCGAAGGCATGGCGATCGCCAAGGCCGCAGGCAAGCTCCGGGGGAAGAAGCCCAAGCTCTCCGTCTCACAGGAGAAGCACCTGGTCGCGCTGCACGGCGCCGGCACGCACACCACGAGCGAAATCGCCGAGCTGTTCGGTGTCGCCCGCTCGACCGTCTACCGGGCAATCCAGCGCGGCGGAGCGAACCCGCCCGCCAGCTGACGACACGGAGCGAAGCGAGAAGGACGACACAGAGCGAAGCTGCTCACACGCTGAGGGACATCACGAACGGCGGGCTGGCCTGCACCAGCCGATGGATGGACCGCTCGTGCTCGAGACACAAGTCACCCATCACTCCAGCGGTGATCTCTCCCCGTGCAAAGGCGATGACTCTCGCGTCATTCATGTAGATCGCCTGTGCTTCGAGCGGCCGGCTGGCCACGCGGTGGTCCTCTGCCAGCAGAAGGAACCCGCCGCGAGTGCCCTCGGCAATCCACTCTTCGTCGCGCATTCGTTGTGCGCGGTCGTCGCCGTACACCTCTGCGAGCGTGCGAGCGTCCCAGCCTGCTTCGCGGAGCCTGCGGACGAGGAGTCGCCCTCCGACAGATCGGTCGAGAAGAAACTGGGCAGACAGCACGATCACGCTGCCTGAACGAGCAGTGATTGCAACTCTCGCTTCGCCAGACCGAAGTCTTCGGCGACATCCGCCATCGGTTCTCCGGCACGGACGCGGCTGACGACACTCTCGACGCTCACGCCGATCCGGTCGATCGTCGGCTGGCCCGAGTTCCGGAGCGGATCAACGACGACCTCTGCCCGCTCGTAGGTCGGGAGTCGTACGGACTGGACGAATCCGTTGCGGTAGGTGATCGTCCGGAGGTACTCCGCGACGACGTCCCGGAACACGCCCTGCTTGTTCCGGACGACGACCAGCTCGTCGTCACCATTCTCGAACAGGATTTCCGCACCGTCAGTCTTGAGGCGTTCGCTCAATAGCGCGTTCTCGATGCCGATCTCGTTCCGGAGCGCGGTGATCGCCGGACGGATCCGCGCCATGGGCAGCCCGGCTCGGCGGAAGGTCTCGACGATGTACCCCTCGGCAAGGGCGTTGAACGGGACGGTGTAGCCACGTCCTTCGCGCACTCCGGTGAGGATCGGTTCGCTCCACCCCCACTCGCCTTCGCGCCGTTGTCGGAACTTGTGCCCATGGGCCCAACGCGCGAACGAACTCGACGGCGCACGGACGATCTGCGCGGCTTCGTTCAACGCGTAGATGGGGGTGGTGTAGACACCGTCGACGACCGACGTTTGCATGCAAGATACCGCCGACGGGGGAGCTGCGCAGCCCCTGGTCGGGAGTGTGCCGCTCTGCAACATCGCGAGCAGTGAGTGTCAACCCCCTGTATCGGTTGCAGAATGCACCTACCCTCGGTGCGCAGCCGAGATCCGGCTGGGTGCCCGAGGGGAACGGGTGCCACCAGTCACACCAGGGAGTGACACATGCAGCACCGCAGGATCAGGCGGACAGCACTCATCGCCGCACTCATCGGAGCCGTCGTCGTGGCGGCACCGCTCGGAGCGGGAACCGTTGCCTACGCGGGGGTCACCGCCCCGGTCGGCAACGTCGGCAAGTTCAAGCAGACCTTCGTCGAGAACTTCAGCACGACGGCCTCGGCGAACGGCCAGTTCGCGAAGACCTACGCGAACTCGTGGCAGCCCTACCCGGACGGGACGGGCGGCACGTACTACTCGGGCTCGCAGGTCAGCGCCCGCAACGGCTACATGGACGTCACGCTCGACGGCAAGCACGGAGCCGCGGGGACCTTCGGGGCCCCGAACGGCGCCTGGTCGCACGTGGGCGGCAAGTTCAGCGTCCGCGCCAAGGCCACCGGCGGCGACGGGAACGGTGCAGCGTTCATGCTGTGGCCGTCGTCCAACGTCTGGTCGGACGGCGAGATCGACTACCCCGAGGCGAACTTCGAGGGGTCGCCGATGCTCCACCACCACTCGATGGTCGCCGGGCAGGAAGCGAACTCGACGAGCATGAGCACCGGGGTGACCTGGCGCAGCTGGCACGTCTACTCGGTCGAGTGGATCCCCGGCAAGTCGGTGCAGTACCTGCTCGACGGCAAGGTCATCAAGACGGTCACGTCGAACGTGCCGAAGACCGCGCACCGGTACATGTTCCAGGTCGGCAACTGGGGTGCCGCCGGGCACCTCGACATCGACTGGGTCAGCACCTACGCGTACACGGGCTGACCCACAGCAGGTCAGCTGATCGCGATCGTCCGGGCGATCGTCCGGGCGAACGTCCGCGCGACGGGCGGAGCGGCGACGATCGGTCCGATCGCTGCGGCACCGTCCGGGGTCGCCCGCCATGCCTCGTAGGCGTCGTGGGCGGCCCCGCTCGTCCAGGCCTCGACGACGACCATGCGCGTCGGGTCGGCGTCGTCGACCAGCACCTCGAGGGACTCGCAGCCGTCGAACGCGCGGGTCTGCGCGAGCGTCTCGCGGATCGCCGCCTCGACGGTGTCGGCGGGGACGTCGCTCCGGAACTGGACCTCGAGCAGGACGGTGATCGACATGTGGTGCACCTTTCGTCGGCAGTGTCCGACTCAACCCGCAGCGGCGCCGACCTGTTCCGGATCGGTCAGCGAGCCTGTCGTCAGTGGACGAACCGGAAGCGGATGGTGTCGCCCGGGCGGAGCTGCGCGGCACGGTCGACCGACTCCGGCGTGAGGACCGCCACGACGGGGTAGCCGCCGGTCACCGGGTGGTCGGCGAGGAACAGCACCGGGAAGCCCTCCGGCGGGACCTGCAGCGAACCGGTCTCCACCCCTTCGCTCGGCAGCTCGTGCGTCACGGCGCGGACGAGTGGCTGCGGAGCCGTGGTGCGGACCCCCACGCGGTCGCTGTCCGACCCGACGGTGAAGTCCTGAGCGGTCAGGGTGTCGCGCCAGTCCGGCGTGAACCAGTCGTCGCGGGGGCCCGCGGTGACGTCGAGGACGACCGGGTCGTCCGGCCAGTGCTCGTCGGGTTGCGGCACGGCGTCGACGATCGGCCACGAAGCGCGCGCGTCGCCGATCGGCAGGACGTCACCCGGCGACGACGGCGGAGGCCCGAGGCGTGCGAGCGAGTCCCACGAGCGACTGCCCAGTACGGGCTCGACCGCGAACCCGCCGAGGACCGCGATGTAGGAGCGCAGCCCGGCGGTGGCCGTACCGATCCGGAGCGTGTCACCCGGTGCGAGCATCAGGACCTCGTGCGAGGCCGCACCGCGGACCCGGCCGTCCGCTCGCGCGATCTCGACCGGGCAGGCGGCCCCGGCGGTGGCGACGGCCACGTACGCGTCGGTCCGCAGCGTGACGGAGCCGAGCAGGGCCTCCAGGACGGCCGCATCGGGACGGTTGCCGACCAGCCGGTTGGCCAGCGCTGCGGACCCGCGGTCGGCGGCGCCCGCCGCGCCGAGGCCCATGTCACTGAAGCCGGGGCGGCCCAGGTCCTGCGTTGCCGCGCCGTAGCCGACCTGCAGGACGGTCAGCGCGCTCATGCCACACCCGCGTCGACGAACCGGACCCGTGTGCCAGCGGGTGCCAGCGCCGGCGGTTCCCGGTCGAGCGACCACATCGGCACGTCGGTGCGGCCGATGAGCTGCCAGCCGCCAGGGGAGGCGCGGGGGTAGACGGCACTGAACTCGCCCGCCAGTGCGACGGCACCGCTCGGCACGGCGGTGCGCGACGTGCTCCGGCGAGGCAGGTCGAGTGACGGCTCGGTGCCGGTGAGGTAGCTGAAGCCCGGGGCGAAGCCGCAGAACGCGCTCGTCCAGAGCTGGCCGGTGTGCCACGCGATCACGCGGTCGCGGCGCATGCCCGTCAGGGCGACGACCTGGTCGAGGTCCTCGCCGTCGTAGACCACCGGGATGACGAGCGGGTCCGTGGCGCTCGCCGCATCGGCGTCGGCGGACGGGACGACCCGTTCGAGTGCGCTGCGGAGTCTCGCGGCGTCGGTCGTCGCCGGGTCGTAGCGGAGCAGCAGTGTCCGTGCGCCGGACACGACCTCGGTGAGGCCGGGAAGCCGAGTCGCGGTCAGCCCGGCGCGGAAGGCGGCGACCTGCGGCAGGGAGTCGAAGGTGGCGAGCAAAGCGGAGCGCCCAGCGGGCCGGAGGTCGAGGACGGTCACGGTGCGAACGGCGCGATCGCGACGCCGTGCTCGGTCAGCAGGGCTCGGATCGCGCGCGCCATCGCGACGGCACCGGGGGAGTCGCCGTGCACGCAGACGGAGTCGGCGCTGACCCGCAGCTCGGAGCCGTCGACGGCGGTCGCGACCCCGTCGGTGACCATGCGGAGGACACGAGCCGCGACCTCGTCCGGATCGTGGAGCACCGAACCCGGCGTGCTGCGGGACACCAGGGAGCCGTCGGGTTCGTAGACGCGGTCGGCGAAGGACTCCGCTACCGCGCGCAGCCCGTGGCGTTCGGCAGCGAGCAGGAGTTCGGAACCCGGCAGCGCGAGCACCGCGAGCGAGCTGTCGACGTCGGCGATCGCCCGGACCACGGCCTCGGCCTGGACCGGGTCGGCGCACGCCGTGTTGTACAGGGCGCCGTGGGGCTTGACGTAGGTGACCGCGGTGCCGGCGACCCGCGCGGTGGCGGCCATCGCGCCGAGCTGGTGCACGACGTCGGCGTGGAGTTCGTCCGGGGTGACGTGCACCGGACGGCGGCCGAAGCCGGCGAGGTCGCGGTAGGCGACGTGCGCACCGATCGCGACCCCGCGCTCGGCGGCAGCGCGGGCGGTGGCGAGCATGATCGTCGGGTCGCCGGCGTGGAATCCGCAGGCGATGTTGGCGCTCGACACGAGGTCGAGCATCGCGGCGTCGTCGCCCATCGTCCAGGCGCCGAACCCCTCGCCGAGGTCGCTGTTCAGGTCGATCGTCGTCACGGGGACTCCCTGTCGTCGCGGGTTGTTGAACAATCTACCGAGCGGCGACTCCGCTGTCGACCGATCGGGGCACGCGGCTGGTGGGTGGATTCCGAGCAGCGGCACGTAGCGTCCGAGGTCAGCACCTGCCGGGGGCGTCGCCCTCGGTTCGACCACTGCACTGGAGCAGACCATGACCGACAGCAGCAACACGCACGACGACGACGCCAAGGCCCCCGTGAACGACTCCGAGGGCACCGAGAAGCCGGGCGGGCTCGGCGACGACAACACCATCCCCAACGACCCGGACGGCCTCGCCGCTGGGCACGTCGGGGACGACTCGCATTTCAACCCGGAAGAGGACGGCGAGAAGTAGGGTCGTTCGTCGACTCGGAACGACGTCCTCGTTGTCGTACGACGACGTGGACGTCGTTCCACGTCGACCCGGTGTCGTTCCACGTCGACCCGGTATCGTTCCACGTCGACCCGGTATCGTTCCACGTCGACCCGGTATCGTTCCACGTCGCCCCCCCCCCCGACCGCCCGAAAGTCCCCTACAGCACCCGCTCCAGCAACCGCAGCGTCCCCGCGATGTCCACGTTCCGGTCCAGCAGCCACTGCACCTGCAGTCCGTCGAACGCCGCGATGATGAGCGACGCCACCTGCTCGAGGTCGGCGTTCGTGTGCCGGCCGGACGCCGCGAGCTCGTCGTGCAGCTGGGCGACCAGGTTCCCCCGTGCCTCGTCGAACCGGGCGGCGAAGAACTCCCGCGCCGTCTCGTTGCCGGACTCCACCGACGCCCCGAGGAGGGTCGTGTAGAGCGTCACGAGTGCCGGCTCGCTGACGTTCCGGTCAGCGACGAAGGCCAGCCGGGTGAAGACCCCGGCCGTGTCGCCGAGCGCCCGGTCCGAGGCGGCATCGCGTTCCCGCAGGACCTCGACCAGCAGCGCTTCGCGGGACGAGAAGTAGTGCTTCAGTGCCGCGTGCGAGACCCCGATCGCATCGCCGATGGCGCGCAGCGAGGTGCCGTCGATCCCGCGCGAGGCGACGACGTCGAGCGTCTGGTCGAGGATCTCCCGCCGACGCTGCACGCCCTTGGCGTAAGGGCCCCTGGTGCCGATTCCATCGTTGGAGGTCACGCCTGCCAATGTACCGGCGCAACAATCGGGACAAAAACTTCCGGTCGGAGGTTTCCGGTGCTACAGTCCCGATCACCTAGCAGCACTAGGTATTCGAGGGCCCCGAAGCCCCCTATGACTCGAGGAGGAGTCATGTCGACACCGACGTCGAAGGAAGAACCCACCCGCGGCATCGCCGGGACCGCATCGCCAGCGGTCACCGCAGCCGCCGGTGCCACCGCCTCGGACGCCGCGGCGCCCCGAGCGTTCTCGGTCGAGGGGATCACGCAGTCCGTCAGCACGATGCGTGTGGGCCGCGGCTACCTCTGGGGCCTCAGCTTCGCCCAGTTCGGCCTGTTCGTCGCCCTGCTCACGCCGGTCTTCGTGAGCATGTCGATCAAGGCGACCGAGCTCAACCCCACGAGCCCCGAGACCGTGGTCGGCTCCGTCCTGCCGTTCGGTGCCCTCGGTGCACTGTTCGCAAACCCGCTGTTCGGTGCGATCTCCGACCGCACCCGTAGCCGGTGGGGACGCCGACGCCCGTGGATGCTCGGTGGCGTCATCGTCTTCGTCGGTTCGCTCGCCTGGCTCGCGTTCTCGCCGAACGTCCTGCAGCTCACGCTGGCCTGGGTCCTCGCGCAGGTCACGGCGAACGCCGTCCTCGCCACGCTGACCGCGAGCTTCGCGGACAACGTGCCGGAGTTCCAGCGCGGCAAGGCCTCGAGCGTCATCGCCCTCGCGCAGAACATCGCCATCCTCGCCGGCCTGTACCTGGCCGTGTACCTGGTCGGCAACCTCCCGGTGCTCTTCATCGCCCCGGGTGTCCTGGCGATCATCGCGATCCTCGTCTACTGCTTCGTGGCCCGCGACGACCTGCCGACGACGCCGGTCAAGCCGTTCAGCTGGATCAACCTGATCAGCTCGTTCTGGACCAACCCGATCAAGCACCCGGACTTCGGCCTGGCCTGGTGGGGTCGCTTCCTCATCACGTTCGGCACGTTCATGTTCACGACGTACCGCCTGCTCTACATGGAGGACCGCATCGGCCTCCCGCAGAAGGAAGCCGTCGGGGTCGTCGCCTTCGGCGTCCTGCTGTACACGGTCGCCCTGCTCGTCAGCGCCGCCGTCTCCGGCTGGGTGTCGGACCGCGTCCAGCGCCGCAAGGTCTTCGTCTGGGGCTCCACCGCACTGACTGCGGTCGGCCTCGTGATCCTGGCCCACGTCGACACGGTCGGCGGCTTCTACTTCGCCGAGATCGTCCTCGGCTTCGCCTTCGGTATCTACGCCGCCATCGACACCGCCCTGATCGTCGACGTGCTGCCCGACCCGGAACGCCCCGGCAAGGACCTCGGCGTCATCAACATCGCGAACGCACTGCCGCAGTCGCTCGCTCCGGCCGTCGGCCTGTTCCTGCTCGGCATCGGCGGCGGTCAGAACTACACGCTCATGCTCTGGGGTGCCGGCGTCGCCGTCATCCTCGGCGCCCTCGTCATCCTGCCGATCAAGTCGGTCCGGTAGGCAACGCACCAAACCAGCGGCCGGGAGGCGCGACTCGCGTCCGCGACGCGAGTCGCGCCTCCAGGCAGTCACCTGTACCACCCCCGGAAAGGACCCGACATGGCTCCCGCCATCTCCCTGCAGCTCTACACGGTGAACGCGGCGCTGGAGCCCGACCTCGACGGCGGCGTCCGCCGCCTGGCCGAGATCGGCTTCGACACCGTCGAAGCGTTCGCCTTCGTGGACCGAGCAGCGCAGCTCAAGTCCGCGTTCGACGCCCACGGCATCACCGCGAAGACCGGCCACGCGTTCCTGGTCGAGGAGACCATCCCGCTGCCGGACGGCACCGTGATGACCGCTCCGTCGCACGCCGACACCTTCGCCGCGGCGAAGGAACTCGGCCTCGAGATCGTCATCGACCCGTTCGTCGGACCCGACGCGTGGACGACCCGCGAGGGCGTCGAGCGCGTCGCCGCACGACTGAACGCCGCCGCCGTCGAGGCCGCCGAGCACGGTCTGCGCGTCGGCTACCACAACCACGACCACGAGCTCCGGCCGCAGATCGACGGGCAGCCCGCGCTGCAGGTGCTCGCGTCGCTGCTCGACCCGGCCGTCGTGCTCGAGCTCGACCTGTACTGGGCATCGGCCGCGGGCATCGACGTCGTCGCGTTCATCGAGGAGCTCGGCGACCGCATCGTCGCCGTGCACGTCAAGGACGGTCCGATGCGCGACGACATCTCCACCGCGACGATCCCCACCGACCAGACCCCGGCCGGCCAGGGCGACGTCCGGCTCGCCGAGGCCCTCCGTGCGGCGACGGCGCTCGAGTACGCCGTGATCGAGTTCGACGGGTTCGACGGGGACGTCTTCGACGGTGTGGAGCAGTCGTACGAGTGGCTCGCGGCGCAGCTCGCGCCGGCCGGTTCGTCGTCCGCCTCGGAGGTGTCCGCATGACCCGCACCGGACGCGTCGGCATCGGCTTCATCGGCGCCGGCATGATCAGCGAGCAGTACCTGGCGAACCTCACGACGTTCCCCGACGTCGAGGTCGTCCGGATCGGCGACATCGACACGGAGCGCGCCGCGGCGTCGGCTTCGAAGTGGGGTGTCGCGGCCTCGGGCGACGGCGCATCCGTGCTCGCCGATCCCGACGTCGAGATCGTCATCAACCTGACGCTCCCCGCCACGCACGTCGCCGTCTCGATGGACGCCCTGCGTGCCGGCAAGCACGTGTGGAGCGAGAAGCCGATCGGCGTGGACCGTGCCTCGGCCGCGTCGCTCGTCGAACTCGCCGACTCCCTCGGGCTGAAGCTCGGCATCGCGCCGGACACCGTGCTCGGTCCGGGCTGGCAGGCCGCCAAGCGTGCGATCGAGGCGGGCGCGATCGGTACCCCGCTCACCGCGGTCACGAGCATGCAGTGGCAGGGGCCGGACGTGTTCCACCCGAACGCGTCGTTCCTCTACGCCAAGGGTGCGGGCCCGCTGTTCGACATCGGTCCGTACTACTTCACGGCGCTCGTGCACCTGCTCGGACCGATCGACTCCGTCGTCGCGACGGGTTCTCAGTCGCGGTCGACGCGGCAGTTGGTCGTCGGACCGAACGCGGGCGACTCGTTCCCCGTCGAGGTGCCGACCCACGTCTCCGTCCTGACCTCGTTCGAGCAGGGTGGCAACGCACAGTCGCTGCTGTCGTTCGACACCCCGCTGTTCCGGCACGGGGTCTTCGAGGTCAACGGGACCGAGGGCACGATCGTCCTGCCCGACCCGAACACGTTCGGTGGCGGGCACCCGATCCGGATCGCGCGACCGCTGACCGCCGATGCGTCCTTCCCCTTCTCGCAGGAGTGGGACGTGCTGCTCGACGAGGAGCCGACCGTCGGCCGAGGGCTCGGCGTGCTCGACATGGCGCGGGCCATCCGTGGCGGCGGCTCGCACATCGCGACCGGTGAGGTCGGCTACCACGTGCTCGACACCATGGTCGCGGTCGAGGAGTCGATCGCCGCCCGCTCGTTCATCGAGGTCGAGTCGACCGTCGCGCCGATCGCGTCGCTGCCCGAGGACTTCGACCCGCTCGCGGCGACGCTGGAGGGCGCGCAGGTCTGAGGGCTGGATCGACTGCCGGGATCGACCCGGAACGACATCCCCGTTGTCGGACGACGACGGGGATGTCGTTCTGCGTCGGTGTCGGTCTCAGCGCACCGCGTGCTGGCGGAGGGCGACGACGACCTCGTCGAGGAAATCGTCGACCTGGTCCTGGTCGTAGCCCTCGCGGAACTTCGTGGGCTGGAACCGGGCGGCGGACACCTGCTCCGGTGTGAGCGGATCCACCGGCCGCCCCTGCTCGTACCCGGCGAGGGTGGTCTGGATCCGGTCGAGGAACGCATCGACCTCGCCCTGGTCGTAGCCCTCCCGCCACTTCGTCGGTCGGAACCGCTTGTCGGACACGTCCTTCGCGAGCATCTGCTCCCCCTTCTGCATGCCCGTCATGCTCTCACGGGCCTGCGAACGGGCAGGGGCAGCGGCGGTACTGGCAGCTCAGCGCTGTGGGAGCCGGCGACCGAACACGGCGTCGAGGAACCGCGCGAAGCGGGACTCTGACGGCGGCGCGGTCGGGACCGCGCGCGTCGGCGACCGGAACGCCAGGTCGTGCAGCATGTTCCGCTTCGAGCCGTCCCAGTTCGCGAACAGGTAGGTGCCGCCGATGAACGACATGCTCCGGACCGGTGTGCGCTTCCAGGAGTCGGCAGCCACGTAGTAGCCGGTGTGGCCGGAGCGGATGTGCTGGATCACGGTGTCGACGTCGATGACGCTGGTGGTCGTCACGACGGCGGTGATGCCCGTGCGGTCACGGGCGACGTACTCGATGAGGTGTTCGGTCACAGTAGGACTCTTCGTCACAGAGGCGGGACGCCACGACGGTGAACGTGGCGAAGGGTGTTCGGAACCGCCGTTGCTTCCGACAGCAGAATACGTCCGGTTCGTCGTGGCGTCACCGGAATGTCCGACGGTCGCACACGCTCGAACGTTCAGATGGGCCGACGGACCATCCACGAAGCGATCAGGTCGACGGCAGCCGCGAAGTCGATGCTGTCCGGTCGGTTGAGGAAGGCGTGCCGGCTGTCGGGCAGGACGTGCCGTTCGAGATCGACCCCCGCGGCACCGAGTTGCCGTGCGAACCGGTCGCCGGATGCGCGCATCGTGTCCCGCTCGGCGTCGAGCACCAGGGTGCGCGGGAACGTGCTGAGGTCCTCCGGTGCCGGGAACGCTCCGGCGCCGAGTGGCCCGGCGTAGGTGCGGTTCGCGGCGTCGAGCAACAGTGGAGCGTGCGTGATCCGCCGGTGCCCGCGCACGAGACGCTGCACTGCCGGGTCGCGGGGGATCCGCGCGTGGAAGAACCCGTACGCGAGCACGGTGCCGGCCAGGGGCGGGCCAGCGGCGACCGCCGACGCCGCGAGGCATGCGCCGGCACTCGCGCCACCGAGCACCAGACCGGCAGAGCGCTCCGGCTCGAGCGCTCGGAGCACCGCCACGACCTCGTCCCGCGCGTGCGGTGCACGTCGGCGTGCTCGTGGACCCGTCCGCCCGATCCAGGGCATGCCGGGCAGCGGACCGAGGCGGTAGTCGACGGTGACGACCGGGATGCCGCGGGCGCTGAGCGCCCGGGCCACGGCGTCCGACTCGGGCAGGTCCAGGTCGCCCCGGAAGAACCCGCCGCCGTGCAGCCAGACCAGGGTCGGAGCGGCTGCGGGGTCCTGCGGTCGGTAGTGCCGGATCGGGACCGGTCCGTGCGGGCCGGGGAGCACGTCGTCCATGACGTCGATCGTCCCCACCGATGACCCGATGCCCTCTCCCCGCATGCCAGCAGACTACGGGCCGGTAACGATGCGAGCGCCGACACCGCGGTCGGTGCACCGTGGAGTGGTGCGTACCTCGAAGACTGCCCTGATCTTGACCGGCGCCGCCGTGGTCGCCCTGCTGACCGGATGCTCCGGTGGCGGGGACGGCGGCGACGCGACCCCGACCGTCACCGAGACCGTGACCGCGGCGCCGACGGACACGGCAGCCACCCCGACGTCGACGAGCACGCCGACACCGACGCCGACCCCCACCCCGACCTGTGGTCCCGCGACCGGCTCCGAGGCAGCAGCCGCCGGGATCGCTGCGCTGCCGTCACCCGCCGGCCTCGAGGACACCAAGTGGGACGCCGCGAACGCCGACTACACCGGCTACGACGCCTGCGCCTCACTGTCCTGGTCCGTCGTCGCGCCCGAGTTCGGCACCGCCGGGTCGCCGTACGCGATCCTGCTCTTCCACCAGGGCCGGTACCTCGGCACCGCGACCTCCGAGCAGTACGCGTTCGAGCCGGCCATCGAGCGGTTGGCCGACGCCTCGATCAAGGTCACCTACACGTACGCGAAGGCGAACGAGGCGAACGCTGATGCCTCCGGTCGCACCACCGCGACGTACATCTGGAACGACGGCACCGAGCGCGTCGACATGACCGGCGAGGTCCCGCCCGCTCAGGGCTGATCGGCGGCAGCGCCCCGACCGCCGAGCTCGCGCTGCAGTGCGCGGAGGACCCGAACGATCGTCGCGAGCTTGTCCGGGCCGCCCTCGAACCCGCGTCCGAGTGCTGGTCGCGGCTCCACCACGACGTCTTCGCCGACCGTCGTGCTGATCCAGACGCCGAAGTCGACCCGTTGTCCGCGTGCGTCCTTCGTGGCGACGGAGAACTTCCGGATGTGGGTCCAGGGCAGGTCGAACACCGGCTCCGCCCGCGACGGCGCCCACGCGTGCAGACCGGACGCGTCGACGGTCCAGATCTCGGGTCGGGGGCACGGCAGGTCGTCGGTCGCCCGCAACCCCGACGCGGAGACCGGCAGGTGGAACCGGGGCGCGCGGCGTTCCCGGATCCGTGCCAGGGTGCGGCGATCGGTCCGACCGGCGCTCCAGGTCACCACCGCCAGCAGCAGGCCGAACCCGGCGACGAACAGCGGCCACAGGACGAAGTTGGCCTGTGTGCGGGCGCTGTCGAGACCGCGCAGGAAGTCCGGCGACGCGAACTCGGCGACGAGCACGCCGAGCCCCGCTGCCGTCGTCACCGCGGCCGCGAGCAGGACCGGCCCCCGCTTCGGCATCTCGCCGTCACGCAGCCGCTGCACCCACTGCTCGTCGGGTGTCGTCATCGATCGGCCGGGGCTCGACCGGAGCGCCCGGTGTCGTGGCGCGGATCGAACTCGCGCCGCAGCGACCGGAGCACCTGCATCAGGATGTGGATCTTCGTCACGCTCGCGCCGAACGGCCGCCCGATGACTGCGCGCGGCAGCAGCACGAACCGACCCACCGCCTCGGTGACGATCCAGATCCCGGTGTCGGTGCGTTGTCCGCGGACGTCCGTCGAGGCCAGCTCGATCGTCCTGACGTCGTCCCACACCAGGTCGAACACGGGATCGTCGCGCTCGGGTGACCACGCGTGGAGACCCGCCGCGTCGACCGTCCACAGCTCCGGCCTCGGGTCCGGGAAGTCGTCGGCGGCGTAGGGGCCCGTGCGGAGGACGGGCAGGTGGAAGCGCGTCGAGGTCCCGTTCCGGCGGATCCGGTCCAGCACCACGCGGTCGCGCCGCCCGCGCAGCCACGACAGCACCGCGGCTACGGGCCCGAATCCCAGCAGCAGCACCGAGAACAACGGGACGGCGAACGGGCGTCGGGCGTCCGAGTGCAGGATGCCGTCGAGGTGGGTCGCCGAGAAGTACACCCCGATCCCGCCGGCCACCGTGACGATCGTGAGGCCGACCAGGAACGGCCACCGCTTCGGCATCTCGCCGTCGCGCAGCCGCTGCACCCACCGCTCGCCCGAGTACTCCACCGCACCATCCTGCCCGGCTGGACCGCACGACGGCCGCGAGCACGAGATGCTGTTCCCATGCAGTTCGCCCGCACCACCGCACCCGGTGTCGCCGTCGCCGTCGCGATCGGCCTCGTCGCGACCCTGATCGGATCGGTCGTCCCGGTCGTGGGCGGGCCCGTCCCCGCCGTCCTGATCGGCGCGGTGCTCGGTTGGCTCGTCCGTCGGCGCACCGGCGGCACCCTCGCCGTGCTCGCTCCCGGCGTGAAGTTCTCGTCGAGTCGTGTGCTGCAGTTCGCGGTGGTGCTGCTCGGCGCGCAGCTGTCGATCGGCGAGGTCCTGCGCATCGGCGGCGAGACCCTGCCGGTCATGCTGACGACCCTCGTGGTGTGCCTCGGTGCCGCCTGGGGGATCGGCCGTCTGTTGCGGGTGTCGAGCGCCCTCCGCACCCTGATCGGCGTGGGGACCGGCATCTGCGGTGCGTCCGCGATCGCGGCCGTCACACCCGTCATCGGTGCGGTCAGCGCGGACGTCGCCTACGCGATGTCGACGATCTTCCTCTGCAACATCGCCGCGGTGTTCGCCTTCCCCCTGCTCGGCCACGCCCTCGGCCTCAGCCAGCACGCCTTCGGCGTGTTCGCGGGCACTGCGGTGAACGACACGTCGTCCGTCGTCGCCACCGCGACGGTCTACGGTCGCCAGGCGACCGACACGGCGGTCGTCGTGAAGCTGGTGCGGACCCTGATGATCATCCCGATCGTCATCGGGCTGGCCGGACTGGAGGCCCGACGCGCCTCCCGCGAGCAGCTCGCGCTCGACACGGGGTCGCGCAGCGGGTTCCGCGTGTTCCGGTTGGTCCCGTGGTTCCTGATCGGGTTCCTCGTGGTGGTGCTGCTCCGGACCGTCGGGGTGCTGCCGGCTGACGCTGCCCCGGAGTTCTCGACCGCGGCGTCGTTCCTCATCACGGTGGCCCTGGCGGCGATCGGGTGCTCGACGGACTTCGCGGCGCTGCGACGTGCCGGCTTCCGTCCGATGCTGCTCGGCATCGCGCTCTGGGTGCTCGTGGCGGGCACGAGCCTCGGCGCGCAGGCGGTCTTCGGCCTGCTGTAGGTCGGAGCCGGGCGGGGGCTTGCACCGATCCGACCCATCGTTTATCGTTGTATCGAAATTCGATGGTATCGATGATCGACAGGGGAAGACGCCATGACCGCACCCGTGTACGAACCGCCCCGCGGGCGGAACTCCTACCTCGCCTACGTCGCCTGCTGCGTGATCGGCATCGCGCTCGTCGTCTGGCGGTACGTCGACCTGCTCGTCCGCTCGGTCAGCTCCGGGACGGTGTCGGTGCCCGTCCGGATGACCGCGACGAGCGAGGTCCCGCAGCCGCCCGGTGGTGCGACCGTCACCGCCGAACACCTCGTGCTCCGGGCCCCGATCGCGGACGTGCCGGCCGGGGCGATCGGGTACATCCGGGTCGGTGACGCGCTCGAGGTCCTGTTCGTCAGTGCGCTCATCGCCCTCGTCGCCGCGGTGGCGTGGAAGATCTCGCGCGGCGGGCTGTTCGACCGGTCGACGACCCGCATCCTCGACTGGCTCGCGGCTGCGGTGCTGGTGGCCGGGTTCGTGCCCCAGTTCGTCCGCCGGATGGGGTGGAACTGGGTGGTGTCGGGGCTCGGCTGGGACGGGCGCCTGCCGACGCCCGACGTCGACCACCAGTTCGTGCCGGTGTACCTCGGCCTGCTCGTCGTCATCTGCTTCCGGTTCGCCCTGACCGCCTCGCAGCGGATGGTGCGCGACCAGTCCGGGCTGGTCTGATGCCCCCGGAACAGGAGGACGGTCACGCGGTCGTCTGCCACCTCGACGAGCTGCTCGCCGCTCGGGGCATGACGCTGACCGAGCTCGCCGACCGGGTCGGGGTGACCGTGGTGAACCTGTCGGTGCTGAAGAACAACCGGGCACGCGCGATCCGGTTCTCCACGCTCACCCGGCTCTGCCAGGAGCTCGGGTGCCAGCCGGGCGACGTTTTCTCGGTGCGCGCGGACTGACGACGGGAGGCCCGGATCACGTGAGCCGATCTGCTCACGTGATCCGGGCCTCCCGTCCGATCTGCCGGGCCGGCGGCGTCAGCCGCGCAGCGCCTCCGTCAGCTTCACGCGACTGCCCGTCCGCAGCAGCGCGTTCTCGTAGACGCGGGCGCCCACCAGCACGACCACGACCACCGCGGCGACCACGATCAGGAGCGACAGGATCGGCTCCCACCACTCGGCCGTGCCGAGGAAGATCCGCATCGGCATGCCGATCGGTGCACTGAACGGCACGTACGACATGATGCCGAGCACCGTCGGGTTGTTGTACGCGACGATGATCAGGATGTACGGGATCATCACGAGCATCATCACCGGCGTGGTGACGCTGCCGACGTCCTCCTGACGCGACACCAGCACGGCCGCCGCGGCGAACAGCGACGCGATGAGCACGAAGCCGACGGCGAAGAACCCGACGAACCACAGGATGCTCGGGCCGAGCATCGAGAACATGTTGTCCTGCCCGGTGACCGCCAGGGTGACGACCGCGGCGATGGCCACGGCGACGATCTGCGCGAACGCCATCACGCTGTTGCCGAGGACCTTGCCGGCGAGCAGCGCCCTGGCCGAGATCGCGGACATCAGGATCTCGACGACCCTGGTCGACTTCTCCTCGACCACGCTCTGCGCGATGGACTGGCCGAAGGTCACGGCCGAGGCGAAGTACACGACGCCGAACGCGATGGCGATGAGGTACACGAGTCCGCCGGGCAGCGCGTCCGGGTCGAGCAGTTCGATCCGCGGTGTGACGCTCAGCGCGGAGACGACGTCGGTCGGGGCCTCGTCGAGGCCGACGACCTTGTAGCCGAGCGGGTCGTCGGACGGCACGATCGCCGCGTCGACGTCGCCGTTCTGCACGAGCCGTTCGGCGTCCGCCACCGAGGTGGAGTCCGTGACGTCGAGGCCCGCGGTGGTGGGCAGCGAGACGCCGTCGACCACGGCGACCGGCGTGGTGTCGTCGGCGGTGGCCTTGCCGACGATGCCGCCGACCACGATGGACGCGACGACCATGCCGATCAGGATGAGGGCGGAGACCACGAAGGCCTTGCTGCGGATGCGTGCCTGGATCTCGCGTGCGGAGACGAGCCGCACGGCCTGCACGAAGGAGTCGTTCATCGGATGACCTCCCGGAAGACCTCGCTGAGCCGCGGGACCCGCGGGGCGAACGACCCGACGGTGCCCTGCTGGACGGCCCGCTGCAGGACGTGTTGGGCGGTGGACGGGTCGGCCTCGAAGACGGCGTAGCCGCCGTCGAACTCGCGGACCGTCACACCGGGCTCGTCGCGGAGCCAGGCGACGTCGCCGTCGACCAGCAGCTCCCAGGCGGCGGGCCCGGCCTGCTTGCGGAGTTCGTCCTGCGGGCCGGCGGCACGGATGGTGCCGCCCGCGATCACGACGACGTCGTCGCAGAGCCGTTCGACGACGTCGAGCTGGTGGCTCGAGAACAGCACCGGGACCCCGCGCGCCGCGGTCTCGCGCAGGACGCCCAGCACCGTGTCGACGGCCATCGGGTCGAGGCCCGAGAACGGCTCGTCGAGCACCAGCACCTCGGGGTCGTGAGCCAGGGCCGCGGCGATCTGCACCCGCTGCTGGTTGCCGAGCGACAGCTTCTCGACGGGGTCGTCGGCGTGGCCGGTCAGCTCGAGTCGTTCGAGCAACTCGGTGGTCCGCGTGGTCGCCGCGCGCTTGTCGACGCCGTGCAACCGGGCCATGTAGGTGATCTGCTCGGCCACCGGCATCTTCGGGTACAGCCCGCGTTCCTCGGGCATGTAGCCGAAGCGGCGGCGGTCGGCGGGCCGGACCGCGGTGCCGTCGATCGAGACGGATCCCGCGTCGGCCTGCAGCACGCCGAGCATGATCCGCATGGTGGTCGTCTTGCCGGCGCCGTTGCCGCCGACGAACCCGGTGAGGCGGCCGTTGCCGACCGTGAACCCCACGTCGTCGAGCACCCGGCGGTCGCCGAAGTGCTTGGTCACCCCTTCGATGGTGAGCATGTCGTACCCCTCTCGCGACGGCCTGCGCCGCCTGCGTCGACGCTATTGGCCGGGAGGCACGGGGCGCCTCCGCCATCCGGCGGGACTTGGGTGGGTGGTCGGCTCCACCGCGCGGGGGAGCGGGCGGGTGGGCTGCGTCGTCCCGCGGTGCCGTGGTGTGGCTCGGTGCGGTGCGGTGCGGTGCGGTGCGGTGCGGTGCGGCGCGGTGCCGGATGCATGTGCATCTTCCGACGTTCCACGCGTCGAACGACTCACGTTCTGTCGGAACATGCACCCGCACGCAATGCGTGTGCATCTTCCGACGTTCCACGCGTCGAACGTCTCGTGGAACGTCGGACTTCGCGGCGGCGGCCGGTCGGCGAGTCGGCCTCGGTCAGCCGGCGACGCCGTGCTCGAACGCCCAGACGACGGCCTGGATGCGGTCGCGCAGCGCGAGCTTCTGCAGCACGTTCGACACGTGGGTCTTCACGGTGGCGTCACCGACGTACAGCTCGGCGGCGATCTCGGCGTTGCTGAGGCCCCGGGCGAGCAGCCGGAGCACCTCGGTCTCGCGCTCGGTGAGTCCGGCGGCTGCCAGCGCGCCGTCCGCGGTCCGCGCGCTCGCCACCGGTGCGGCGGTCGCACGGCTGATCACCCGGCGCGTGACGTCGGGCGCGAGCAGGGCGTCCCCGGCGGCGACGGTCCGGACGGCGTCGATCAGCCGTTCGGGGGAGGCGTTCTTCAGCAGGAAGCCGCTGGCACCCGCCTCGAGTGCCTTAAACAGTGCGTCGTCGCTGTCGAACGTCGTCAGGATGAGCACCGCCGGCGGGTCCGGCAACGCTGCGATCCGCCGAGCGGCCTCGAGTCCGTCGACGCCGGGCATCTGCACGTCGAGGCAGACCACGTCGGGGCGCAGGGCCCGGACGGCCTCGACCGCACGGGCACCGTCGGGGGCCTCGCCGATCACCCGGAACCCCGGCTCGGACTCCAGGATCACGCGGAACCCGGCCCGCACCAGCTCCTGATCGTCTGCGAGCACGATCGTCAGGTCGGTCGCGCCGTTCGGGTCGTTCGTCTCGTTCACGTCGTCGGCAGCCATGCCCGCACCAGGTAGCCTCCCCGGGCGCGTGGCCCGATCTCGATCCGTCCGTCCACGGCTGCGACCCGCTCCCGCATGCCGATGTGCCCGAGGCCGCTGCCCGACGGGTTCCGCGCAGCACGGTCACCGTGCCCGTCGTCGGTGACCTCGACCTCGAGCCCGTCGTCGAGGTACCTGAGCCGGACGTCGGCGCGGGCGGTGGGCCCAGCGTGCTTCAGGACGTTCGTCACGGCCTCCTGCACGATCCGGTACGCGACGGCGGCGACCGTCGGCGGCACGGGACGCTCGTTGCCCACGACCACGTACTCGGTCGGGTGACCGGCGACCCGAGCGGACTCGGCGACCTCGACGATGCGTGCGATGCCCTCGGTGCTCGGAGCGTCCCCGACACCGCGGTCATCCGTGCCGGGTTCGTCCGCCGACCGCAGGGTGCCGAGCATCCGCCGGAGTTCCTCGACAGCCGTGCGCGCGCTCTCCTCCACCACGCCGAGCGATGCCGTCGCCTGCTCGGGATCACGGTCGATGACCCGTCGGGCAGCGCCGGCCTGCACGCCCATCAGGGACACGTGGTGCGCGACGACGTCGTGCAGTTCACGGGCGATCCGGACCCGCTCGATCGTCACGGCCTGGGCAGCGCTGCGCTCCCGTTCGGCTGCCAGCTCCGCGGTGCGCTCGTCGAGCTGGTGTCGGGCGACGGCCGAGGCCCACGCCCGGTTGCCCGCGTACCAGGCAGCGCCGAAGTAGACGACGTTGATCACGATGTTCAGCAGCGAGTAGGCGATGTACGGCGGGATGAGCGAACCCTCGTCGTTCGGCAGTGCGTTCGGCACCGCCCACCCGAACGAGATCGCGAGGAACAGCCACGCGAACATCCCGCCGATGACGACCCACCGGACCGCCTCGGCACGGACCCGGTCGGAGCACCACGCGCCGACCGAGTACAGCGAGATGAACAGGGTGAAGTTCACGACGAACAGCTCGGGGACGTGCAACAGCTGGGTGGCTGCGAACGCCAGCGCGGACACCACGGCGGCCGACATCGGGAACCGGCGGCGGAACGCGATCGGGACCGCGTTCGCGACGATCATCAGCGCGGAGACCCACCAGGCCGCCTGGTCGTCGCCGTAGATGCCGGACGCCCCGTACAGGACTGTGGTGATCGTCAGGCCGGCGGCGAGCACCAGGGCGAGCACGGCGTCCTGCCGGTGCTCGCGGCGCCCCACGGGCAGCCGTGACCACTCCGCCGTCGTCCCCATGCAGCAAACGCTAGCGGGTGCCGCCCCCGTCCAGGCCGTCGAGGGTCGCGAGGACCGTCGCGACCTCGGTGCGCGTCGTGTAGTCGACGTGCACGTCCGCGAACCGGACCACACCGTGCTCGTCGATGACGAAGACCGACGGGAACGGGATCGCGGCGGTTCCGTCGGCGTTGCTGTCGGCGACGTCGAACCCGAGCTCCGTGTGGGCTGCTCGTGCCTCGGCGCTCGGCGCCGTGACGACGCCGAACCGACCGGCGAGCACGTTCTCCGGGTCGGACAGGACCGGGAACGCCAGCTCGCCGTTCGCGATCGACTGCTCGGTGCCCTCGGGTGTCTGCGGCGAGACGGCGACGAGGCGTGCCCCGCGTCCCTGCAGCGCGGGGAGCAACTCCTGCTGGTAGGTGCGGAGCGTGAGGTTGCAGTACGGGCACCAGGCGCCGCGGTAGAACACGAGCACGGTCGGCGTGTCACCACGCGCGGCGCCCAGCGACGTGGCGGCGCCGGTCGCGTCCAGCAGTGGAGCGTCCGGCGCGTCGTCCCCGACGGCGAGGACGCCGTCCGGGACACCGTCGGTACGCAGGTCGGCCTGTTCCCGGTCGAACACGGCGCTGAGGTCGGGGCCGATCTGCGCGGTGAAGCCGGCGTTGAACTCGTCGACTCGACGAGCGATGGTGTCGTGGGGCATCGGGTACTCCGTGGTCGTGGTCGGCCGGGTCGCCGTCGGAGGGAGCGTAGGCACGTCCCGGGGTTCGCGGTGCCGTCGGTCGTCACGGAGCGTCACGGAACCGGGCGGTCGCGGAGTAGCCTCCGGCCACCGAGCAGGGGAGTCGCCATGTAGTTCCTCGTCAACGTCATCGACGACGGGCAGGCCGTCGCTGCCGGTCGGACGGAGTCCGCCACCCAGGCCGAGGCCACTGCGGTCGATGCCCTGAACGAACGCCTGGGTGACGCCGTCGTGTTCGCCGCCGGGGTGTCCGCCCCCGCCGACGGCACCGTCGTCGACGCCCGCGGTGGCGGTTCGGACACCACGCCCGGACTGGTGGCCGACAGCGCCGAGTTCGTCGCGGGCTTCTGGGTCATGGAGCTGCCGGATGCCGAGACGGCGCTCCGTGTGGCGCACGAGGCGTCGCAGGCGTGCAACCGGAAGATCGAGCTGCGTCCGCTGCTGTGACGCGGGTACCGCTCCCCGGCCCGCTCCGCTTCCCGACCACGGCGGGCACGGCGCTCGCCGCCGTGACGAGCGCCCCGACCACGAACGTCGCCGCGTAGCCCGCCGTGCCGACGAGTGCGCCCGATGCCGCCGATCCCACGGCCTGGCCGAGCACGAGCGCGACGAAGAGCATCGACGTCCCGGCCGACGACCGCGCAGCGTCGAGTTCGGTCGTCCAGGCGATCAACGCGCCGGTGGCCGCTGTGTAGCCCCAACCGAACACCGCACACGCCAGCATCGCGACCGCCGTGGACTGCGGCGCGGTACCGAGTGCGACGACGGCCACCGCCACGGCGCCCGCGGTCACCGCCCAGAGCGTCCGCGCGCGGAGTCCGCTCGTCCACCGAGCCGTCACGGCGACCGCAGCACCGCCGACCCCGAGCGCGATCCACGCCGACACCGACACCGCGACGGGCGCGCCCGCGTCGACCAGCGCGGAGCGGCCGTAGGTCCACACGACCGCCGATCCGGCACCGAAGAGCAGCGCGAGCGCGATGACCCGTCGGTGCACCGCGAACCACGCCGTCCCCGGTGCGGTTGGTCGGTCACCGCCGGACCCGCTCCCACGGGACACCACCAGCAGCACGACGCCGACGACGAGTGCGAAGACCCCGGACCACGCCCAAGCCGTCCGCCAGTCCGGCAGGAGCACGAGTGCGAGCGCCCCGGCGGCGATCAGCCCCGGGCCGGTCCCCGAGTTGACGACCGCCTGCGCCGTCCCCTGCACGGACCCCGGCACCGCGCGCGACACGAGCTGCACGAGGGCTGGTGACGCGAGCCCGGCCCCGGTCGAGGCGACCACCGCAGCGATCCCGAAGGACCACGGCCCCGGCGCCGCTGCCATCGCGAGCGCACCGACCCCGGCGACCCCGGCGGCTGCGGCGACGAGCACCCGGGGGACGCGTGCGGCGACCAGGAACCCGACCACCGCGCCGACGCAGTACATCGCCGAGGCCCCCGAGGAGACCCATCCGGCGGCGTCCGGGCGCAGGCCGAGGTCGCGTTGGACGTCGGGCAGGAAGAGGCCGAACGCCAGGCGCACCAGCCCGTACGTCGCGGCGATGAGCGCCAGCCCGCTACCGAGGAACACCCACCGTCGTAACAAAAACGATCGTTTCACTTTTGAGAGCCTAGGGTGCTTGCATGGCGATGCGTCCAGGAACCGAGCAGCGGCTGCTCGACGCGGCCGAGGAGCTCTTCTTCACGCGCGGCATCGCCGCCACCCCGATCGACGCCGTGCTCGACCGTGCCGGGATCTCGAGCGCCACGCTCTACCGCGGGTACGCGAGCAAGGAAGCCCTGGTCGCCGCGGCACTGGATCGGCGGCACGACGACTGGCTCGCCACGTGGGACCGCGCGGTCAAGGCCGCTCCGGACGACCGTGGCCGCCTGCTCGCGGTGTTCGACGCGCTCGACGACTACCGGTCGACCGCCGCTGGTTCACGCTGGTGCGCGTTCCTCGGGACCGCTGCCGAGTACGCGGACGCCCCAGCCGAGGTGCACGAGGTGCTCGACCGCGAGACCGGGGCGCTCCGGACCCGGCTGACCGAACGTGCCGCGCCCGTCGTCGGCGAGCGCGCCGGGGCCCTGGCTGACCAGCTGTTGCTCGTCGTCTCCGGGTACCTGGCGATGCGCCTGCGCGATCCGTCGGTCGGCACGGCGACGGCGCGCGCGGTCGCTGCGGCGCTCGTCGCAGCAGCCTGACCGCTCGTCAGCGCCCCGGGGTTCTCCGACGCTGCGCTGGGTATCTTGCCCGGTGTGCAGCGACTCTCCCCGATCCTCGTGATGAAGCGCGTGACCTCTGACGGAACGGTGCCCCTCGGATGACCCGTTCGCGTGCGTCGACGATCACCCGTCGGTCGCTGCTGATCGGGGGAGTCGGCATCGTCGCCGCGGGGGCAGCCGCCGAGGCGGTGAACCTCGACCTGCTGCCGGGTCGGTCGACGATGTACCGCGTGCTCGGGCTCAACGGTGCCGACGGCACGATCCCCAACGTCGACCCGGTCCCCTCGGTCTCCGGCACCTTCGTGTCGACCGCGCGGAAGGGACGGACCGTCGGGTGGACCATCGCCGCTCCGGAGTCGGACACCCCGCTGCCGGTGGCCGTCGCGTTGCACGGCTACGGCGACGACCACTCGGCGTTCTTCGGGCGGGCGCTCGGCTGGGACCGGTTCCTCGCGGCGCACATCACGGGTGGCGGCGCTCCGTTCGCGATCGCCTCGATCGACGGCGGCAACCGCTACTGGCACCACCGTTCCGACGGGGATGACCCCGCAGCGATGGTCGTCGACGAGTTCCTGCCCCGGATCGCGCGGCGCGGATTCGACACCGACCGGCTCGCGCTGACCGGGTACTCGATGGGCGGGTTCGGCGCCCTCCGGCTCGGCGGGGTGCTCGGTGCGTCCCGCGTCCGCGCCGTGTCGGCGATCAGTCCGGCGCTCTGGACGTCAGCAGCGGACACCGCCCGCGGAGCCTTCGACGACGCGGCCGACTTCCGTGCGAACACGGTCCTCGGTCGGCAGCGCGCGCTCGACGGGGTCGCCGTCCGTGTCGACTGCGGCAACGGTGACGGGTTCGCTCCGGCGGCGCACGCCTACGTCGACGGTTTCGCGACGCCGCCCGCCGGGGGCTTCGAGCCCGGCGCCCACACGCACGGCTACTGGCGCCGCCTGGCACCGCAGCAACTCGCCTTCCTCGGCCGTCACCTCGGTCGCTGACCCAGCCCGCGCCCTGGGCGGTCGCCGAGGCGGACGGGAGGCCCGTGGCGTCCCCGCACCGCGCCTCCAGGCCGCCGATCGGTCGCGCCCACGGCCCGTGCCGCGTGGCGAGCAGCGCTCAGGCTCGCCCGCGGTTGCGGCGCCGGATCTCCTTCGGCGCCCGACCGGCCATGAAGGACCTCGCAGGATCGACGAGGAAGCCCTGCCGCAGGGCCTCGCGCCCGACGAGCATCCGGAACCCCATCTGGTCGCGGTTGCTCAGGGTGACCTCGGACACGACGGCGCGCCCGGCCAGGGTGATCGTGGTGAGCACGACGATGCGCTCCTGGGTGTGCCCGGTCGAGCTGCGGATGATGCGCCGGTCGTGCACGTCGCACTCGATCGTGACGGCGTCGGCATCGGTGTCCTGCCACGGGTGCACCGAGAACCGGACCCGGTCGCCCGGGAGTTCTTCGAGGTCGAACGCGTGCAGCGCCGAGCTGCGCGCACCGGTGTCGAGCTTGACCTTGATCCACGGCAGCCCGAGGTCCGGCAGGCCGGCCCACTCGCGCCAGCCGGCGACGACGAGCCCGCCGTCGGGGGACTTCGGAGCACGGGCCATGTGCCCATCCTGTCCCATGCGCGACTGTGCCGGTCAGGCGGGCGGGTTCGGCACCATCCGGACGGCGCTCTTCCGCGGCGGCCCGGGCAGCACCGAAACGCCGGCTGCCTCGGCCGCACGTGCTCCGTCGATGACCGCGGTCGCGCCGCCGAGCGACGGTGCCGGCCCCGCGGTCCCGAACAGTGCCCACGCCTCGCCCCCCGGGTCGAACCGCGAGTCGTAGCGGAGTGCATCGACCCGGTCCTTGAACAGCTCGGCCCATGCCTGCGTCACGGCGTAGTCGCCCATGGTCGTGAGTTCGCTCGTGACCCCGAAGCGTGCAGCGCCCGCGCCGCTGACGTGGGCGGAGCTCGCATCGGACGGCGGGGTGATCGTCGAGACGCGGAGGACGGCAGCGTCGGCAGCGCTCACTTCGTTGCGGCGGATCTTCGGGCCGAAGAACTCTCGGACAGCGGTCGAGGCCGCGGCTGCGAAGCAGCACGTGCCGTTCGGTTCCCGGAGGTTGAAGCGGCCGTGGGGGTGGCTGGCGAAGTACCAGGGCGCGAACTCGGCGAGGTGCGCGCGGAACACCTCGGCGGGGAGTCTGCCCCCGTCGGGGAAGCCGGTCAGGTCGAGACCGGCCGGTGGCGCGGTCTGGACGACGTCGGTGCGTGCGACGGTGGTCATCCGAGTCGGAACGCTCCGGCGAGTGCGGCGAGACGGACTGCTTCGTCCGCGCGGTCCGTCCGGAGCGCCCGGGCCGGCGTGAGTCCGTCGAGTTCGTCCGCCGGCGCGTTCAGCCACACGGCATCGCCCCAGGGGTCGACCCGGTCGGGGTCCAGGCCGGCCAGGACATCGCGCAACCGTGGGAGCAGGATGCCCCGTGCATCGAACTGGAACGACGGGTAGAGCCGGAAGCCGTCGGCCGACAGCACGCAGAGCACGTCGCCGACCTTGGCCTGCGCGTCGAGGGTCTGCCGGCTCATCTGGAACCACTTCCGCAGGCCGGCAGTGTCGTAGAACGGTCCGACGCGGTCGTCGAGCACATCGGCGCCGGGGATGCTGGCGAGCATCCGCTCCGCGACGGCGTCCATCGATCCGTTCACCCGCTCGACCTCGGCGAGGTCGATCAGGTCGACGTGCCGCAGGAGTGCGGCCACGAGGCGATCCCTGAGGTCGTCGGCCGGACCGGTGGAGGTCGTGGTCGGTGGCGCGACCGCCTCGGTCGAGGACGGTCTGCGCGATCGGACACGCCACTCGGACGACGCGGGTCGCCGCGACGTCGACCGTCCGGACCCTGCGAGTCGAGGGGTCCGGTTGCTCCGGGTCGCCCGGAGACCGTGCTGGTTCTTCGTCATTGCGCACCGTCCGATCAGTCAATCCAGCGTACCGCACACGCGTCAAAAGGGTACAACGCGCTCGCTCTGCAAGGCGGTCGGCGGCATCGCGGCGCGGGCGTGCTTGGATGGACCGTCGCCGTCGATCCCACCCCGCGGAGAACCCCTCGATGAAACTCGCCATCCTGTCCCGCGCCCCGCAGGCGTACTCGACCCAGCGCCTCCGTGCTGCGGCGCTCGACCGCGGCCACGACGTCAAGGTGCTGAACACGCTGCGCTTCGCGATCGACCTGTCCGGCGAGGACCCGGACCTGCTGTACCGCGGCAAGCTCCTGTCCGACTACGACGCGGTGCTGCCCCGGATCGGCAACTCGATCACCTACTACGGCACCGCGGTGGTGCGGCAGTTCGAGCAGATGGACGTGTACACGCCGAACACCGCGACGGGCATCACGAACTCCCGCGACAAGCTCCGGGCGAACCAGATCCTGTCCCGACACCACATCGGCATGCCGGCGACGACGTTCGTGAACAGCCGGGCCGACGTCCGCGGCGCGATCGAACGGGTCGGCGGGGCTCCGGTCGTGATCAAGCTGCTCGAGGGCACGCAGGGGATCGGCGTGATCCTGGCGCCGGAGGAGAAGGTCGCCGAGTCGATCGTCGAGACCCTGCACTCGACGAAGCAGAACGTCCTGATCCAGTCGTTCATCTCGGAGAGCCGCGGTCGTGACATCCGCGCGCTCGTCGTCGGCGACCGGGTGGTGGCCGCGATGCGCAGGACGGCGTCGGGGGACGAGTTCCGCTCCAACGTGCACCGTGGCGGCACCGTCGAGAAGGTCACGCTGTCGCCGGAGTACGAGGCGGTCGCGGTCCGGTCGGCGCAGATCATGGGGCTCAAGGTCGCCGGTGTCGACATGCTCGAGGGCAACGACGGTCCGCTCGTGATGGAGGTCAACTCGTCACCGGGGCTCGAGGGCATCGAGCGTGCGACGGGCCTGGACGTCGCCGGCGCGATCATCGACTTCATCGGCAACCAGGTGGCCTTCCCCGAGATCGACGTGCGCCAGCGGCTCAGTGTCTCGACGGGCTACGGCGTCGCCGAGCTGCTCGTGCACACCAACGCCGACCTGGTCGGGAAGACGATCAAGGAGTCCGGACTGTGGGACCGGGACATCACCGTGCTGACCCTGCACCGGGGCGCGACCGTCATCCCGAACCCGCGCAGTGGCGTCGAGCTGCAGGCCAGTGACCGGCTGCTCTGCTTCGGCAAGCTCGAGGAGATGCGCTCGATGGTGCCGGACCGTCGACGCCGTCGCAGCAAGATCCGGAAGCTCCCGAAGGACGCCTGACACCGCGCGTCCAGCCGAGCCGGACTGCACACACAGGTGAAATGAGGAAGTATGTGTCGGTGACGATCATGACGGAACGGCCGGTCGACCGGGCAGCGAGCAGTGACCGGGCGCCGAGCAGTGAACCCGAGCAGCCCGGCAACGCCACGGCGAAGCACCACAACGTCTCGCTGCTGTCCGTGGCGACGACGACCGCCGAACGCGTGACGACCTCTGCGGACATCGAAGCGCGGCTGCGCGGCGTGCTCCGCCGCCTCCGTCTGCCGATGGGACTGCTCGAGCGGGTCGCCGGTGTGATCGAGCGCCGCAACTGGGGCGAGGGCCAGACCTTCCAGGACGCCGCCATCGACGCGGGCCGTCGTGCCATGGCCGAGGCGGGGGTGCGCCCGGACGAGATCGGGCTGCTGATCAACACCTCGGTGACCCGGCCGCACCTCGAGCCGTCGGTCGCCGTGCGCCTGCACCACGGGCTCGGTCTGCCGTCGTCCGCGATCAACTTCGACATCGCGAACGCCTGCCTGGGGTTCGTCAACGCCATGAGCGTCGCCGCGGGCATGATCGACTCCGGTCAGATCAAGTACGCGCTCGTCGTCGACGGCGAGGACGCCGACCAGGTGCAGCTCAACACCATCGACCGCCTGAACCAGGGCGGTCGGAACCGCAAGGACTTCATGAGCGAGTTCGCGAGCCTGACCCTCGGGTCCGGTGCCGCGGCCGCCGTGCTCGGCCCGGCGGACCTGCACCCCGAAGGACACCGGATCGTCGGCGGCGTCACCCGCGCGGCGACCCAGTGGTACGACCTGTGCGTCGGCAGCGTGGACGGCATGTTCACGGACGCCAAGATGCTGCTCAAGGGCGGCATGGAGCTCGTCGTCGCGGCCTGGACCGAGGCCCGTGCCCACTTCGACTGGGCCGACATGGACCGCTACGTCCTGCACCAGGTCTCCGACGTGCACACCAACGCGTTCGTCGAGGCAATCGGCATCCCGCGCGACAAGGTCCCCACCACCTACCAGCGCTTCGGCAACGTCGGCCCGGCGTCGATCCCGATCACCCTGGCCGACGAGGTCGAGTCCGGCGGCATCCGTCGCGGTGACCGCGTCTTCCTGGGTGGCGTCGGTTCCGGCATCAACACGGCGATGATGGAACTCCACTGGTGAGGTCCCGGCTGCCCCGCGTCGCCGCGAGCACGGCTCCGGCGAAGCAGCCGCCCTCCCTGCCCGGACTCGACCCGGCCTGGTCGCGCCTGGTCACGGTGCCGGAATGGTCCGAGAGCCGGTCGGGAGGCACAGATCGCGCCGCGCGCACCTGGCACCTCCTCGACACGGCCGGATCCCTGGCCGCGCTCGGCGTGGAACCGGTCGGCACCATCCTGTGCGTGCACGGCAACCCCACGTGGTCGTACCTGTGGCGGTCGGTGCTCCGCACCTCGCTCGAGGTCGCCCAGGCCGGTGGCCCGGCCTGGCGCGTGGTCGCCGTCGACCAGCTCGACATGGGCTTCTCGGAGCGCACCGGGGTGGAACGGGGGCTGCCGCAGCGCGTCGCGGACCTCGGCGCCCTGACCGACGAACTCGGGCTGACCGGCCCGGTCGTCACCCTCGGCCACGACTGGGGTGGCGTGGTGTCGCTCGGCTGGGCGGTCGACCACCCCGAGGTCCTGGCAGCCGTGATGACGTGCAACACCGCCGTGCACCAGCCCGACGACGCCCCGATCCCCGCGCCGCTGCGGCTCGCCCTGGGCCCGGGGCTGCTCGGCCGTGCGACCGTCGTGACGCCGGCGTTCCTCGAGACGACGCTCGGCATCGCGCACCCGAAGCTCGACCGCGCCGTGGCCGACGGCTACCGTGCCCCCTACCGCGGTGCCGCACGTCGTGGCGGGATCGGTGGGTTCGTGGCGGACATCCCCGTCGACGACCGGCACCGGAGTGCGCCCGAGCTCGACCGGATCGCCGCCGGGGTCGCGGCGCTCGAGGTCCCGGCGCTGCTGCTCTGGGGTCCCCGCGATCCGGTGTTCCTGGAGCGCTACCTCGACGACCTGTCCAAGCGGCTGCCGCAGGCCGACGTCCACCGCTTCGAGGGTGCCGGCCACCTGCTGCCCGACGACGCCGACGTGGCGGGCGCGGTGTTCGACTGGATCGGGGACCGTCTGCCGGACGGACACGTGCCTGCTCCAGCCGAGAAGGGCCTCCCGGTCGACGCCGACCAGTCGACCGACGTGAGCCGCCCGCTCGGCGCCGCGCTCGAGGACCTGCGCGACAGCGACGAACCCGCCCTCGTCGAGATGGCCGCGGCCGGCGGTCCCCGCACGATCACGTGGCGCCTGCTCGCCCGTCGGGTGGACGAGATCGCCGCCGGGCTGGACGACCTCGGTGTCCGGAGCGGTGACCGTGTCTCGCTGCTCGTCACCCCGGGAGCCGACCTGACGGCCGTCCTGTACGCCTGCGTGCGGATCGGCGCGGTCGTCGTGGTGGCCGATGCCGGACTGGGGCTGCGCGGCCTGACCCGTGCGGTCCGCGGAGCCCGGCCCGACTGGATCATCGGCGCGCTGCCCGGACTCGGAGCCGCTCGTGCACTCGGCTGGCCGGGTCGGCGCATCGCGACCGTCCCGCTGCCCGCACCCGCACGGCGTGCGCTGCGCGTCGAGCACACGCTCGTCGACGTCGCCCGGCGGGGTGCCCGTCGGCTCGCGCACGGTTCCGTGCTGCCCACGGTGCCGGCGTCCGATGCTCCGGCCGCGATCCTGTTCACGTCCGGTTCGACCGGCCCGGCGAAGGGCGTCGTCTACACGCACGGACAGCTCGGTGCCGTCCGCGACGTCCTGGCGGCCCAGTACGACATCGGTGTCGGCACCGGCCTCGTCGCGGGCTTCGCACCCTTCGCGCTGCTCGGCCCGGCCCTCGGGGCCCGGTCGGTGGCGCCGGACATGGACGTCACCGCGCCCCGGACCCTGACGGCGCGCGCCGTCGCGGCCTCGGTGGCCGCTGCCGACGCGACCGTCGTGTTCCTGTCGCCGGCGGCGCTGGCGAACGTCGTGGCGACGGCATCGGTGCTGACCGACGCCGACCGTGCGGCACTCGCGCGCGTCCGGTTGTTCCTGTCGGCGGGCGCCCCGGTGTCGGCCGCGCTGCTGACCGCGGCGACCGAGCTGATGCCGAACGCGAGTGCGCACACCCCCTACGGCATGACCGAGGGGCTGCTCATGACCGACGTCGACCTGGACGGCGTCCGTTCGGCGGCGGCCTCGGACGACGAGGGCATCTGCGTCGGACTCCCGGCGGCGAGCGTGCGGGTGCGGATCGCGCCGCTCGACGCCGGGGGTGCTGCGACCGGTGCGCTGACCGACGCGGCGGGCGTCACCGGCGAGATCGTCGTCGTGGCACCGCACGTGCGCGACCACTACGACCGGCTCTGGCGGACGAACCGCGTCGCGCGGCTCGGCGTCGAGGACCCGCGTGGACACCGCACCGGTGACGTCGGACACCTGGACGCGTCCGGGCGCCTCTGGGTCGAGGGGCGGATGCAGCACGTGCTCACCACCCCCGACGGTGTCGTCACCCCGGTCGGACCGGAGCAGCGCGTCGAGGGCGTACCCGGAGTCGGCCGTGCCGGCGTCGCGGGGATCGGCCCGCGCGGGACGCAGCAGGTCGTGGCCGTCGTCGAGACCACCGGTGGGCGACGTGCCCGACGGCCTGCCCTGGCTCCGCCGGCGTTGGCCGCTTCGGTCCGTGCCGCGGCCGGGGTCCCGCTCGCAGCGGTGCTGACCGTGCCCGTGCTGCCGACCGACATCCGGCACAACTCGAAGGTCGACCGCGCCCGGCTGTCCCGCTGGGCGACCTCGGTGCTGTCGGGTGGACGGATGGTCCGCCCGTGACGGTCCTGGTCACCGGCGCCAGCGGGTTCCTCGGTCGGGCGACCGCCGCTGCCGTTCGGGACGCCGGAAACGAGGTCCGCACGTTCCAGCGACGGCCGTCAGGGGTCGCGGGCGTGCAGGACGTCGCCGGGTCGATGACCGATGCCGCCGCGGTGGCACGCGCGGTCGACGGGGTCGACGCCGTCGTGCACCTCGCCGCGAAGGTCTCCCTGGCCGGTGACCCGGCCGACTTCGTCCGCGTGAACGTCGACGGCACCCGAGCACTCGTCGACGCCGCACGCCGTGCCGGCGCCCGGCGGTTCGTGTTCGTCTCGTCGCCGTCGGTCGCGCACACCGGATCGTCGCTCGTCGGCGCCGCAGCGGGCGTCGCCGAACCGCAGCACGCTCGTGGCGACTACGCCCGCACGAAGGCCGCGGCCGAACTCCTCGCGCTGGACGCCGACGCTCCGGGGTTCGCCGTCGTCGCCGTCCGCCCGCACCTGGTGTGGGGGCCGGGGGACACGCAGCTGATCGGCCGGATCGTCGAGCGGGCACGGGCCGGGCGACTCCCACTGCTCGACTCCGGTGCCGCTCTGATCGACACCCTGTACGTCGACAACGCCGCGTCGGCCATGGTCGCGGCGCTCGAGCATGCGGCGGACGACGACGTGCACGGCAACGCCTACGTCGTCACGAACGGCGAACCCCGGCCCGTCGCGGACCTGCTCGCCGGGATATGCGCGGCCTCGGGGGTCGCGGCACCGCGGTGGCACATGCCGGCTGTCGTGGCCCGGGCCGCGGGGTCGCTCGTCGAGGCCGTGTGGCGGGTGCGTCCGGGGCAGGACGAGCCGCCGATGACGCGGTTCCTCGCCGAGCAGCTGTCGACGGCGCACTGGTTCGACCAGCGCCGCACCCGAGCCGACCTGCAGTGGTCCCCGTCGGTGTCGATCGACGAGGGCCTCGCGCGCTTGGCGGCGGCTCAGACCTCGTCGGCCGCGACGTAGACCCAGGCCGACAGACCCGAGGTGAGCTCGACCCGGATGCGCTGGTAGTCCGCGACCTCGTAGTCGTCGACGGCGCGGAGCTGCCACTCGTAGCCGAGGGTCAGAGCGACACCTTCGACGACGTCGTCCGGTGCACCCCGGCGGAGGATCGGGTGCAGGTCGGAACCGCTCGTCCGGACCACCTCGGGGTCGGTGATCGCCACCCAGTCGAGCCGCCACCCGGGCAGCGTGTCCGGGGTGGTCGGGACGTGGCCGCCGAACAGCGACTCCTGCACGAGCGGCTGCCGCAGCGTGCCGTACGAGAACACCCGGTGCGTGGTGCCGGGCCACGGGGCGGGGCGCCGGATCGGCTTCGGGCGGATCGTCGGGGTCGACGTCCACACGAGTGCTCCGGCGACGCCGGTCAGTCCGAGGTGGAGCAGCCCGACGACGCCGAGCACGCTTCCCCAGACGATGCCGGAGGTGTCACCGGGGCAGGCTTCCCAGAACTCGTCCTCGGACGAGCCGCACATCGCATGTCCGTTCGCGACGCCGACGGCGATCGCGATGATGCCGACGACGAGACAGACAAGCGCGAACGCGCCGAGACCGATGACCCAGCGCTGGCCGGGGGAGAGACGCTTCACGTCGCGAGGGTAGCGGACGCGGGGCCCGGATCACGCGCGCCGATCGGCGCAGGTGATCCGGGCCTCCAGGTCGTCAGCTGTGCCGCTTGGCGGCCTTGGCGATCTTCTTGCGGGCCTTGCGGGCGTGCGGGTCGTTCCAGGCCTTGCGGACGGTCTCGCCCTTGGAAGTCTTGATGACCGGGCGGTTCGCGCGGGAGCCGAACCAGAAGGCGATGAGGACGATCAGGCCGATGACGATGATGCGGTTGCGCATGGTGGGACTCCTTGGTCGGTGGTGCAGGTGCCGGCGGATCAGCCGGTGAAGCGTTGCCAGAGCTCGGTGACGATCGGCCACACGTCGCCGGCGCGGTCGGCGGACCCGACGGCCACCAGCACCACGGGGACGATCGTGACGGCGATGCTCACCAGGACGGCGAGCACGACCGAGATCGTCGCCGTCGTGGTGTGCCGACGAGTGAGGGCCATGGCGAGGAGCGCCAGCACGACGATCAGCCCGAGGACCGCGACGACCGTGACCCGCACGAACGGGAACGGCACGAGGCCAGCGGTGGTGGCGGTGACACCGCCGAGGAACCCGACCAGGGGCAGGAACGCCCCGAGCAGGACCCCGGCGACCAGGACCACGCCGATGCCACCGGCGATCCACACACCGCGCGGCCGGGGCCGACGGGTGCGGGGCCGACGACCGCCGGACCAGGCGGTGGTCACGGTCGGTCCGTGGTCGGGTCGGTCGGCTGGTCGCAGTCGCGGGCGGCTGCCCGCGCTGCCTCGCTGGCGTCGGCTGCGGCGTCGGCGGCGTCCTCGGCGGAGTCGGCGGCACGCACCGCTGCGTCGGCAGCCGTCTCGGAGGCGACGACGGGGGTGGCAGCGTCCTCGTCGACGACGGCCGCACGTGCGCTGCTGGCCGCGTCGCGCGCGGTGTCAGCGGCGTCTCGGGCACCCTCGGAAGCACGGTCGAGCGCGTCGGACGCGGCTTCGTGCACGCGGCCGGCGGTGGCGGTCGTCGCGTCCACGGCCTGTTCGGCGGCGTCCGCGGTGACGTCGGCCGCACGCTTCGTGGCATCCGCGGCCTGGTCAGCGGCCTGCTTGGTGACCTCAGCGGTGGCCGAGGCAGCACGCTTGGCGGTGTCGACCGTCGCGTCGGCGGCACGCTTGGTGGCGTCTGCGGTGACCTCGGCCGCCTGCTTCGTGACGTCGGCGGTGGCGTCGGCGGCACGCTTGGTCGCCTCGGCCGTCGCGTCGGCCGCCTGCTTCGTGGCGTCGACGGTCGCCGTCGCCACGCGCTTCGTGGTCTCGCTCGTCGCCTTGGCGGCATCCTGCACGGCATCGCCGACGGCGGTGGCCGCACGCTTGACGGGCGAGGGCTCGTCGTCGAACGGCCCGTGCACGTCGAGGACGCGGACGTCCACGGTCGTCGGCGCGGATGCGACCTGGCCGGCTGCTGCAGCGACCTGTCGTTTCACCTCGTCGGCGACCTCGCGGACGTTCTGCGGATAGGTCACGATGACGGAGACCTGCACCGCGAAGGTGCCGTCCTCGTCGTCGACCTGCACACCGGCGGTCCCGGCGGAGCGGCCGAGCCGCTTCCGCACTTCGTCGGCGGCTCGGGACACGGTCCCGCCGAGGTGGTGCACGCCGGGCACGCCGAGCGCCGTCTCCGCCGCGGTGCGCGCGATGAGCATCGCGGGGGTCGCGTCGTCGGGCAGCGGCTCCGTCAGTTCTGCGGGCAGGGCCACCTCGGTGACTTGCGTGTGCGCATGGGGGTCGTGCTGCATGGTTCCTCCTCGTTCGGGTCCGCGGAACGCATCGGGGCACTCGACGTCGCGAGTGCCCCGACACGCATCGAGCGGCCTAGTTCTTGAAGACGTCCTTGACGTCCTCGCCGGTCTTCTTGACGCTCGCGGAGGCCTGGTCCTTCTGGCCCTCGGCGACCTTGGAGTCGTCGTTCTGGGCCTTGCCCACGGCCTCCTTCGCCTTGCCGGCGATGTCCTGAGCAGCGTTCTTGATCTTGTCGTCGAGTCCCATGTCGGGGTCCTTTCGTCGGTCGGGCGTTCGCCCGGTGGTGGGTGTTGCGTTGGTCTTCGGTGGGCCGGGAGGCCCGGGGTCGCGTCCGGCTGACGGGCGTCAGTGGACGCGGGTCGACTTCGCGAGCGCCGAACGGGTCCCACCGGTGAGGTGGACCAGGACGGGCACCTGGCGGCCGAGCGTGCGGTCGAGGACCGCGACGGCGCGGTCGACGGCGTCGAGCACCGAGACGGCGTCCCCGCCGCGGCGGACCGCGACGCGGATGCGAGCGGCACGCTGCTTGCGCACCAGGTAGGTGTCGACGCGGGAGCCGACGACGTCGCGGACCCCGGCGAGCTCGTGCTCGACGACGTCGCGGACGAGTGCGACGTTCACCGTGACGGCGTCCTCACCGGAGCGCTCGCGGACGGCGACGGACGTGCCGCCCCCGCCGCGGGTGAACACCCAGACCAGGGCGAGCACGATGACGACGGCGCAGGCGACGGCGACGATCCAGAGCGAGGACGCGGGGACGTCCAGGTTGCTCGGCAGGTCGACGGTGGGCTTGATCGCGTCCTGCACAGCGGGCAGCACGCCCGCGCCGATCGTGAGACCGACGACGACGGCGACGAGGCCGAGGACGAAGAGGATGATCCGGTTCATGGTCCGGTTGCTCTTGGTCATGCGAGGGTCCCCTTCTCGTCGATGCGGACGCGGATGTTCTGGCCGAACCGCTCGTCGAGACCGCTGAGGCGGTCGCGGACGGCTGCCTGCACGGCCTGCTCGTCGACCGGGATGCCGGTGACGGGCACGATCCGGACGTCGGTGCGGCGACCGCGGGCGGTGGCCGAGGCGTTGCCCTCGGGGACCCCCGCGGCCGTCCCGGCGGCGTTGGCCGCGGTCGAGGCGACGATGCGGGTGTCGATGACGACGGCGCCACGGTCGTGCTGGACGACGGATCGGTGCTGCCGGCCCGGCTTCAGGGCCAGGACGATCAGCACGATGCCCAGGACGACGAGCACGACGGCGATGACCTCGGCGATCGTGACGAAGGCGGCGTCGGGCTGCAGTGCGGCGTCGACGGCGGTCTGTGGGTCGGCGAGGAGCGGAGGCCGCCCGATCGCCCGCAGGACCGACTCCGTGCCGATCCACGCGGCGACCAGTGCGAGGACCACCAGCGCCACCGCCACTGCGGTCGAGCGGGAGCGGTGCACGCTCCGACGACGGATGCGTCGTTCGACGGAACCGTTGCTCATGATGGTCTCCTACCGGGTTCGGGACTCGCGCTCGCGCACGATCCCGGTGAGTTCGATGTGGGCACTGCCGACGCGGCGGCCGGTGAGTTCGCTCACGCGGCGCTTGACCTCGTCGGCGACCTGGGCCGAACGGGCGACGAGGTCGTCGCCCGCGGCGATGGGGCCGGTGACGTCGAGGGCCATCGCTCCGGCCGCGTCTCCGAGACCGACCCTGACCCGCTTGGCGGGGGCGCCGAGCCGTTCGGCTGCGACGGCCCGCGCCAGCGAGGTCAGTGCACGAGCGGTGATCTCGACGCGGCCCGGGACGACGTCCGGGCCGGCGTTCACCGGGAGCTCCGGCGCCCGGTGAGCACGTCGGTCAGGGCGCCACGGTCGATCTTGCCGGTGGCGAGGGCGGCCACGAGGGCCCCGACCGCACCGAAGACGATGACCAGGACGAAGCCCCAGAACCCGAACTGCAGTGCGACGACTGCGAGGACGGCACCGATGAGGGCACCGATCAGTGTGTTGCTCATGCGACTCGCGCTTCCTTCTTCTCGTCGTTGTCGTTGTCGTCGTCGTCGCCCGGGATGAAGACGTCCTGGACGATCACGTTGACCTCGGCGACCTCCATGCCGACGATCTGCTCGAGGGCACGGGCGACGCTGCTGCGGACGCCGTCGGCGACCTGCTGGAGCGACACCGGGTACTCGGCGACGATGACGATGTCCGCGGCGACCTGCTTCTCGCCGACCTCGACCTTGACGCCCTGACCGAAGTCGCGCTGGCCGATCGCGTCGCGGAGCGCACCGATCGCACGGGCTGCGCCGCCACCGAGCGAGTGCACGCCGTTGACCTCGCGGGCGGCGATGCCAGCGACCTTCGACACGACGGTGTCGTCGATGACGGTCTTGCCGGTGACGCCGCTGTTCGAGCCGGCGTGCGAGGTGGTCCGGGCCGCGGCGGTGGTGGCCGGGGTGGTGGTGATGGAGTCAGCCATGGTTTGTTCCTTCCGATTGACCCGCCGGGCGTTCCCAGCGGTTGCTGTTCACGGATGGGACGGGCTGCACCAGAGATTCGTCACACATGACTTTCCGGATTCGGCAGAGATCCAGGAATCCGCGGGAACACGGGGATGTGGCTGTACCCCCTGGCCGTTCACTCAGGCGGTTTCGCGTGTTCCGTCCGCCGCGTTGCGTCCTGCAGCGGCGTGGATCGCCCGGGCGCACGCCATCGGGGACTCGCCTCGCTCGGCTCGGAAGAGCTGCTGCAGGCGTCGTGGCAGGACCCCGGCGGCGTCGGCGATGTCCTGCAGGGAGAGGTCCTCGTCGGCGTGCTGCTCGATGAACGCCACCGCGCGGCGGACGCGCCACGAGGACCGACCACTGTCGGGTCGTGCGGACAGCGACGTGCGGAGCGTGGCGGCGGGGTCCTCGCCGAACCGCTCGCGGTAGGCGGTGGCGAACCGGCCCGGGTTGGTGAACCCCCAGCGACGTGCGACCACGGCGACCCCGTCGGCGCCGGGGCCCCGGTCGTCGCCCGCGCGCAGGAGTTCGCTCCGGGCACGGTCGAGCCGGTGCTCGCGCAGGAAGCGGTGCGGCGTGGAGTCGAGGGTACGGGCGAACACGTCCTGCAGCCCCCGCTGACTGAGCCCGCACGCCGCGGCGATGTCCGACACCGCCGGACGTTCTGCCGCGTGCTGTTCGACGTAGCGGATCGCGTCGCGCAGGCGGTTCGCGACGGGGACGTCGTCGCCGCGGTTGCGGATCGGGAAGGTGTCGAGCACGACGATCGCCAGCCGACGGTTCAGCGCCGTCCGCATCGGACCGACCACGCGGTCGTCCACGAGCGCCGGGCCGAGCTCCCCGATGAGGTGGCGCAGCGGTTCGCGGCGGGCGATGACCTCGTCCTGCTGGTCGAAGAGCAGCGGGCCGTCCGGCAGCCGGTAGCCGAGGTCGCGCCCGACGGTCCGCAGGAACGAGTCCGCGATGTGCACGCCGTTGTAGACGGTGCCGTCGGACTCGAAGCGGTACTCCTCGGAGGCGCTCGCGATGTACGGGCTGCCGGGCTCGACCACGCGCGTGCGGTCGGGGAAGTGCATCTCGAGCCGGCCCCTGGTGAGCCAGAAGACGACGTGGTCCTCCCGCGCCCCGATCACCCCGCCGCGTCGACCGCCCTCGGCGCGCATGGTCCGCAGCGTCAGGTCGTCGTCGCCCACCACCGTGTACTCGTAGCGGGTGTCGTCGGTCGCGTAGGTGTCCGAGGCGAAGTCGGACCCGTGGTACTCCGCCTCGAAGATGTCGGAGTAGGCGGAGCCGTCGCCGTCGGCGAACCGCAGTCTGCGGAAGCCGTTCGTCGCCGGATCGGTCATGGTCGAAAGCATGACATCGACGGCAGGGCGACGTGAATACCCTCGTTCGTGTCCGCGCGTCCATCGGAGGGAATACCCTAGGGGGGTACCGTATTGAGGACCGTGGAGGCCAGCATGCACGAACACGTCGGGTACATCGGCGACAAGGACGACCTGCTCAAGCGGCTCCGTCGCGCCGAGGGCCAGGTGCGCGGCATCGCCCGCATGGTCGAGGACGAGACGTACTGCATCGACGTCCTCACCCAGATCTCGGCGGCGAACCGGGCGCTCGAACGCGTGGCGCTGTCGCTGCTCGAGGACCACCTCAAGCACTGCGTCGCCGAGGCGGTCGCCGAGGGTGGCGACGCCGCGGACGAGAAGGTCCGCGAAGCCAGCCAGGCCATCGCGCGGCTCGTGCGCTCGTGACCGCCGCCCGCACCCGAACCACAGGAGGAGACACCGTGACCACCGAACTGCTGCTCGTCGAGGGCATGACCTGCGAGCACTGCGTGCTGAGCGTGACCGAGGAACTCACCGAACTCGAGGGGGTGTCCGACGTCGCCGTCGCGCTCGTCCCCGGCGGTGCCTCGTCGGTGACGGTCACCTCGGACGCACCCGTCGACGCCGGTGCGCTCCGCGGTGCGGTCGCCGAGGCGGGGTACGAGGTCGTGCCGTCGTGACGGACGGCATCGTCGAGCTCGACATCACGGGCATGACCTGCGCCTCGTGCGCGAACCGCATCGAACGGAAGCTGGGCAAGCTCCCCGGGGTCACCGCAAACGTCAACTACGCCACCGAGAAGGCACAGGTGCAGGTCGCCGCGGACGGCCCCGCCGACCCCGCTGCCCTCATCGCCGCCGTCGAGTCCGCGGGCTACGGTGCGACCGTCCCCGCGCCGCCGGCCGACACGACGGCGCCGGACGACGACGCCGACGACCCGGCCGGTGCGCTGCGCCGACGACTCGTCGTGTCGACGGTCCTGGCCGTGCCGGTCGTCCTGCTCTCGATGGTGCCGGTCCTGCAGTTCCCGAACTGGCAGTGGCTCGCCCTGACGCTCGCCGCGCCCGTCGCGGTGTGGGGCGCGCTCCCGTTCCACCGTGCCGCGTGGGTGAACGCCCGACACGGTGCCGCGACCATGGACACCCTGGTCAGCGTGGGTGTGCTGGCGGCCTTCGGCTGGTCCCTCTACGCGCTCTTCTTCGGCGACGCCGGCACCACCGGCATGCACATGACGTTCTCGTGGATCGCGACCGACCCCGAGGCGACCGACCTGTACCTCGAGGTCGCCGCGGCCGTCACGGTGTTCATCCTGGCCGGCCGGTACATGGAGGCCCGCGCCAAGAAGCAGTCCGGCGCAGCACTCCGCGCCCTGCTCGAACTCGGCGCGAAGGAGGCCACGGTGCTGCGCGACGGCGTCGAGCAGCGTGTCGCCGCGTCGGCGCTCGTCGTCGGGGACGTCGTCGTCGTGCGGCCGGGAGAGCGGATCCCCAGCGACGGCCTCGTGCAGGACGGGTCCTCGGCCGTCGACCGCAGCATGGTCACCGGCGAATCCGTCCCCGTCGAGGTCGGACCGGGCGATCGGGTGACCGGCGCGACGATCAACGTCGGCGGCCGGCTCGTGGTCGCCGTCACCCGCGTCGGCGCCGACACCGAGCTCGCCCGGATGGGACGGCTCGTCGAGGACGCGCAGACCGGCAAGGCCGACGTCCAACGCCTGGCCGACCGGGTCTCCGGTGTCTTCGTGCCGATCGTCATCGCGCTCGCCGTGCTGGCGTTCGTCGGCTGGCTCGTGCTCGGCGGCTCGGTCACGGCGGCGTTCACCGCGGCCGTCGCCACGCTCATCATCGCCTGCCCGTGCGCCCTCGGACTCGCGACGCCGACCGCACTGCTCGTCGGCACCGGCCGCGGGTCCCAGCTCGGCATCCTGATCGGCGGCCCGCAGGTGCTCGAACGGACCCGTGGCGTCGACACCATCGTGCTCGACAAGACCGGCACCGTCACCACCGGCGAGATGACCCTGCGCGCCGTGACCTCGACGGACGCGACCCTCGACGCGGACGCCGTGCTCCGGCTCGCCGCCGCCGTCGAGCACGGATCGGAACACCCCGTGGCACGTGCGGTCGTGCGGGCCGCGACGGCCCGGCAACTCGACGTCCCGACCGCCGAGCAGTTCGACTCCACCCCCGGCGCCGGCGTGCAGGCCGTCGTGGACGGCGACGTCGTGCTCGTCGGCGGGACCCGCTGGCTCGCAGCGTCCTGGGCGGTCGTCGTGCCCGACGACGCCTCGGCCGCGGTCACCGCCGCCGAGGCCGACGGGGGCACCGCGGTCGTCGTCGCGCGGAACGGCTGCGTGCTGGGCGTCGTGGTCGTCGGCGACACCGTGAAGCCCGAGGCCGCCGACGCGGTCGCGCGCTTCGTGGCCCTCGGCCTGCACCCCGTCCTGCTCACCGGCGACAACGACGGCGCCGCACGGGCCGTCGCCGCACAGGTCGGCATCGACGAGGTGCACGCCCGCGCGACCCCGGCCGGCAAGCTCGACGCCGTCCGGGGCATGCAGGCCCAGGGACGGAGCGTCGCCATGGTCGGCGACGGGGTCAACGACGCCGCGGCGCTCGCCGCGGCCGACCTCGGCATCGCGATGGGGGCCGGCACCGACGCCGCGATCGCGGCCAGTGACATCACGGTCGTGAGCGGTCGGCTCACCGTCGTCGCCGACGCCGTCCGGCTGTCGCGCGCCACGCTCGGCATCATCAAGGGCAACCTGTTCTGGGCGTTCGCGTACAACGTGGCGGCGATCCCGCTCGCGATGGCGGGGCTGCTCAACCCGGTGCTCGCCGGCGCCGCGATGGCGCTCTCGTCGGTCTTCGTCGTGACGAACAGCCTGCGGCTGCGGCGTTTCGCACCCCGGCACTGAGGCCGACCACCCGCCGGACGTGACGCGCGCAGCGAACGCGCCCCGTGCCTCCCGTCCGGCGGTGCGCACCACGGTGCCGACGGCACTACGCTCGAAGACGGTCCGCGACGCACTGGTGCGGTGACCTGCGGGCTGTACGTCTCGAACGTGATCCCAGGAGGACCGAAGTGACCGAATCCGCTCCCGTCGACCCCACATCGACCGAAGGCTGGAAGAAGCTCGACAGCATCGCTGCCGACTTCACCCCTGACCTGCGCGGGTGGTTCGACAGCGACCCCGGCCGTGCCGAGCAGTACACGTTCCAGGCAGCCGACCTGACCGTGGACCTGTCGAAGGGCCTCGTCACCGAGGACGTCCTCGCCGCCCTGCTGCAGGTCGCGAAGGACACCGGCGTCGCCGAGCGCTTCCAGGCGATGCTCTCCGGCGAGCACATCAACGTCACCGAGGACCGCGCTGTCCTGCACACCGCGCTCCGCCGTCCGAAGGCGACCGAGGGGCTCGTCCCGGCGGCGCCGCTGACCGTCGACGGCCAGGACGTCGACGCCGACGTGCACGCCACGCTCGACAAGGTCTACGCGTTCGCGTCGCAGGTGCGTGACGGCTCGTGGACCGGTGTCACCGGCAAGCGCATCGAGACCGTCGTCAACATCGGCATCGGTGGGTCCGACCTCGGCCCCGTCATGGTCTACGAAGCACTCAAGCCGTACGTCCAGCCCGGCCTCGAAGCCCGCTTCGTGTCGAACATCGACCCGGCGGACATCTACGAGAAGACCGTGGACCTCGACCCCGAGACCACGCTGTTCATCGTCGCGTCGAAGACCTTCGGCACCCTCGAGACCCTGACGAACGCGCGACTCGCCCGCCAGTGGCTGTGGGAGCGGCTCGGCCTGACCGACGCCGCCGACGACGAGAAGAAGAACGCCGTCGCGAAGCACTTCGTCGCCGTGTCCACCGCACTCGACAAGGTCGAGGCCTTCGGCATCGACCCCGAGAACGCCTTCGGGTTCTGGGACTGGGTGGGCGGCCGCTACTCCGTCGACTCCGCGATCGGCACGAGCGTCATCGTCGCGATCGGCCAGGAGAACTGGGAGCAGTTCCTCGCCGGCTTCCACGCGATCGACGAGCACGTCCGCACCACGCCGCTCGAGCAGAACGTCCCCGTCCTGATGGGCCTGCTCAACGTCTGGTACACGAACTTCCTCGGTGCGCAGAGCCACGCGGTCCTGCCGTACACGCAGTACCTGCACCGCTTCGCCGCGTACCTGCAGCAGCTCACCATGGAGTCGAACGGCAAGCGCGTCCGCTGGGACGGCTCGCCCGTCACCACCGAGACCGGCGAGGTCTTCTGGGGCGAGCCCGGCACGAACGGCCAGCACGCGTTCTACCAGCTCATCCACCAGGGCACCCGCCTGATCCCGGCCGACTTCATCACGGTCGCGAACCCGGCCCGTCCGCTCAAGGACGAGACCGGTGACGGCAAGGGCGTCGCACCCGGCACCGACGTGCACACGCTGTTCCTGGCGAACTTCTTCGCGCAGACCAAGGCGCTGGCGTTCGGCAAGAGCGCCGACGAGGTCCGTGCCGAGGGCACCACCGACGAGGGGATCGTCGCGGCGCGCACCTTCCCGGGCAACAAGCCGACGACGTCGATCCTGGCGCCGGAGCTCACCCCGAGCGTGCTCGGCCAGCTGATCGCGCTCTACGAGCACATCGTGTTCACCGAGGGCACGATCTGGGGCATCGACTCGTTCGACCAGTGGGGCGTGGAGCTCGGCAAGCAGCTGGCGCTGCAGGTCACGCCCGCAGTCGAGGGCGACCAGGCCGCGCTCGACGCGCAGGACGCCTCGACCAAGGCGCTCATCGCGAAGTACCTGGAGCTGCGCAAGTAACGGCGCACCCACCTGCGAGACGGGAGGCCCGTGGCGGATCCGCCACGGGCCTCCCGTCCGTCTGCCGGTCGCGCTGGCCGCGGGGCGGACGCGGCCCGAGACTCGGGGTGAGCGACAGTTCTCGGGACGCGCGCGCCGAGAACTGTCGCTGAGCGCGAGTCTCGGGCCCTGCGCTCCGAGACTCGCGGTCAGCGGGCGAGCGGGTCGAGGTTGAGCGTCGTCCCCTCGTAGAGGTGCTGGTCCGTCCCGAACACCTGCACGCCCTCGTTGAGCCAGACGAGCGCTCGCACGCTGATGCCGAACCGCGCGGCGACGTCCCCGATGAGGTCGTCCGGCGCGACCGTGTACGACCGCGGTGCCCCGCCCGTCGTCGCGGTGACCGGACCGGTCGCGTTCGCCCGGGCACCGGCGTCCTCCGGGTGCACGTTCGTCTGCCGCGCCGGGACGGACCACCGCACGGTTGTCACCGCGAGCACCTTGCCGGCAGCGATCTCGACCGGGGCCTCCTGCCCCGGAGCCGCCGCGGAGTAGGTCACGAGCGTGGTGAGGTGGGACGGGTCGACGCCGGATCCGCTCAGCGGGACGTCCACCGCGGTCGCCGTGCTGGTCGGCCCACCGAGCGTCCGGTCGCCGACGCCGGGGTAGGTCAGGCCGTCGCCGACCGCGCGCGGCAGGTCGAACAGGCCGACCCCGACCGGCACCGGCAGGGTCGAGGTGAAGCCGGAGTACTGCGCGGTGAACGTGTCGTCGCCGACCGCGACCACGCGGAACCGGAAGTGCACGCTGCCCTTCGGGGACGCGACGTCACCCTGGGCGAGGACGGTCCCGGCGGGGATCGGCGTCAGCGTCGGCGCCGGAGCCGCTGACTCGGTGGGTTCCGGGGTCGGCGTGCGGGGGTGCGCCGATGACTCGAGGAGGTCACCCTCCGGGTCGGCGTCCGGCGTCGGTGTCGGCGTGGCGGACGAGGTCGGCGTCGTCGCCGGGGTGGACGGGGCGGGGAGGGCTCGGTCCGACCCGCGCAGCAGCGAGCACCCCGACAGTGCCACGGTGGCCGCGACGACGACCCCGATCGCGAGCGTCCGGTTCATGATTCCCCCTCAGCTCGATGCTAACCGCGCGGTGTCCCCGGGGCGAACGCAGCGCCTCCGTCCTGTGTCTGCAGACGTACCGCGGATCCTCCGTCGTCCACGACGAGTGATACCGTCGGTATCAACGAGAGCAGGTGGTCATGGGCGTCAGGGTGGTCCCCGGGCAGCGCGGTGGGCCGGACCCGCGTCGACCCGACACGGAAGCCGTCGTGCGCGCGTTGGCCGGTCGGACCGACAGTGCGCCCGCGACCGTCCGTGCGGCGGTCGAGCACGTCCTGCACAGTCGTGAGCAGCAACACCACGCTGAGATGGAACTGCGGCGCGGGATCTTCAAGCTCGCCGACCTCGGCGTCCCGCAGCGCGAGATCGCGAAGCTCGCCGGGATCTCCCAGCCCGAGGTCTCGCGGCGGCTCTCCCGCCGGACCCTGACCACGAAGCGGCCGTCTCCGCGTGAGGTCATCTCCCGGCGCGAGGGTGGCCAGATCGACTCGGAGACGATGCTGCGCGAGCTGTCGTCGATGGCGTTGACGCACCGCACCCCGAAGCGTGGTGCGGCGTTCGACGGTGCCGCCTCGGCCACCGGCACCACCAAGGAACTCGCGGCGGCGTTCCAGGACGGCCTCCTGTCCGAGGTCGAGTACGAGACCGTCCGCCGGGCGATCGCCGAGCGGCAGACCCGCAAGCGCACCCGGTGACGGAGCTCCGCGACCGGGTGGCCGTCGAGCTGGGCCGTGCGCTCCGGGCCGACTCGCTCGACAACCCCTGGTCGGACACTGCCGGCGCGAGCACCAGGACGATCTACGCGCCGGACGGCTTCCTGTACGAGGCGAGCCGCCTGCGGTTCCACGAGTCCGTGCTCGAGGAACACCGCGCGCTGACCCCGTCGCCGGTCACCGACGGCTCGCTCGCGGTGGTCGTGACGGCCGGGCCGCCCGGGTCGGGGAAGTCGACCGCCCTGGAGCGGATGCCCGAGCTGTGCGGGTACCGGTCGATCGACGCCGACGAGTTCAAGGACCCGCTGCTCCTGCGCGCACAGGCGGACGGTCTGGTGGACCGGTGGACGGCTCGTCGCCTGGCCGACGACCGGCCGGTGCAGCTCCGTGAGATCGCCGGGTTCGTGCACGCCGAGTCGACCACCGTTGCCGACACGCTGCGCCGCCGAGCCCTCCGCAACGGCGAGAACGTCGTCGTGCACGGCACCCTGTCGAGCGTGGACTACCTCGACGACCTCCTCGCCGAGCTCGACGACGCCGGGTACGAGAAGCTGCGCATCGTCACCGTGGAGGTCCCGCTCGAGACGGCGATCGCGCAGGCCACCGATCGGTGGTGGAGCGTGCGCGATGCCGCCACGGATCCGCTCGGTGGTCGGTTCGTCCCCGAAGCAGCCATCCGTCGCTACTACCCGACCGGGTCGACCGAGTCGGTGTGCGGCGCGAACGCCCGGGTCCTCGGTGACCGGGCCGCCGACCTCGGCTGGGACGTGTCGATCGTCTGAGCGGTCGCCGGTGTCGGTCGGAACGGCTACCGTCGAGGCCATGGAGCGTTCGGAGATCCTCGCCGCGGCTGCCGCCGCGCACGCCGCCCGCATCGCAGAAGAAGGCGGTGACGACGGTGCTGCTCGTGAACGGGCGGAGAGTGTCCGGCGCCGGGCCGACGGCCTCACCGACCGGTACGACACGGTCGAGGGCGCGAGCGAGTCCGCTGCACGCGACGCCGCGCGCCGGAGAGCGGGCGAGGCCGACCGGGCGGCCTCCCGGACCGAGGGCGTGCTGTCCGACTGGCACCGCATGGGCACCCGACGCGGTGTGACGCCGGACGCCCAGGTGCGCACGGCGTGGACGGTCACCGGGGTGCCCGAACGCGGCGACGCTCGGGCGCTGGCGAACGTCCTGCTCTCGACCGCGGGGCACGCGGGCCGGGTGGCCGATGCCGCGCGACGCAACCCGGCGCTGTCCGGTGCCGCGAGCGCAGCTGCCCGACGGACCGTCCGGCGCTACACCGACCACGGCGCGGACATCGCGTCGCTCGGTGACGTGCTGGGGGACAGCCCGGAGCCCGACGGGTCCTGATGCTCACTCGGAGTGCGTTGGAGCGCTCCCGCTCTGACCAGGCGTTATGTGGACCGATCCAATCGTCCTGACGACAGAATGTCCAATTGACAGGACATGGATTCGGGTTACCATCGGTGCACGCACTGAAGCGCGATCACCGACGAAGGAGTCACCGAATGGTCGACATCAAGCCGACAGCCCCGACTGTCGCACTGCCCCCGATCGGGACCGGGCCGCACCGCCGACGCCTCGGCGTCCTGGCCCTGGTCGCCACGTTCGGCGGCCTGCTCTTCGGGTACGACACCGGTGTCATCAACGGTGCGCTCCTCCCGATGAAGGAAGAGCTCGGCCTGACGAACCTCACCGAGGGCATCGTCACGAGCTCGCTCCTGTTCGGTGCCGCGATCGGCGCCATGCTCGGTGGCCGGATCGCCGACGGCTGGGGTCGTCGCAAGACGATCATCGCCCTCGCGGTGACGTTCTTCTTCGGCACCCTGATCTGCGTCTTCGCCCCGGTGTTCGGCGTGATGGTGGTCGGCCGAGTGCTCCTCGGCCTGGCGGTCGGTGGTGCATCGACGGTCGTCCCGGTGTTCCTCGCCGAACTCGCCCCGTACGAGATCCGCGGTTCGTTGTCCGGCCGCAACGAGCTCATGATCGTGATCGGGCAGCTCGCCGCGTTCGTGGTCAACGCCTTCATCGGGACCATCTGGGGTGAGGGCAACGGGGTCTGGCGCGTCATGCTCGCCGTCTGCGCGCTGCCCGCGATCGCCCTGTTCGTCGGCATGCTGCGGGTGCCCGAGTCGCCACGGTGGCTCGCGTCGAAGGGTCGGTACGACGAAGCCCTCTCGGTGCTGCAGCAGGTCCGCACCACGGAGCGTGCGACCGCCGAACTCGACGACATCAAGCGCACGAACGAGTTCGAGCAGAAGGTCCAGAAGGTCAGTGGCTGGCGCACCCTGCTCGGCAACAAGTGGCTCATCCGCATCGTGCTCATCGGCGCCGGCCTCGGTGTGGCCCAGCAGCTGACCGGGATCAACTCGATCATGTACTACGGGCAGACCGTGCTCATCGAGTCCGGCTTCCAGGCGTCGGCGGCCCTCATCGCGAACATCGCACCGGGTGTCATCGCCGTGGTGGGTGGCGTCATCGCCATCTACAACATGGAGAAGATCAACCGCCGGACGACCCTGATCATCGGGTTCTCGCTCACGACGCTCTGCCACTTCCTGATCGGCATCGCCTCGGTCGCCCTGCCCGACGGCAACCCGGCCCGCCCGTGGGTGATCCTGTTCCTCGTCGTCGCGTTCGTCGGCTCGATGCAGACCTTCCTCAACATCGCCGTGTGGGTGCTGCTGTCGGAGATCTTCCCGACCCAGATCCGCGCGCTCGGCATGGGCATCTCGGTGTTCTGCCTCTGGATCGCGAACGCGTTCCTCGGGCTCTACTTCCCGACGATCGTCGCCGCGACCGGCATCACCGGGACGTTCTTCGGCTTCGGCATCGTCGGTCTGCTCGCGCTGCTCTTCATCTGGAAGTTCGTGCCGGAGAGCCGCGGTCGCACCCTCGAAGAGGTGGAAGAGGGCGTCACCACCGGCAACATCTTCACGGTCCCGCAGAAGGCGTCGCGCGGCTAGGTCGCGCACGTGGCGCGGTGATCGCGCGCACGGACGGACGGGAGGCCCGGTGCCAGCTGGCACCGGGCCTCCCGTCCGTTCAGTGGTCGCGCTACGGGCGCAGGAGCACCTTGCCGACGCGGCCGGCGGTGTCCGAGGCACGCACGGCGTCGCGGACGTCCTCGAACGCGAAGGTCTCGGCGACGGGGAGCGTCAGCGAGCCGTCGAGCACGCGGGTGATGAGCTCACCGAAGAGCTGCCCCTTCGTCTCGGCCGGCATCGTCTTGCTGACGACGGAGCCCCAGAAGCCCTTCACGGTGAGCTGGCCGAAGATGACCTTGCCGGAGGGGATCTCGAGCGTGGGCGAGGCCATCGCGCCGAAGACGACGAGGGTCGCGTTCTCGCCGAGCACGCTGGCGATGTCGCCGGCGGCCTTGCCGCCGACGGACTCGACACCGGCGACGATCGGGGCGCCTCCGGTGATCGCGGTGACCTGGTCCTTCCAGTCGTCCGCGTCGGTGGCGACGATGCGCTCGATGCCCTGCTCGCGCAGCTCCTCGACACCGGCGGCGCGACGCACCAGGCCGATGACGTTGATGCCGCGGGCCGCGCCGAGCTGGGCGACCATGCGCCCGACGGCACCGTTCGCGGCGTTCTGGATGAGCCAGTCGCCCTCGTGCAGGTCGAGCGAGTGCAGCAGGCTGATGGCGCTGAACGGCATCGAGACGAGCTGTGCTGCGGCCTCGTCGGTCATGGCGTCCGGCACCGGGACGAGCCCGGCGGCGTTCGCGGTGTAGTACTCGGCCCAGACGCCGAAGGCACCGCCGGCGACGCGCTGGCCGACCGTCAGGTTCGTGACGCCCTCGCCCAGGGCCTCGACGACGCCGAGCGCCTCGGTGCCGGAGGCTGCGGGCAGCTCGGGCTTGAAGCCGTAGGTGCCGCGGACGGTCCACAGGTCGTGGTTGTGGATGGGGGAGAGCACCGTGCGGACGAGGACCTCGCCGGCGCCGGGCGTGGGGACCGGGCGCTCCTGGACGCCGAGGACCTCGGCGGGCTCGGCGAAGGTCTCGTGGACGACGGCGCGCATGGTGGTGGGGGTGGTGTCGGTCATGCTCAGTCCTCCGAGACGGTGATGGTGACGTCGATGTTGCCGCGGGTCGCGTTCGAGTACGGGCAGACCTGGTGCGCAGCGTCGGCGAGTGCCTGGGCCTGGTCGTGCTCCAGGCCGGGGATGACGACCTCGAGCATGACGGCGAGCTGGTAGCCGCCGTCGCCGTTCGGGCCGATCTGCACGCGGCCGCCGACGGACGAGTCGGTGATCTTCACCTTCTGGCTGCGGGCGACGCCCTGCAGTGCGGAGTGGAAGCAGGCGGCGTACCCGGCGGCGAAGAGCTGCTCGGGGTTGGCGCCGTTGCCGGAGCCACCCATCTCCTTCGGGATGGCGAGGTCGAACTCGACCGTGCCGTCGCTCGTGGCGACGTGGCCGTTGCGGCCTTCGCCGGTGGCCAGGGCCTCGGCGGTGTAGAGGGCTTCCATGGTGTTCCTTCCTTCGTGGGGTCAGTGGTCCGCGGCGGCGCGGTCGGGCGTCGCGGCGGTGTCGTTCGTGGCCGCGGCGTGCATCGTCTCGGTCAGCCGGTGCAGGGTCGCGATGAGCTCCGTGGCGGCCTGCTCGTCGGGGAGCCCCATGCCGGCGGCGATCGTCGCCGGGATGTGCGCGAGGTCGGCACGGATGGTGCGGCCGCGGTCGCCGAGCGTGATCGTCACGACGCGCTCGTCGGCGCTGCGGCGCTCGCGGCGGACGAGCTCGGACTGCTCCATGCGGCGGAGCAGGGGCGACAGGGTGCCGGAGTCGAGCTGCAGGTGGTCGCCGAGGCTCGAGACGGTCTGGTCACCCTCGATCCACAGGGTCACGAGCACCAGGTACTGCGGGTAGGTCAGTCCCCAGGGTTCGAGCAGCGAGCGGTACGCCTGCGTGGTCGCGCGGCTCGCTGCGTAGAGGGAGAAGCACACCATCTCGTCGGTCACGGGCATGCCACCAGGATCGCACGCAACTCGGTTGTGCACAACCCAACACGTGCTCCGGCCCGGACGGTTAGGCTGACGTGACCCACGATGACCAGCAGCGACCTCGACTCCACCACGACCCCCGGCTCCGGGACCGCGTCGTCCCACGGCAAGACGATCCTGATCGGTGAGCACGCCGTGGTCTACGGCGCACCCGCTCTCGTCCTGCCGGTGCTCGACGCCCGGGTCGTCGCGACCGTGAGCCCCGTCACCGCCGGCGTCGACCAGGCAACCGGCACGGTCGTCGGGCACACCCTCGAGTCCACGGTGCACACCGGCCCGCTCGACCTCGCGCCCGCTGCCGTGATGCCGACCGTCACCGCCGTCACCGCGACCCTGCGGCACTTCGGCGTGACCGACCGGCACTTCCACGTCCGGGTCGACAGCGAGGTCCCGACCGCCCGGGGCATGGGGTCGAGCGCAGCGGTCGCCGCCGCCGTGACGGCAGCCGTCGCGGACGCCCTCGGCGAGACCCTCGACGCCGAGACCCACCACGACCTCATCCAGGAGTGCGAGCGGGTCGCCCACGGCCGTCCGTCGGGACTCGACGCCCGCGGTGTCGTCGCCGCGGTGCCGGTCTGGTTCGAGGGCGGCCGCATCGAGCCCGTCGCCCTCGGGGCCCGCTTCGCCTTCGTCGTCGCCGACACCGGTGTCCCCGGCCACACCCGGCAGGCGGTCGCGGCCGTGCGCGAACGGCACGAGCAGGACCCGGTCGCCGTCGACGCGGTCATCGACCGGATCGGCGCGCTCGCACGGCAGGCACGGGGGACACTCGAGGCTGGCGACGCACAGGGGCTCGGTGCCACGATGGACGCCGCGCACGACCTGCTCAGCGCACTCGACGTGTCGAGTGCCGACCTGGACCGGCTCGTCGACGCCGCACGAGCTGCGGACCCCCTCGGCGCGAAGCTGACCGGCGGCGGGCGGGGCGGGTGCGTGCTCGCACTCGCCGCGGACGACGACCACGCGGACCGCATCGCGGCCGCACTCCGCGGCGCAGGGGCCGCAGCCACCTGGACCACCACGATCGGAGCCCGCGCTTGATGACCGCCACCGCCGTCGCGCACCCCAACATCGCCCTCGTCAAGTACTGGGGCAAGGCGGACGCGCAGCTCGCGCTTCCCGCCACGGGCAGCGTCTCCATGGGTCTCGACGTCTTCCCCACGACGACGACCGTCACGCTGGACGGCGGCTCCGGTGACGGCCAGGAGGCGCGTGACCGGTTCACGCTGAACGGTCACGTCGTCGACGACGGCGCCCTGGTGCGCGTGCAGCAGTTCCTCGACCTCGTGCGGGAGCTCGCCGGCAGCGACGCCCGCGCGTCCGTCGTGTCCGAGAACACCGTGCCGACCGGCGCCGGACTGGCCTCGAGCGCCTCGGGGTTCGCGGCGCTCGCCACCGCGGCCTCGGCGGCGTACGGCCTCGACCTGTCCCCGCGCGACCTGTCCCGCCTGGCCCGACGCGGCTCGGGGTCGGCCACGCGGTCGATCCCCGGCGGTGTCGCCGTGTGGCACGCCGGTGACGACCAGGGGTCCTTCGCCGAGCCGATCCCGGCGCCACCGATGGCCATGGTGGTCGTGACGATCGACGCCGGACCGAAGCCGATCGGTTCGCGCGAGGCGATGCGCCGTACCATCGCGACGTCGCCGTTCTACCCGGCCTGGGTCACGTCGACCACCGAGACCGTCGGCGACATGCTCGACGCGTGCGCAGCCGGCGACTTCACGCGCATCGGCGAGATCACCGAGAGCAACGCGCTGCGCATGCACGCCACGATCGAGGGCGCCTTCCCGCCCATCCGCTACCTCAACGCGCGCAGCGTCGCCGTGTTCGACGCCGTGGGCGAACTCCGCGCCGCCGGGCTCGAGGCCTACGCCACCGCCGACGCCGGCCCGAACGTGGTCGTGCTCTGCCGGCCCGAGGACCGCTCCGCCGTGGCCACCGCGCTGGCGTCCTTCGGCGACGTCATCGAGTCCGGCACCGGACCTGCCGCTCGGGTGCTCCGCTCCGAAGAGATCGGGGTCGCCGCAGCGAGCGACGGCCCCGACCAGAAGGAGTCCGTGCAGTGATCGAGTTCCGCGCCCACGGCAAGCTGTTCGTCGCCGGCGAGTACGCCGTCGTCGAGCCCGGCCAGCCGTCCGTCCTCATCGCCCTCGACCGCGCCATCACGGCACGCGTGTCCGAGGCGCACGGTGCGGGCAGCGTGCACTCGGAGGAGTACGGCCACCTGCCGCTGACGTGGACGCGCGACGAGGACGGTCTCGCCCTCGACCGCGAGCACCACCCCTACGACTACGTGATGGCGACGATCGACCTCGTCGAGAAGCTCCGCGCCGAGCGGGGGATCGCCCCGCGCTTCCACGACCTGCGGATCGAGAGCCAGCTCGACGACGCCAGCGGCCGGAAGTTCGGGCTCGGGTCCTCGGCGGCGGTCACCGTCGCGACCGTCGGCGCCCTCGACCGCTTCTACGGCATCGGCCTGACGCAGCGCCAGCGGTTCCAGGTCGCGATGCTCGCCACCATCCGGGTCAACCCGCGGGCATCCGGCGGCGACCTCGCCGCGAGCACGTTCGGCGGCTGGCTGCGCTACAGCGCCCCGGACCGTGACCGTCTCGCCTCGCTCGTCGACGAACGCCGGGTGACCGACATCCTCACCGACGCCGATGCGTGGGAAGGCTTCGACGTCCAGCGCCTGCCGGCCCCCGAGAACCTGCAGCTCCTGGTCGGCTGGACCGGCTCGCCGGCCTCGACCACGAAGCTCGTCGGCGTCGTGCGTCGACACCGCAACGGCGGGTACCAGGCGTTCCTCGACGAGAGCCGCAGCTGTGTCGACGACCTGACCACGGGCCTCCAGACCGGCGACGCCGAGCAGACGCTCGACGCGCTCCGACGTGCCCGGGTGCTCATGCAGCGCCTCGGCGACTCGGTCGGGTCGAAGATCGAGACCGACCGCCTGGCGACCCTGTGCGACATCGTCGAGGCCGCGGGCGGAGCGGCGAAGCCGTCCGGTGCCGGCGGCGGCGACTGTGGCATCGCGCTCGTCCCGGCGGACATCGACCCCGCCGGCATCCACCGCGCCTGGGAGGCGCACGACATCAGACACCTCAGCGTCGCGGTGCGAGCACCAGAAGGAGCCCTCGATGAGTGACCTGCTCACGCCGATCCCGACCAAGTGGGTCGGACCGATCCGCATCAGCGGCAACGCGGTCCAGGGCGAGCACGAGGTCCCGCTCGCCACGTACGAGTCGCCGCTCTGGCCGTCCGTCGGCCGCGGCGCCCGCATCTCGCGCATGGTCGACGACGGCATCGCCGCGACCGTCGTCGACGAGCGCATGACCCGCTCGGTCGTCGTCCGCGCGGCCAGTGCCGCCGCGGCGCACGTCGCTGCGGGGCAGATCCTCGCGCGACAGGACGAGCTCGAGGCGCTGGTCGCCGGGCAGAGCCGGTTCGCGAAGCTCATCGAGGTGCACCCCGAGATCGTCGGTGACCTGCTGTTCCTGCGGTTCGCCTTCACGACCGGTGACGCCTCCGGCCACAACATGGTCACGCAGGCGGCGGACAAGCTCCTGCCCGCGATCCTGGCGTGGCAGCCGGGCCTGCGCTACGTGTCCGTGTCGGGCAACTTCTGCACCGACAAGAAGGCCAGCGCGGTGAACGGCATCCGTGGTCGTGGCCGCAACACCATCGCCGAGATCGTGATCCCCGGCGAGATCGTCGAGAAGCGCCTGCGGTCGAGCACCGAGCGCATCGTCGAACTCAACATCGCGAAGAACCTCATCGGCTCGACCATCGCCGGGGCGCTCCGCTCCGCGAACGCGCACTACGCGAACATGCTGCTCGGCTTCTACCTGGCCACCGGGCAGGACGCCGCGAACATCGTCGAGGGCTCGCAGGGCATCACGAGTGCCGAGAACCGCGACGGCGACCTGTACTTCGCCACCTCGCTGCCGCACCTGATCGTCGGCACGGTCGGCAACGGCAAGGGCGGGGACCTGCCCGTCGTCGAGGACGCCCTGGTGCGCCTCGGCTGCCGCGAGGAGCGCGAGCCCGGTGCGAACGCCCGTCGTCTCGCCGCCATGTGCGCCGCCACGGTGCTGTGCGGGGAGCTCTCGCTCCTCGCCGCCCAGACGAACCCGGGTGAGCTGATGGCCGCCCACGTCGCCATGGAGCGACGCGGCACGAAGCCGGCCGGAGGCGCAGCATGACGCGCATCGGCATCCACGACATCGCCATCGCGACCGGGCACCACGTGCTCGAGCTCGACGACCTGGCCGAGCGCCTCGGCGTCGACCCGGCGAAGTACCACGTCGGCATCGGCCAGGACGCCTTCAGCGTGCCCGCCCCGGACGAGGACATCGTCACGATGGGGGCCGCCGCGGCCAAGGAGGTCATCGACCGCCACGGTGTCGAGGGCATCCGCACCGTGCTGTTCGCCACCGAGTCCGGCGTCGACCAGTCCAAGGCCGCCGGCGTCTTCGTGCACGGGCTGCTCGGCCTGCCGAAGAACGTCCGCGTCGTCGAGCTGAAGCAGGCCTGCTACGGCGGGATGGCCGCCGTACAGCTCGCCCTCGGCATCATCGCTCGGGCCCCGCACGAGCGTGTGCTCGTGATCGCCGCCGACGTCGCCCGCTACGACGTCGACACCGCCGCCGAGCCCACCCAGGGTGCCGGTGCGGCCGCGATCCTGGTGTCCGCCGACCCCGACCTGATCGAGATCGAGCCGGCCGCGGGCGTGTTCACCGCCGACGTCGACGACTTCTGGCGCCCGAACGACCGCTCCACTGCGCTGGTCGACGGTCGTCTGTCCGTCAGCGCCTACGTCGACGCGTTCGTCGGCGCCTGGGACGACCTGGCGGACCAGGGCGGACCGGCGTACGAGGACATCGTGCGCTTCGTCCACCACCAGCCGTTCACGAAGATGGCGCTCAAGGCCCACCGGAAGCTGACGCAGCACGTGGGCGTGCCGTTCGACGAGTCGGAGCTGTTCGTCGGCTTCACGTACAACAAGCAGACCGGCAACACGTACACGGCGTCGCTCTGGATCGGGCTCGCCGCGCTCCTCGACCTCGACGAGGACCTGGCGGGTGAGCGCATCGCCCTGTTCAGCTACGGCTCGGGCAGCGTCGGCGAGCTCCTCACCGGCATCGTGCAGCCGTCCTACCGTGACCACCGTCGCGTCGGCCGCGTCCGGCAGCTGCTCTCGGCCCGCGTTCCGCTGACCGTGGACGCGTACCGGGAGCTGCACGCGACCGGCGCCGCGACGAGCGAGGACGTCGAGCGTCCGCGCGTCACGGCTGGGCCGTACCGCTTCGCCGGTGTGCGCGGCGGCGCGCGCCACTACGAGGCGACCGCGCAAGCCTGACCCCTCCGCGCAGGCCTGACCCTTCCGCGAAAGCGACAGATCTGTGCGGAACGTTCGCAGGGATCTGTCGCTTCCGCGTGACGGACGGGAGGCCCGTGGCGGCCCCGCCACGGGCCTCCCGTCCGTCCGCTGGTCACGTGGCGGCCAGCACCTCGCGTTCCAGACGCTGGTAGCTGGTCTCCATGCCGTCGGTCATGCCGGTCGCCAGGATCACGTCGCGCTGCGTCCGGTCGGGGTAGGTGATGCGCAGCGTCAGCAGGGTGACGCCGTCGGCCTCGTCGAACTGCAAGTCGTTCGTGTTCGGCGGGAACGGCGCACCGGTCATCCGCTCGGTCGACACCATCCGCCGCTCCGGTTCCACGACGAGGTTCTCGCCCTCGAACCCGAACGGCTCGCCCTCGGTGTCACCCGTCGGCGCCCACGCCTGCCGGAACGTGCCACCCGGCGTCAGGTCGTTCTCGTACACCGTCATCTCCCACCCGTCCGGTCCGAGCAACCACTGCCGGACGAGCTCGGGCTCGGTGTGCGCCCGCCACAGCAGGTGGCGTGGTGCTGCGAAGGCCCGCGTGATGCGGACGTGGGTGTCGTCGACGAGCTCGGTGACGGTGCCCTTGCCCAGGGCGTCCTCGCGCAGGTCGGCGAGGACGGCGTCGAGCTGTCCGAAGGCCTGCTCGTAGCCCTCGACCATGCCCATGTCCACCATGGTCTCGAGGTCGGCGGTGGACCCGAACGACGACTGGACGGTCACACGCGACCCGGTTCCGACGGTCTCGAACGACAGGACGGTCTCGCTGGCCGGCAACGCGTCGTCGACCTCGCCGTCGGCGTCGGTGAAGAGGTCGCGGAAGACGATGCGGTGTGGCTCGTCGACCTCGGTGACCTGCCAGACCGCGTGGAACCGCTCGCCCTGTGGTGAGGTCATCCGGTAGTCGGCGCGGCCGCCGGGCCGCAGGTCGAACGACGTGAAGGTGGCGGGGAAGCCGGGTGGGCCCCAGAAGCGTTCGAGCTGACGGGGATCGGTGAAGGCGCCCCAGAGGCGCTCGACCGGGACGGGGAACTCGGCGACGAGCGTCAGCGCGAGGGCCTCGGGATCGGTGTGGACGGACGTGGTGGGCATCATCGGCTCCTGGTCGTCGGTTCGGTCGTCGGGTTCGGTCCCGGTCCCAGGCTCCGTCCGGGCGACCTCGTGCGCAAGGGGGACGTGCAGGTAGTCTGTCCGCGGAGATCGAAAGGGGCGATGTCAGTGGGCTCGAGCGCGTCGGACACCGTCAGTGCCCTCGTCGCGACCCTTCCTCCGTCGCCGAGGCTCCCGGACGTCGTCGCCGGGGTCGGGCGGTTCGTCGGCAAACCGACCCGCGTGGTCGACGTCGACGGTCCGAGCTGGGGACCGCTCACCGCGTTGGTGTCGCAGTTCGAGCACGAGAACCTCGTCCTGGTGCCGGCTGGCGCCCCCGAGCTGTACCGGATGCACTGCGTCCTGCACGAGCTCGGACACCTCGTGCACGGTGACGCCGGAGCCCCGACCACCACCTCGATCGCCGAGTTCGCCTCGGGCGGGCACGTGTGCCGCCGCGCCCTCGACGGCGACACCGGACTGGTGAGCATCTCGGACGACGACGAGCACTTCGCCGAGCGGTTCGCGTACGAGCTGGCGACCGTGCTGCTCGCCGGCAGCGCGAGCGCGGACGAGCGGGCCTACGGCTGATGGCCGTCCTGCACGCCGCCGCCTTCTGGTGCGCGGCGCTGATCTTCCTCGCCCGCACGACCTACGTGCTCCGGAACCCACGTGGCCGCGCCGCCTGGGGTGCGACCGGCGTCGGTGCGCTCGGGCTGCTGACGCTCGGCAGCGTCGTGCCGCAGACCGTGCTCGACGGCGCCCTCGGGGGCACGAACCTCATCAACCTGGTGCAGAACGTGTGCGCCACGGCGGCCTTCTGGCTGATGCTCCGGGCGAGCACGTCCGACCTGCCGAAGCGGCCGGGGTTGGCGAGCCCGCTGGCGCTCCTCGTGGTGGTCGTGGCCTTCGCCGTCCCGTTCTTCGCCGTGCGCGACCGGGGCGGCACCGACTTCCACTTCATCGTGCGGGAGATCCACCAGCCGGCGATGTGGCTCTACGGGTCGGTCTACATGGTGGGTGTCGGCGTGATCGCCGCCGCGACGCTCCGGTACGGCGTGCTGCGGAACCCGGTCGCGCTCGTGGTCTTCCGGGTGGGCCTGTCGCTCGTGGTCATCGCGAGCATCGACGAGCTGCTCTCCCTCACCGCCGACCACTTCGGGTGGTTCCCCGCCCCGCTGCGCGACGGACTCCGTCTGGGCTTCGACCCGCCGTTCTACCTGGGCATCGTCCTCATCGTCGTCGCGATGGCGTCCCTGACGTTCCGCCGGTGGTGGCGGGACGTGACGTGTCGTCGGCACCACCGACGGCTCCGTCGCATCGCACGGCGCCACGAACTGCGCGCCGTCGAACGGGACGGCGACGTGCAGGCACGGACCTACGACCTCGTCATCGCGATCCGCGACGCCGAGGTGCAGGGCCGCACCCTCGACGACGCCGAACTCGCCCAGGTGCGCTCGGCGGAACTGACCCTGACCCGCAGTCTCGGAGGCTGATGCGATGACGATCGTCTGGTGGGTGCTCGGCGTGCTCGTCGTGCTGGCGGCGGCGTTCCTGCTCGTGGTGCGGAAGGTCGTCGGCAAGATCGTGCTGCCCGGCGGCGACCGCTGGACCCCCGTGCTCGAGACGACCGACGACTCGATCCGGCTCCCGATCACCGACGACACCGTGCGCCCGGGGGAGTACGGCCTGTGGCACGACGGTACCGGGCACACCACGGTCGGACCGGTGCTCGACGTCGACGAGGCCGCCGGCACCGTGCGGCGTGCGGTGGTCCGGACGACGGGCGACGTGTCGACACGGGTGCGGTGGAGCGGGCACGTGCACCCGGACCCCGCCGCGATGGACGTCGACTGGGCGGAGGTCGACCTGGCGACGCCCGTCGGCCCTGCGCCGGCGTGGGTCATCCGGCCCGGTGGCCCCGAGGCCGAGCTCGCGCAGACCACCGCAGACGCGCCCGGCGCCGACACGCCCGGCGCCGACGCGCCCGGCGCCACCTGGGCCGTCCACGTGCACGGCATCCGCACCACCCGCGTGACGGCGCTCCGGACCGTGCCGGCGGCACTCGAGGCCGGCTGGACCTCGATCGTCCCGTCGTTCCGCGGCGACGGCGAAGCGCCCTGGCAGGGCCGTGCCTCGCACCTCGGCGCCCGGGAGTGGCCCGACGTCGAGGCCGCACTCGACCACGCCGTCGCGAACGGGGCCGAACGGCTCGTCATCGTGGGGTGGTCGATGGGCGCGACGATCACCCACGAACTGCTGGCGCGGTCGGCGCACCGCGACCGGTTCGTCGGACTGGTCCTCGTCTCGCCGGCGCTCGACTGGGCGACCACGGTGCGCTCCCAGGCCGGTCGTGCCGGGCTCCCTGGGTTCGTCGTCGGTGCCGCGCTCCGGGCGATGGCGCTGCCGCTCGTGTGCCGCCTCGTCGGGCTCCGCTCGCCCGTGGACGTCCGCGCGCTCTCCTGGTTGCACGCGCCGCGGAGCCTGCCGCCGACCCTGCTCATCCACTCGTCGGGGGACACCACCGTGCCGTTCGCCGTCAGTCGGGAGTTCGCCGACGCACACCCCGACTCCGTGACGTTGGCGGTCAGCGAGCCCGCCGAGCACGCCTGGGAGCGGAACGTCGACGCCGTCTGGTTCGACACCACGATCACGACCTGGGCGAGATCGCTCGACCACACCGGCACCATGGAGTAGAAGGGGCCATGGGTCAGCTCATCTACGACGGCCAGCCGCTCGACCTCCGCATCGACGACCGTGCCATGACACACCTGCAGATCGTGATCGTGAACATGCTCCGGCGTGATCACCGGTTCGCGTTCTCGTGGAAGGACGACGTCGTCCACGGCAACGGCCGCAGCACGATCTGGTTGAACCCCAACGTCGGCCTGCACTTCAAGTTCTCCGGCAGCCGGGTGCCGTCGATCAACCGCAGTTGGCTCGAGGACCTCTACGCCTCAGCCACGTCCGGGTCGGGGCTCGTCCTGACTCCGGAACCGCCGGACACGAGCACGGCGGCCGACTCGGCGTGGTCGCGAGCGGTCGCACCGGGGGACGCCGACGACGCTTCGGGAACACCGAGCGGTAGCACGGCTGAGTGATTCCCGTCAACGGGTTCCGAAGATCCGCCGATCGTCGTAGCGTTTCTGTACCGCGGATCAGAGTCGTCCCTTCGGGCCGGCATCCAGGGAGCCGGTGACGGCAACGAACCGCGGCAGGAGGGGGACCCGAATGACCGTGACGCAGTGCGCGCCCGGCGCCGACCAACCATCGGCGATCGAGTGGCGAGCACGACGAGAGTCCCGGATCAGGAGACTCGTCGTCCAGGAAGCCGGGTCATCGCACCCGGGTCCTTGCGTCACGCCACTGGGCTCGTCGGTCAGGTCTCACTGACCGGCACCCTTCCACAGGACGCCCCGGCTGTCGGATTCGGGTTCCGCTGCCGGGGCGTTCTGCTGCCCGGGCGTTCTGCTGCTCGCATCGGGCGGGGGCTGCTGGCTCAGTAGACGTCGCGGACGTACCGCTTCGTGCGGCGCAGGTCGGCCAGGTACGACAGCGCGTCGTCCTCGTCCCGCCCGCGGCCGGTGCGGATGACGTCGAGCAGCGCGGCCTCGACGTCCTTCGCCATCCGCGAGGCGTCGCCGCACACGTACACGTGGCCGCCGTCCTCGAGCCAGGCGAACAGCTCGGCGGACTGCTCGCGCATCCGCGTCTGCACGTAGACCTTCTCGGCCTGGTCGCGTGAGAACGCCAGGTCGAGGCGGTTCAGCACGCCCTGCTCCTGCAGCTCGGTGAGCTCGTCCTGGTAGACGAAGTCGGTGTCGCGGTGCTGGTCGCCGAAGAACAGCCAGTTGCGCCCCGTCGCACCCGCCGCAGCCCGCTCGTGCAGGAACCCACGGAACGGGGCGATGCCGGTGCCCGGACCGATCATGATCATCGGTGCGGACGCGTCGGCCGGCACGCCGAACGACGCGTTCGGCTGCAGGTAGACGTCGACCGTACCGTCGGGGGCGACCCGGTCGGCCAGGAACGTCGACGCGACACCGGCGTACATCCGGTGGGGGTCGCCGTACCGGACGGACGCGATGGTCAGGTGGATGCGGTCCGGGTGCGCCAGCGGGCTCGACGAGATCGAGTACTGGCGTGCCTGCAGCGGGCGCAGGTTCGGCAGCAGCTCGTCGAGTCCGGGAGCGGCCGGTCCGGCGTCGCGCAGCAGGTCGAGGACGTCACGGCCCCACAGCCACCGGTCCAGTTCGTGCTTGTCGCCGTGCGAGACGACCGCGGCGAGTTCGCTCGCCGGGGCGCGCTGCACCAGGTCCGCGATGAGGTCCTTCGACGGGGTCCGGACCTCGCGGTCGCTCCGCAGGACCTCGGTGATCGGTCGGCCGTCGAACGACTCGCCGCCGTTCGCGCCGACCTGCTCGAGCAGCTCCGCGACGAACACCTCGTCGTTGACCGGCACCACCGCCAGGGCGTCGCCGGCGGCGTACTCGATGCCGGAGTCGCCGAGGTCGAACTCGTAGTGCCGGATCTCCTTCGCGCTGCGCGGCGAGGAGAGCAGCCGGTTCGCAGCCAGCCGCGACGGGTACGGGTTGCGCTTGTTCCACTGCGACCCCGGTCGGGAGGCACGGCCCGCGCCCGCCACGCCGGTCGCGGTGGCACCGCCGTCGGCACCACTGCCCGTGGTCGCGCCGGGTGCGCCCGTCGCGCCGGCCTCGGCAGCGAGCCGGTCGAGCACGGCGGCGCTCCAGAGTGCGGCGGCGTCCTCGAAGTCGACGTCGCAGTCCACGCGGTCGTGCACCCGGGTCGCGCCGAGCTGCTCGAAGCGGGTGTCGAGGAGCTTGCCGGCCTGGCAGAACTCGTCGTAGCTGGTGTCCCCGAGGCCGAGGACGGCGTACTGCAGCCCCTCGAGCCGCGGCACGGTGGACGCCTGGACCGCGTCCCAGAACAGGCCGGCGTTGTCGGGCATCTCGCCCTCGCCGTACGTCGAGGTGACGACGAGCACGTGGGTCATCCCGGCGAGCTGCTCCGGGGTGACGGCGTCGAGTGCAGCGGCACGGCCACCGAGCCCGCGGGCCTTCGCCCCGGCGACGAGCTCGTCGGCCAGGAACTCCGCGTTGCCGGTCTGCGTACCGAACAGCACGTCGATCGTCGTCGTGGGGGCGGCACCGGACGCCTTCTTGCCGGCGGCGGCGATGCCCGCGATGAACCCGGCCAGCCAGGACTCCTGGGCAGCCGAGAACGGTGCGTCGACGGGGATCAGCGATCCGGTCGGGGGGAGCAGGCTCACGCGGACACCGCCTCGGTCGGCGCCTGGGGTGCACGGCGGGCGATGTCCTCGAGCGCCGCGGTGGCGAGCAGCTCGTCGAAGCGGGCCTCGCGGACGCGGCCGTCGTTCTTGGCGTTCTGGTGCATGATCCACCCCGTGGTGCCCGGTGCGTCCATGCTGCGGTTGTTCCGCTGCGTGAGCGCACGCTTGTAGTCGTCGAGCCGCTTGATGGCGATGAGCGTCGCGAGCTGGTCGTCCGCGAACCGGTCGAGCGTGCCGCGCAGGTACTTCACGACGCGCTGCTTCACCGAGAAGTCCTCGGTCAGGACGAGGTTCTTCACCGCTTCGGTGACGCGGGGGTCGTTGGGACCCGCACCGGGGACGCGCTCGAGGGCGACGTCCTGGGCGACACCGAGCACCGTGTACGACGACAGCAGCGAGAACATGTCGTCGCCCTGGTCGCCGAGCGCCGGGGCACGGCCGCCGAGGACGGTGCGCTGGTCGCGGTAGTCGACCTTGAACGCTCGGAGCTTGTCCGTGGCGATCGAGGTCGCGAGCTCGTCGAGCAGCTCGGGGCGGGTGGCCGCCGCGAGGATCTCGCCAGCGTCCTGCGAGAGCAGCAGGGCGCGCGGCATGCCGACGAAGACGTGCTGCCGGGTGGTCTCCCAATCGGCGAGCAGCCGCTCGGCCAGCGCCGACCCGGTCGCCTCGAGGTGCCACTCGAGCAGCAGGCGCGCGCCGGCCTCGTGGAACGCCCCGCGCTCGGTGTCGGTGACGGGGAACACGAGGAGCGAGTCAATGCTGGCCCGCTGGGCGACCTGACCGGACGGGTCGTACTGGTACAGGAACCCGCCGGACATGCCGTTGCCGAGGCCCTTGCCGAACGCGCCGAGGTTGAACACGGCACCGCCGGTCATGTACTCGCACCCGAAGTCGCCGACGCCCTCGACCACAGCCGTGGCGCCGGAGTTGCGCACGGCGAAGCGGTCTCCGGCCTCGCCCTCGACGAACGTGCGGCCACCGGTGGCCCCGAAGAGCGCGAAGTTGCCGATCAACACGTTCCCGCCCTGGTCGGCACTGCCGCCGCCGGGAGCGCGGACGATGATCCGACCGCCGCTCTGGCTCTTGCCGACGCCGTCGTTCGCGGTGCCGGTGTGCTCGAGCACGATGCCGTCGTTGTTGAACACGCCGTACGACTGCCCGGCCGACCCCTGGGTGCGGATCGTGACCGCACCGTCGACCAGCCGGCGGCGCCCGCGGTCGTCGGTCGCCACGGCGGGCAGCCCCTGGACGTCCTCGGCGCGGAGCTCGTGGTTGAGCAGGCGCTCGACGTCGATGCCGAGCTGACCGCCGACGGACTTGTCGCTGTTGCCGAGCAGGACCCCGTGCACGAGCACGTGCTCCTGGGCGTGGTCGACCAGCGCCGTGCGGATGCGCTCGAGCAGCGCGTCGTCGGTGTGGAAGTCCTTCTCCAGGTACTCCGGGTCCGTCACGACCTTCTCCGGCACCTGCGCGAGCAGGGCGCGGGCGTCCAGACGCCCGACGCTCGCCGGGTGGTCGAGGAGCTGCAGCAGGTCGGTGCGACCCCGTGCCTCGCGCAGCGAGCGCAGACCGAGGCGGGCGAGGATCTGCCGCACGTCGTGGGCGATGTTGAGCAGGTACTGCGCGAGTGCACGCGGGTCGCCCTCGAACGCCTCGGCGTTCGTGGTGAGGCCGGCCGGGCACTTCACGTTGCAGTTCTTCGCCATGACGCAGCCGAGCATCATGAGCGCGGTCGTGCCGAACTCGAAGCTGTCACCGCCGAGCAGGGCGCTCGTCACGACGTCGGACCCGGTCTGGTGCGCGCCCGAGCAGCGGAGCGTGACCTTGGAGCGCAGGCCGTTCGCGACGAGGGCCTGGTGGACCTCGGCGACGCCGATCTCCGCCGAACGTCCCGCGTACTTCAGGCTCGTGACGGCCGCGGCACCGGTGCCACCGGTGTTGCCCGCGACGTTGATGACGTCCGCGCCGGCCTTGGCGACGCCGACCGCGATGGTGCCGATGCCCTCGGAGGACACGAGCTTCACGATCACGCGGACACGGGCGGCCTTGCAGTCGTGGATGAGCTGCGCCAGGTCCTCGATCGAGTACGTGTCGTGGTGCGGCGGCGGCGAGATGAGCTCGACGCCGGGCGTGCCACCACGGGCCGCGGCGATGTCCACCGTGACCTTCGGCGCGGGCAGCTGACCGCCCTCGCCGGGCTTCGCGCCCTGACCGATCTTGATCTCGAGTTCCTCGAGCATGGGGTCGGCGAGGTAGCCCGCCCAGATGCCGAAGCGACCCGAGGCGAACTGCTTGATCCGCGAGCCACGGATGGTGCCGTAGCGGGAGTGGTGCTCGCCGCCCTCACCGCTGTTCGACATGCCGCCGACCATGTTCGTGCCGTGCGCCACCGCCTCGTGCGCGGTGGCGACGAGGGCGCCGTGGCTCATCGCGCCGGACGCCAGGGTCCGGGTGATCTCGTGCGCCGGCTGGACCTCGTCGAGCTCGACGCTGTCGGGCGCGCTCTCGAGCAGGGCGAGCAGCCCGACGGCCGCGCCGGTGGCGCGGAGCGTCACCTGGGTGGCGTCGACGGAGTCGACGTCGACCTGGCCCGGGTACAGCAGCGCGAGGCCGTCTGCCAGGGCCGCGTGGCGCAGTGCACCCGTCGTGCCCGTCGACGCGAGCTGCAGGCGGAACTGCTCCGTGCCTCCCGGGAGCTCGTCGGAGAACGCCGGACGCGAGCCGGACAGCCCGCGCACGGTGACGCTGGCGTTGCCGGTCGTCGAGAACCGACCCAGCTCGCGCGCGAAGTCCGAGGCTTCGTCGATGCCGGTGACGTCCGCGGGCAGCGCGAGCACGTCGCGGAGCGCAGCGGGACGGCGCGACCGTTCGTCGTGCGTGGTCTGCAGGAACGTGACGTAGCCCGGCGTGATCCGGTGCTGGTCGATCTCGGTGTCACTGAGGCGGTCGTAGCCGGTGTTGCGGTACGCCGCGTCGGTGATGCCGAAGGAGTCGTCGAGCTGGCCGAGCGTCAGCAGGCGCAGGGCGTCCGAGTCGCCGGAGCGCTCGAACGACGGACGCTCCTCGGTCATGCCGCCGAACCCGCGGACGCTCGCGACGCCGAACGAGTGGCCGGCACCGTCCGAGCGCTCCTTGAATAGGCCGAGCAGGGGGACCTGGCCCTCGGCCGCGACCGAGCGGGCACGCTCGTGCCAGTCGGTCGCCGCCTGGGCGATGCGGGCGAAGCCGACGCCGCCCACGGGGGCCTGCATGTGCGGGAACACCCGCGCCAGGACGTCGTCGCCGGTGTCCAGGTAGTTCGGCTCGAAGAACGCGCCACCGATGTAGCTCTCGGCGGTGCACAGGCCGACGCGACCCATGGTCTTCGCGAGCGCCTTCTCGGCGGCCTTGCGGAACTGCTTCAGCGCGAGGTCCGTCGCGGTGAGCTCACCGGCGGGTGCCGGCGCGGCGGGGTACTTCTCCTCGGCACGCAGGCGCGCGCTCAAGCTGTACACAGCCGAGGCGCCGAAGCCGAGGGCCGTCGCCACGTGGTGTGACGATGGCAGCTGACCGCTCTCGGCGACGACGGACACCCGCAGGCGCAGCCCGGTCTCGATGAGCCGCTGGTTCACGGCGGCCACGGCCAGGATCACGGGCAGGGGCGCACGGGTCGACGAGACCTCGCGGTCGGTCAGCACGGCGATGCCGCCGGACGTCCCCGCGAACTGCTCCACGGCGTCGCACAGGGCGTCCACGGCGTCGCGCACGGCGTCGGCGTTCGCCTGCTCGTCGCCGAGCACCGGCACGTAGAGCATGTCGAAGCGCTCGAGCGGCACGATGTCCTGGTCGCGCAGGCGCACCATGTCCAGGTGGCCGAGGATCGGCGACTGCACGACGAGCTGTCGGCTCGTCGAACCCGTGCCGTCCGGCTTCGCGCCGAGCGCCACGCGCATGCTCATGCCGTCGGCTTCACGGATCGAGTCGAGCGGCGGGTTCGTCACCTGGGCGAAGCGCTGCGAGAAGTACTTCGCCATGCCGCCCTCGGTGTCGCTCAGGGCGTTGATGGCGTTGCCGTAGCCCATCGCCGAGATCCGCTCCGAGCCGTTCTGCAGCATCGGGTCGAGCATGAACCGGAAGCTCTCCTGGTTCAGCGAGTACGCCACGTACCGGCCGGCGAGCGACAGATCGCCCTCGTAGCCCAGGGTGGTCGTCGTGCGCTCGTAGTCCGGAGCGGGCAGGTCGTCGAGGTCCACACGCGCAGCGTCGAGCAGCGTGCCGTAGTCGCGGCGGGCCGCGAGCATGCGCAGCACCTCGTCCGTGCGCATCCGGGTGCCGGTGCGGTGGTCGACGACGAGCATGCCGCCGGCCTCGATGCGGCCGCGGTGCACGACCTCGTCGGCGTCGAACGTGACCTGACCGGCCTCGGACGACACCATCAGGTACTCGGTGGTCTCGACGGTGCGCAGCGGACGCAGCCCCAGGCGGTCCAGGCGCGCGCCGACCACGTCGCCGTCGCTGAAGATCACGGCGGCGGGGCCGTCGTTCTTCTCCTCGTACAGCGAGAAGTACTCGAGCATGTCCCGCACGTCGGCGGTCAGCGTGCGGTCGTTCTCCCACGCCGGCGGCATGAGCGAGACCACGGCCTCGACGATCTCGAGCCCGTCGTCGAACACGCGGCTCTGCAGCGTCTGGTCGAGGCGGCTCGAGTCCGACTGCCCGGGCGGGCGCACGATGCTGCGGGTGCGGGCACGCGCCAGAGCCTCGTCCGACAGCCGGTTCTTCCGGTCGGTGTTCAGCTCGCCGTTGTGCGCCATCAGCCGGAACGGCTGCGCCATCGTCGGGTGCGGCTCGGTGTTCGTCGAGAACCGGGTGTGGAAGTACAGCGTCCGCACCGAGTGACGCGGGTCACGCAGGTCCGTGAAGTACCCGATGACCTCGCCCGAGTTCAGGCGGCCCTTCAGGATCTGGGTCCGGGCGCTGAGCGACAGCGGGTACAGGGCCGCGTGCTCGGCGCGCTGCTCGGCGGCCTCGCCGTAGGACACCGACTCGATCGCGAGCAGGGCACGGTTCGCCGCGGCGTCGACCTCGGTGCGGTCCCACTGCTCGGGCGCGCGGAAGACCCACTGCACGATCGGCAGCTGGTACTGCTCGGCCTCGGGCCGGGCGACGGAGTGGTCCACCGGGACGTCGCGGACGACGAGCAGCTCGAAGCCCTGCTGCTCGATGGCGTCCGTGACGGTCTGCCGCGCACGGGCGCGCTCGGCGTCCGCCGCCGCACCTGCGCCGCTCGGCACGAAGCAGTTCGCGACACCGAAGTGACCGGCGCGGAGCTCCTGGCCGGTGATGGCGCTGAAGAACTCCACCGACAGGTCGATGCTCACACCGGCGCCGTCACCGACACCCTCGGCGGACTTGCCGCCGCGGTGGGGGATGGCGCAGAGCGCTTCGTCACCCTTGCGGATGACGTCGTGGTGGGGCGTGCCGTCGAGTCGGGTGATGAAACCGACGCCGCAGTCGCTCGATTCGCGGGCAGGGTCGTAGAGACCGAAAGATGTGGGGTTCACGTGTGCGGGTCCAGTGGGGCGTTGCCGGCAGCGGACGGCCAGGCTGCATCGATGGAGCGCTCGCCGCGGGCAGACCGGTGTTGGCAGTCGGGCCCTGTGGGGTTGTGGTGCGGTACGGCGATGCTACGGCGCGGTATACCGCCCACGCAACACCGCGGGTCCGGGCGTGTGATGGTGTCGCACCGTGCGCGCCTGTCCGGCTGGTGCGAGGTTGCCCGCTCGGTGCGCTGTTGTTGCGCTGCACGGAGCATGCAACCTCGCACGGGATGGGCCACACCGCACGGTGCGACGGGCCGCGCGGGCCGAACGACCCCGCACCGAGTGGCCAGCCCCGCACGGTGTCAGGCCGCGCGCTCGCCGGTCCGTTCGTCGACGGTGATCGGCTCCGTCACCGCCGTGCTGGCGTCGGCGGCGGGGGTCGTGCCGGGGCGGATGAGCTCCGGGCGACGGCGGCCGCTGCGGAACACCCACGCCTTGAACAGCACGAACCGAACGCAGGTCGCGACCAGGTTGGCGGCCGTCAGTACCAGGATCTCGGCACCGTGCGACGCTCCCGGTGTCGTGCTGTGCAGCACCACGAGCGACCCCGACGTGATCGCCCAGGCGACGCCGAAGACCACCAGCCCCTGCACGTGGTGTCGCCCGGCTCCGGCACGCCCCCGCACACCGAACGTGAACCGCCGGTTGAGCGCGGTGTTGCCGATCGCCGTCAGCAACAGGGCGGTGAAGTCCGCCGTCTGCGCCCCGATCGCCGGACGGAACAGCGCGTACAGCACCGCGAACGCGACGGTCGACAGCACCCCGATGGCGCCGAAGCGCAGCACCTGCCCGAGGAACCCGACGTGCGGTGGCGTGAACGGACGGCGGCCGATGGTTTCGTACACGGCGCCCACCGGCACCCGCCCGCTGGCGATGCCCCGCGAGACGCGCCACATGCCCTTGAGGTCCTCGGTGGCCGTCGAGGCGATCTGCACGGACGAGTTCACGTCGTCGACCCAGTCCACCGGGACCTCGTGGATGCGCAGTCCCGCGTGCTCGGCGAGGACGAGCATCTCGGTGTCGAAGAACCACGCGTCGTCCTCGCACAGCGGCAGCAGCTGGTCGGCCGCCCGTTTCGTGACCGCCTTGAACCCGCACTGCGCGTCCGAGAACGACACCCCCATCGTCGTGCGGAGCAGCAGGTTGTACGAGCGGGAGATGAACTCGCGCTTGCTGCCCCGAACCACCCGCGACGAGTCCGCCAACCGCGTGCCGATCGCCAGGTCGGAGTGCCCGGAGAGCAGCGGCGCCACGAGCGGCTCGAGTGCCGCGAGGTCCGTCGACAGGTCCTCGTCGACGTACACGAGCACGGTCGCCGGAGATGCACCCCACACGGCCTTGAGCGCCCGCCCACGACCCTTCTCGGGCAGGTGGACCGCGTGCACGCCGGGCAGCATGGCGGCCAGGTCGTCGGCGATCCGCGCGGTGTCGTCGGTCGAGGCGTTGTCGGCGATCGTGATCCGCCAGGTGTGGTGCAACGACGTCCGGCAGAACGTGTGCAGGCGTCGCACGTGGGCCGCGAGCGTGTCCTGCTCGTTGTAGCAGGGGACGACGATGTCGATGTCGAGGGTCTGGTTCGTCTCCGTCATGCCGCTCATGCTCGGCAGCGGGCACATGCGGACCGAGGCAGTGCGCTGTGCTCCCGGTAAGAACGGCGTTCGGCGACCGTTCACGTCACGGCCGAACACGACAGGTGTCGCGCGGATACGGTCGACGGACGATGACGACCGAGCACGACGACGCACACCGATCGGCGGTGCTGCTCCCGGGGGAGCGGCTCGGCCTGGCGCTCGACGAGCGGTGTCCGGAGTTCGAGGAGCTCCTGCTCACGCCTCCGCTGCACGGCATCCGACCGGACGGCCACGACTGGCTGCGACGCCGGTACGCCGAGATCGTCCCGCTCGTGCTCCCCGCCGCGCTGCGTGCCGTCGAGCGCGGTGAACCCGTCGACCGCGAGTGCCTCGCCCAGCTGCGCGCGGTGGCGGCCGCGAGCGCCGAGGACCCCCGCGTCGACGTGTCGGTCGTGCTCCGCGGGGCCCTGCCGGCGATCCGGGTCTTCGCCCTCGTCATGCACACGGCCACCCGCGACCACGCCGTCACGCTCGACCACGCCGGCCGGACGATGCTCGCGATGAGCCGCGCCTCGCTCGTCGCCCACGAACTCGGCTCGTGCTGGGCCGAGGCCTGGGCCCAGCAGCGACGGCGATCGGCGGGCGAGTCCGCGGCGGCGGTCACCACCGGGGAGATCGACCTCGTCGCCCGTGCGCCCGGCCTCGACGAGACCGAGGAACAGATGCTCGCGCTCGCCGCGCAGGGGCTCTCCAACGACGAGATCGCCAAGGAGACGGCCTACAGCCGCCAGGCCGTCGCGTGGCACCTCGGACGGCTGATGAAGTCGTGGAAGGCGCCGAACCGGACGGCGCTGGTGTCGGTCGCCTTCGTGAAGGGGTGGATCCGTGCACGGCGCGAGGTCCGCGGTGCAGCACGGACCTGGCCCCCGGCGATCGAGCCCCCCGCCGAGCGTCCCGCCACACACGACGACGCCCCCTGAGACCGTGGTCCCCGGGGGCGTCGGTGCGGCGTCGGCGGATCAGCCGCCGTTCACGTGGATGACGTTGTCGATGCGCTCGATGTTGCCGAACGCACCCCAGTTCAGCCAGCCACCGTCACCGTTGTTCGTGATCGAGCCGGGGCCCTTGAACCAGTAGATGACGTAGTTGCCGCCCTTGATGTCGATCGACTGCGCGTCCGCGACGTCGCCGGACACCGTGATGTCCTGGTTCTTGTTGACCACCGCGACGGTGAGGCGGTCGGGGTTGCCCGCGTTCCAGTAGCCGACGTCGAGCGCGGCCTGCACGGCGCCGCCGCGGTCGCTCTGGTCGTTCACGGCGTCCTTGATCGCGTTGACGATCGCGACCGGGTCGAGGTTCACGTTGACGTTGCCGCCGACGGAGGCCGAGGTGCTCGGTGCGGGCTCAGCGGCCTGTGCCGGTGCCGCGACGAACGCCCCGGCGATGACGGCGCCACCGAGTGCGGTGCCGGCGAGGAGCTTGACGGACTTGCGCTTGAACGAGTTCATGATCGTGTTCCCATCTCTGCGGTGGTGACCCGTGTGGGTCGTCCAGCTCGGACAGGACCCAGCCTGCGTCGCCGGGTGCCGGCTTGCACGCGTTCGGCCCGGACGTTGGACGATCGTCTGATGATGCGGACGGTTGCGCCGGGCGCGTGCCATCCTCCGGCGCGGGCCCCATCCGGACGGTTGGGCGCTCGGGTCTCGCGCTTTCTCGGCGAGTTCTGCGGATCAGACGTCGACGACCGTGACGACTGACCCGCAACGAGCACGCGGGTACCGTCAGGGTTGCAGCAGGATCTGCACGATCGCGATGACCGCGAGGACCGCGATCGGCACGCCCGCGATCCACAACCCTGCGCGGACCTGGGTCCGGCGGATCGTCGGCGGCTCGTGGGAACTCCGGGCGAACTCGGTCGCTGCGACGAGCTCCGGTGCGGCCGCCGGCGGTGCAGGTTCGGGCTGCGGACGGTCGTCTTCGAACGCGGGCACTTCGACCACGAGTTCCGACGGGTCCGGGCGGCCCGGCAGCTCGCCGTACTCCTTCGTCATGCGACCAGTATGCGTCGCCGTCGGGGTCGGCGTCCTTGGTGAGCAGCAATGGTCGAGTCGCGCCAGAGGACTCGACCATTTCTGCTCACGAAGCGGGCGAGGCGGACGTCACGAAGCGGGCACAGACGCCACGTCCGGCAAGTCCACCGTGAACGCCGTCCGACCGGGGCCGGAGGCCACCCGCACGCTCCCGCCGTGCGCCGACACCACGGCCTGCACGATCGCCAGCCCGAGGCCGCTCGTCCCCTGTCCCTGCGCACGGGTCCGCGAGGCCTCACCCCGGGTGAACCGGTCGAACAGGGTCGGCAGGGCCTCCGACGGGATCGGCGGCCCGTCGTTGGCCACGACGAGGCGAGCGGCCGCACCAGCACCGGACGGCCCCATCCGCTGCAACGACACCACCACCGCGGTGCCGGTCGGGGTGTGCGTCCGGGCGTTCGCGAGCAGGTTCGTCACGATGCGGCGCAGCTGCTCCGCGTCGCCTGTCACGGTCAGCGGGTGGTCGTCGACGATCTGCAGGGTCCACCGGTGCCCGGGCGCGGTGGCCCGGGCGTCCATCGTCGCCTCGACCACGATCGAGGTCAGGTCGACGGGTTCGCGCACGATCGGGGACACCCGAGCCCCGGACGCCAGGGCCGTCGCGTCGAGCCGTGCGAGCAGCAGGAGCTCCTCGACGAGGTCGCCCATCCGCACGGCCTCCCGGCCGATCCGGTCGACGTTCCGGTGGATCGCGTCGAGGTCCGACGAGCGCGCGGTCAGCTCGGCATAGGCCCGGACGGTCGCGATCGGCGTCCGCAGCTCGTGCGAGGCGTCGGCGACGAAGGTCCGCATGCCGGCCTCGGCGTCGCGGCGCACCGTCAGGGCTCGGGCGACGTGCCCGAGCAGCCGGTTCAGTGCGGTGCCGACCTGTCCGACCTCGCGGTTCGCGGTGAGGTCGGCGTCGGCGACCCGCACCGGGATGTCGGTGTCGCCGCGTTCCAGGTCGAGGTCGGTCACCCCGGAGGCGACCGCGGCGACGCGTTCGAGCGGTCGGAGGGACCGCCGCACGAGCAGTGCGAGGGCCCACGCGGCGACGACGAGGCCCAGCACCGTGACGATCCCGATGACGAGCAACAGGCGGGCGATGGCGGCGTTCAGGTCACCGAGGGGGAGTGCGGTGACGAACACGTCGCCGTCGTCCCCGACCGCCTGCACCCGGTAGATGCCGAGCGAGCCGAGGTCGATCGTCGCCGGGTCGGCGCCGCTGTCGACCGCGGTGAGCGTCCGCCGTTGCGCCGACGACAGCCCGTGCTGGTCGCCGTCGCTGTCGGTGTACCCGCCGAGCACCACGGTGCCGTCGCGGACGATCGCGACGACGGTGCCGGCGGACTGCCCCGGCGCCCCAATGAAGGCGTTGTCCGGATCCGGACGGTCCGACGACGATCCCGACGACGATCCCGACGACGACCCGGGCGGCGGGCCGGTGGGTGCGTCTGCATCGTCCCGGCCACCGACGGTCCGGTTCGCCGCCGTCGACAGCTCCGCGTCGAGGCGGTCGACCAGGTACCCCCGGAACGCGACGACGGTCACCGCTCCGACGACGACGTTCGTCGCGACGAGCAGGAGCGCGACGGCAGCCACGACCCGCCACCGCAACGACGGCACCCGTCCGGCGCGAGTCGGACGGGCCCGGATCGCCTTCGTCGATCGGCTCACGTCGTCGGCCGCAAGACGTACCCAGCCCCGCGCACGGTCTGCAGCATCGGCTCGCGTCCGGCGTCGAGCTTCTTCCGCAGGTACGACACGTACATGTCGACCAGGTTCGACGACGACCCGAAGTCCATGCCCCAGACGCCCGCGAGCAGCTGTTCCCGCGAGAGCACCCGGTTGGCGTTCCGCGCCAGGTGCCGCAGCAGCTCGTACTCGGTCGGTGTGAGCTCGATCGGTTCGCCGGCACGGCTGACGGCGCGGGCGTCCTCGTCGAGGCGGAGGTCACCGACCACCACCTCGGCGCTCCCGCCCACCGCTGCGACCCGAGCGGAGGTCCGTGCGAGGATCCGCGCCCGGACGAGCAGCTCGTCGATGCCGAAGGGCTTCGTCAGGTAGTCGTCCCCGCCGCCGGTGAGTCCGGCGAGCCGGTCCTCGGGGGCGTCGCGCGCGGTGAGGAAGAGCACACGGACGGCGTCGCGGGAGTCGCGGAGCCGCTCGAGCACCTCGAACCCGTCGATGTCCGGCAGCATCACGTCGAGGACGATGACGTCGGGTTGGAACTCCCGCGCGGCGAACAGGACGTCGCGTCCTCGGTGCACCGCCCGCACGGCCCAGCCGTCCCCCTCGAACGCGAGGGCGACGGCGTCGGCCAGGGCGTGCTCGTCGTCGACGACGAGGGCGCGGACGGGGGTGCCGTCGGTGCGCTGCAGCGGTTGGCCGGTCACGTCCGCGAGCCTATCCACCGCGCCCTCGTCGTCGATCACTTGGCGGTGCTCAGGTCGTAGACGGTCTGCCCGCCGACCGTCGTCGACTCGTAGTTCGCCGCGACCCACTCCTGGATCGCCGATGCGGTGGACGAACCGCCGCCCATGCCACCGCCACCGGAGCCGGAGGAGACGTAGTACCCGATGTCCCCGTCGGCGACGTACGCCTTGAACTGCGCGAGCGTGGGTGCCGGGTCGCTCGACCAGCCACCGATCGCCATGACGGCGGTGTCGGTGTCGAGTTCGAGCTGCGCGGCCGACTGCGATCCGTTGACGGCGGCCGCCCACTTCGCGTCGGACGCCTCGAGCAGCTTCTGCAGGGCCGACGAGGTCGACGCACCTTCGCCACCACCCCCGGTCTGGAGGCCCGTCCCCGACCCACCCTCGGAGGTCGCGTCGTCCGTGCGGTCCTGGCCACTGCCCGGTGCCGTGCCGGACGTGCCGTCCGGCATCTCCGGCGCCTCGCCGGACGCGCCCTCCGGCGGGGTCCCGCCGGGACCCTGCTGGGAGTCGGACGTGCTGTCGGAGCCGCCGTCGTCGGAGCCGGAGGTCGACCCACCCGGTCCGCCCGTGCCTCCCGGGAAGCCACCGGTGCCGCCGCCCATCCCACCGGAGCTGCTGCCCGCCGGACCGACGCTCGGGATCGAACCGGAGTGCGCGACGGTCGTCGTGGCGAGGGCGTAGGCCGTGGTGCCGCTGAGCCCGAACAGGGTGCCCGCGAGGACGCCGACCGTGACGAGCCTGCGCAGTGACGGCACACTGCCGATGACGATCAGCGCTGCGGACAGCAGCCCACCGGCGAGCATCACCCAGCGCAGCCAGGGCAGCCACGTCGGGTTCTCGTTGAGCAGGCACCAGCCCCAGAAGGCGGTGGTGCCGATCATCGCGGCCAGGCCGATCCGGCCGACGAACCGCGCTCGTGCGTGCCAGAGCAGCGCGCCACCGGTGCCGACGAGTCCGGCGATCGCCGGTGCCAACGCGACCGTGTAGTACGGGTGGATCGTGCCGGACATGTACGAGAACACCAGGCCGGTGACCAGGAGCCAGCCGCCCCACAGGACGAGTCCGGCGCGGGCCGGGTCGGCCAGGTGACGGCGTCCGACGACGACCAGACCGACCACCAGTGCGATGAGCGCTGCGGGCAGGAGCCACGAGATCTCGAGCCCCATCTCGGACGAGAACAGCCGGTTCAGGCCCGTCGAACCACCGAAGGAGCCACCCGCGGTGCCGCCGGTCATGCCGCCGCCTCCGCCGCCGTTGCCCGATCCGCCGAAGATCCGACCGAGGCCGTTGTAGCCGAACACCAGGTCGAGGACGGTGTTGTTCGTCGAACCGCCGATGTACGGGCGGGATTCGGCCGGCCACAGCCACACGGCGACGACCCACCAGCCGGCCGACACCACGAGGGACCCCGCGGCGATGAGCAGCCCGATGACGCGCTTGCCCCAGGTGGTGCGGGCGGCGAACAGGTAGACGAGGCCGAAGGCCGGCAGGACGAGCAGCCCCTGCAGCATCTTCGTCAGGAACGCGAAGCCGAGGGCGACCCCGGCCAGTGCGATCCACTTCCAGCTGCCTCGCGGCAGCGCCCGCACGGTGCAGTACGCGCCGGCGGTCATCAGGAACACGAGCATCGCGTCCGGGTTGTCGAAGCGGAACATCAGGGCCGCCGCCGGCGTGGCCGCGACGACGAAGCCGGCGAGCAGCGCGCCCACGTTCGCGGTGGTGGTGCCGACGCGGGCGAGAGTGCGGCGAACCGTGCCCCACACCAGTGCGACCGAGCCCACGGCCATGAGCGCCTGCGGGAGCAGCAGGCTGAAGCTCGAGAAGCCGAACAGCCGCGCGGACAACACCATCACCCAGAGCGACGCCGGGGGTTTGTCGACCGTGATGAAGTTCGACGAGTCGAGGGAGCCGAAGAAGAACGCCTCCCACGACTTCGTGCCGGCCTGCACTGCGGCGGCGTAGAAGCTGTTGGCGTACCCCGAGACGCTCAGGTCCCAGAGGTACACCACGGCGGTCACGGCGAGGAGCGCCCAGAACGCCGGCCGGAGCCAGCGGGCGTCCTCGCGCTCGCCGAGGAACAGGCGGGCGAGCGGCTTGCGACGCCGATCCTGCGCGTCGGTCTGCGCGGGGCCCCTTCGATCGGTCACGGGTATCGGGTACGTGGTCATGTCGATGAGCATCCGGGGCGTTCCCCGAGCGCGGCACTGCGCCGGCTGTGCGCGGCCTAAGGATGCACGGTGCGAGGTTGGCTGACTCGGCGCCGGCGGGGCTGGCGGGGCTGGCGGGGCTGGGGCGGCGCACGGTGCGCTGTCGTCCGGCCCGTGCGGGGTTGCCTGCTCGGTGCGCGGTTGTAGCGCTGCACGGAGCGGGCAACCTCGCACGGAGTGAGCGAGCCCGCACGGTGCGGCGCCGGTCCCCGGTCGGGCAACCTCGCACGGAGTGAACGAACCCGCACCGTGCGCGGGTCAGGCGTACCGCTGCGCCGCGTGCAGGGCCGCCCCCGTGTACGACCCGCCGAACAGGAACACGTGCAGCAGCAGCGGCGCGAGCTGGTGGAGCTCGACGCGCTCCTGCCAGCCGTCGGCGAGCCGCGACTCCCGGTCGTAGGCGGCGAGCACCGTCTCCAACCGCGGCAGCCCGAACAGTCCGAGCAGCGCCAGGTCGGTCTCGGCATGCCCGCCGTGCGCGATCGGGTCGATGAGCACCGCGCCGGTCGGTTCGGACGCGTCCGTCGGCCAGAGCACGTTGCCGGCCCACAGGTCGCCGTGCAGCCGCGCGGGCCGGTCCCCGACGAGTGCGGGCTGCGGCGACCCGAGCGTGCCGTCCTGCACCCGGTCGGCGACCCGCTCGAACACGGCCGCCTGGGCGTGGTCGAACCCGCCGGCGTCGACGATTCGGCGGACGAAGTCGCGGATCCGGTACTCGGCGAAGAACGCGCCCCAGGTACTCGGTGCATGCGCAGCGTCGACGAACGGGGTGCGGGAGCGTCCCATCCGGAGCGCGGAACCCGTCGTCCAGCCCGCGGGCGGTGCGCCCCAGTGGTCGGCGCCGGCGGCGTGGGTGTGCGCGAGGGAGCGTCCGAAGCGCTCGGCCTGTGCGGCGGTGGGGGAGCCGTCAGTGATCAGCTCGAGGTCGAGCACGGTCGTGGCCGGCCGGTCCAGCACCCGCGCGATCCTGGTGCCGCCAGCGTCTTCGGCCTCGGCGAGCCAGCCGAGGCCGGCGGCTTCGGCTGCCGCTTCGTCCGGGGTGGTGAAGGTCTTCACGTGCGTCTCGGCCATCGGTCCATCCTGCCGAGGGGTCCCCGTCGTCCGTTCAGCGCACGGTCATCCGGCGAGGAACCGCAGATGTCGTTCCACCCGCCCGGCGAATGTCGGACAATCGGCGTCACGGAGCGCCCCGGGCAGGCTCTTCCGTGCGCCGCGGGGACGGCTAGACCAGTACCGCGCCTGCTCGCGCACGACGTCGCGCACGATCCACGGCGCCGAGTCGTCGACCAGGCTGAAGAACTCGTCACAGCGGTACACCTCGTACATCGCTGCATCCGTCGCGCGGAGACCACGGTCCTGCGTGAGGAGGACGTGCGCCCCGCAGGCGATCGCGGCGGCGTGCACGTGCCGGTCGTCGGGATCGGTTCCGTGGTCCTCGACCGTGGCGTCGAAGTCGTCGACGAGCTCGTCGATCGAGTCGAGGATCGCTGCTCGCAGCCGGGAGACGGCCGACCCGGGCCTGTCGGGGTGCAGTCGGCGGAGGGTGTGCGTGGTCTCGGCCAGTACGTCCTCGGTCGTGTGGAGCTGGAACATGCCGTCCGTGTGCAGTCGGAGCAGGCACGTCCAGTCTCGCAACGTCCGGCTGCAGAAGACGTTCGCATCGACGAAGACCCGCTGAAGCATCACATATCAAGCCTAGTGCGACCGGGTGTCAGTCGAAGGCCTCACCGGACTCGAGCAGTTCGCGAGCTGCCGCTGCGCGGGCGACCCGTCGTGTGTCTCGGGCTGCGAGGACGTCCGCGCGCCGGAGCCGGTGGTGGGTCCCGACGGTGTGTGCAGCGATCTCACCTCGGCCGATGGCCTTCATCAAGGTGGGCCGGGAGATCCCGATGACGTCGGCGGCGACGGTCGTCGTCATCTCGTCGGGGAGGATGCTCGTCGAGATGCCAGCCCCGTCGGCCATGCTGCGGACGAGGTTCGCGACGAAGCCCCCGAGTCGCTCCGGGAGCACGAGTTCCGTGCCGTCGTCGAGGTGGAGCTCGACGGTCGCGACCTGTCGATCGCCGGCGCGCTCGACGAGGTCGACGGCCTCGGCGCGAGCGACCTCGTCGACGCGGAGGGGTCGTCGTGTCGTCGTCTGGCGCATCGGGTCTCCGTCTCGCGTCCGTTGGTGGGCAACTGGCTCAACGGTACCGGGGTTGCACTTGCAAGTGCAACCTGTCAGACCGCGTCGACCAACGCCCTCGCCAGCGGGTGCCACTCGCGCGACGACGGGCCGCTCAGCACCAGGGTCCGCTCGAGTCGCCGGGCCATCGGCACCATCACGAGGTCCGGCGGCAGCATCACCCGGCCGAGCGTCGGCACGATCGAGACGCCCTCGCCCCGTTCGATCATCCCGAACATGGTGCTCATCTCCCGCACCCGGTGGGCGTACCGGAAGGGGCGTCCGTCGAGCTCGTGCAGCTTCTGGATCTGGTACTCGCACCCGCCGCCGCCCGCGACCAGGCCGTCCTCGTGCAGGTCGTCGAGCGTGAGCGCGGGCAGCTCGGCGAGCGGGTGGTCGCGCCGGACGACGGCGGCCATCTCGTCCCGGGCGACGACGACGCCCCCGGCCGGCACCGGCGCGGGGTCGACGAGCACGGCAGCGTCCACTGTGCCGCTCTCGAGCCACTCGGGCATCTCGTCGTCGTCGCCCTCGTAGACCTGCACGTCGACGTCGGGCAACGTCACCGCCCACAGCTCGCGGAGCCGCGGCAGCAGGCCCTGGCAGACGGTGGGGACGGCCGCGAGTCGCACGGTGCCGCGCGCCGTGGCGGGCCGGACCACTGCCTCCAGGGCATCGACCGAGGCGAGCACGCTGCGGGCGTGGGCGAGCAGGCGGTCGCCCAGGGGTGTCGGGACGGCGACCGCGCCGCGCCGGACGACCGGCCCGCCGACCTCGCGCTCGAGCCCGGCGACGGCGTGCGAGACGGCCGACTGGCCGACGCCGAGCACGGAGGCCGCAGACGTGAACGACCCGGCGTCGAGCGTGGCGACGAACGCACGGAGCTGGGGGACCGAGACGGCCATGCGTGCTCCTCATGTCGGCATGAACCCCATGCGTTTGCCGCATGGGCGTTGGTGGTTCGACACTAGGCCACATGAACGCCCTCCTCTACGGTCTCGTCGCCCTCACCTGGGGCTCGAGCTTCCTCTTCGCGAAGATCGGCCTCGACGGACTCGCACCGCAGCAGGTCGCCACCGTGCGGACCGTCCTGGGCGGCGTGACGCTCGTCGTCCTGTTGCTCGCGACCCGACGACGCTGGCCGCGGGAGCCCCGCGTGTGGGCGCACCTGGCGATCGTCGCGTTCTTCCTGAACGCCCTGCCGTCGTCGCTGATGGCGTGGGCCGAGCAGACCGTGCCGTCCGGGCTCGCGAGCATCTACAACGCGACGACCCCGATCATGACGCTGGCGGCGCTCGCGGTGCTCGTGCCCTCCGAGCGGCTGCGGGGCCGGCAGGTGGCCGGGATCGTGGTCGGCATCGTCGGCGTGCTGGTGCTCGTCGGTCCGTGGGACCTGCTCGGCGACCCGGCCGTCCTGGCGAGCGTCCCGGGGCAGGTGGCGTTGCTCGGCATGACCGCGTCCTACGGCATCGGCCTCGCTTACCTGCGCCGCGTGGCGGTGGGCAGCGCGTACGACCCGGTCACGATCGCGACGGTGCAGCTCACGCTGGCGTCGGGCATGCTCCTGCTGGTCGCGCCCGCCATCGCCACCGGCCCGGTACAGCTGGACGGGAGGATCGTGGCCGCGATGGTCGCGCTCGGTTGCGTCGGCACGGGGCTGGCCTACGCGTGGAACACGCGCCTGGTCCAGGCGTGGGGCGCCGGTCGGGCGTCGACGGTCACCTACCTGACGCCGGTGGTCGGCGTGGCGCTCGGCGTGCTCGTGCTCGGTGAGCGCGTGCGGTGGAACGAGCCGGTGGGCGGACTGGTCGTGCTGCTCGGCATCGCGCTGGCCTCGGGGGTGCTCGGCCGTCGGAGTCTGCGTCGCCCGGCACGCCCCGCCCGTACGCTGGCCGGGTGACCTCCGGCCAGGACCCCCACGTGGTGCGACTGCTGTTTGCCTCGTCCCACCCCGGCCCGACCGTCACGGTCACGGTGCTCGCCGCCGTCATCGCCGCGGCCGTCGGACACCCGGTGTGGCTCGTGGTCCTGGTCGCGCTGACGGTGGTCGCCGGCCAGCTGTCGATCGGCCTGGCGAACGACTGGATCGACGCCGACCGCGACAGTGCCGTCGGCCGGAGCGACAAACCCGTCGCCCGCGGACTCATCGCGGTGGAGACGGTCCGCACGGCGGCGTTCGTGACCGCCGGGGTCGCCGTGGTCCTCTCGCTGTTCCTCGGGCCCGTCGCCGCCGTCGCGCACCTGGTGCTCGTCGCCGCGGGGTGGGCCTACGACGCCGGGCTCAAGCGCACCGTGTGGTCGGTCGTGCCGTTCGTCGTCGCGTTCGGGCTGCTGCCCGTGGTCGCGGTGTCCGCCGGTCCCGAGCAGCTGTGGCCGGCGTGGTGGGCGATCGCCACCGGCGCGGTGTTCGGCGTCGCGATCCACTGCACGAACGTCCTGCCCGACCTGGTCGACGACGCCGCCACCGGCGTCCGCGGGTTCCCGCACCGCCTCGGGCTCCGGGGAGCCGGGATCGTCGCGTTCGGGTCGCTCGTCGTCGCGGCCGGCCTGGTGCTCGGCGGACAGGTGCTCGGTGACGACCCGGTCCGCGGCGGCGGGGTCGTGCTGGCCGTGGTCGGAGCGGTCGTCGTACTGGCGCTCGCCGTGGTGGGGGTCCGGCTGGTGCTGGCGGGACGGGCGTCGCGGACCCTGTTCCGGCTCGTCATCGCGTCGTCCCTGGTGCTCGTCGTCGAGCTCGGTGTCGCCGGGGCGCGACTCGTCGCCTGACGCGAGCCGGCCGCGCGCCGACGCGAGCCGTCAGGCCCAGCGCATGGCGTAGAGCCGAGCCAGGCCGTGCGCGGTCGGCAGCGACAGGACCGTCCGGAGCAGCGCCTCCCGTCCGATGGTGGAGGCGGCACCGAGCGGACGACCGAGCCCCATGTTCGCCTCGGCCTGCCGGGCCGCACGGCGGGCGGCTGCCTGGCGGCGGGCGGCGTAGCCGGGCCACGGTCCGGCCACGCCGGTCCGGACCGCACCGGCGAGCAACGGCGCGAGCTCGGCCGCGTCGAGCCAGCCGAGGTTCATGCCCTGCCCGCCGATCGGGCTGATCTCGTGGGCGGCATCGCCGACGAGCACGACCCGGCCGACCCCGACGCGGTCGGCGACGCGGCGCCGCGCCCGGAAGCCGCTGAGCATCGTGCAGGAGGACGGATCCGGGACGACGCCGGTGCGTGCGGCGACGATCGCGGCCAGTCGTGCGGCCGTCTCCGGGTCGGGGGTCGCGCCGCTCGGGGCGAACGCCAGCGAGTCCGGCACCAGGGCGACGTACCGGCGCCGACTGTGCGGCAGGGGGAAGGACTCGACGACGCCTCCGGGGCCGACGTCCACCAGGGCCGCGGTCCGGGCGTCGGCGCCTTCGGGGTCGGCGAAGTCGCCCATCACGTAGCGGTCGGGGTAGTCGCGTCCGGTGGTGCCGATGCCGAGCAGGTCACGGACGATGCTCCGTGCGCCGTCGGCCCCGACGACGAACGCCGCTCGGACGGTGACCGGTGCGCCGTCTGGGCCGGAGCCGACCGCGTCGACGTGGTCACAGTGCCGGGACAGGGCGGTCACCGTCGTCCCGGTGCGCAGCGCTGCCCCATCGGCAGTGGCCAGCCGATCCCGCAGCAGGGACTCGGTGCGGTGCTGGTCGAGCGTCGCGACGTACGGGTGGGTGTCCGAGGCGCGGTCGAAGGTCAGCGTGCCGAGCGTCCGCCCGCGGCTCCGCGCGACGCCGGTGCGCACGAGAGTGGCCTCGGCGAGCACCGGGACGTCGAGCCCGATCGCGGCGAAGGCGTCGAGGGACGGCGGGTGGATGCCGATGGCGCGCGACCCCTCGGGTGGACCGGGGCGACGCTCCCACACCTGCACGGCGATGCCCTGCGCAGCCAGCAGCGCGGCGAGGAAGAGGCCGACGGGACCACCGCCGACGACGAGGACGTCGGTGCGCTCCGTGGTCACGGGCCGAGCCTACGGTCGGGCGTGCTCCGGGGCACTCAGCGAGCGGGGTGCACCAGCGTCGCCAGCGCGTCCAGCCGTTCGTGCACGATCGCAGCGAACGGACGCTCCTCACCCGGAGCGATCCACTGGGCGAAGGACAGGTGGAACACCGTCACGGCGGTCTCGGCGGCCATCGTCGCCGCTGGTTCGGGGACGCCGCGCTCGCGCATGACCTCGCCCAGGCGCGCCTTCAGGGTGGCGAGCTTGCCGAGCTCCCGTTCGCCGAGCGCTGCGTTCGCGTCGATGATCGTCTGCCGGGCCCGCGACCACGACCGGCGGTCCTCGGGGAAGAACCCGGCGGCGGCGTCGAGGGCGCGTCCGACCAGGTCGAAGGGCGCCGCGTCGGCCGGGGCGGCCGTGATCGGGTCGACGAACATCGCGAGGAAGTCGTCCTGGCCGGCGAACAGGACCTCGCGCTTGTCCGCGAAGTGCCGGAAGAAGGTGCGCTCGGTGACCTGGGCCTCGGCGGCGATCCGCGCGACCGTGGTGCCGTCGTAGCCCTCGGACGCGAAGAGCTGCAGCGCGACCGCCTGCAGTCGTTCACGCGTTCCGGGTTGCCAGCGAGCCATGTGGAGAGTCTACTGATCAGAACAACTTGATGACAGCGGCTGACATCGAGTGCTACGGTGATGTCAGTTCATGACATCACCGCCGTGGACGCCTGCGAAAGGACCACTCATGCACGTGTTCGTCACCGGGGCCTCCGGCTGGATCGGCTCCCACACCGTCGACGACCTGCTCGCCGCCGGACACACCGTCACCGGACTCGCCCGGTCCGACGCCTCGGCCGCAGCGCTCGACGCGAAGGGCGTCGACGTCGTCCGGGGCGACCTCGACGACCTGGACGCCATCCGCCGCGGCGCTTCCGAGGCCGAGGGCGTGCTGCACCTCGCCAACAAGCACGACTGGGCGAACGCCGCCGCCACCAATGCCAGCGAGCGGGCCGCCGTCGAGACCATCGGTGCAGCGCTCGTCGGCACCGACCGCCCGTTCGTCCTCGCATCGGGCGTCGCCGGGCTCGCCCAGGGCCGCCCCTCGACCGAAGGGGACGCCAACCCGTTCGTCGGCCCGGACAGCATGCGCGGCGGCAGCGAGAACCGCGGCTTCGACTTCGTCGGCCAGGGGGTACGCACGATCGCTGCCCGGTTCAGCCCCACCACGCACGGCACCGGTGACCACGGCTTCATCGCCGCGATCGTCGGCGCCGCCCGGCAGCGCGGCGTCTCCGGCTACGTCGGCGACGGCACCAACAGCTGGTCCGCCGTGCACGTCACCGACGCCGCCCGGCTCGTCCGCCTCGGTCTGGAGCAGGCGCCGGCCGGCACTCGGATGCACGCCGTCGCCGAGACCGCGATCCCGACCCGGGCGATCGCCGAGGCCATCGGCGAGGTCCTCGGGCTGCCGGTGACCTCGATCGACCCGGCGGACGCGGACGCGCACTTCGGGTTCATCGGCCGGTTCTTCGGCATGGAGATGTCCGCCACGTCCGACGCCACCCGCGAGCTCCTCGGGTGGGAGCCCACCGGCCCCGGACTGCTCGAGGACATCGCCGCCGGCGCCTACTCCGGCGTGCGGGTCGCGTAGGCGACCGGTCCCTGCGAGACTCCGAACGACGAGTTCGATGTCGCACGACGTCGACATGGTCGTTCCGAGTCGGCGCCAGCCCCACGCGCCCCGGCAACGGACGGGAGGCCCGTGGCGGCCCCGCCCCGCGCCTCCCGGCCGTCGCCGGTCCGAACCACGGCGCATGGTGAGCAGAAATGGTCGGGTTCAGTCACCGGACCCGACCATTTCTACTCACGAAGCGAACCGCGAAGCGACGCGCGACGCGCGAGCGCGTCGGCGCCGACTACTCGGACTTCTGCATCTGCCACGGCTCCGGCTCGCGGTCGCCGTTCGGGCGCACGGGCCGGACGTCGCCGACGATCGGGATCGCACGCTTCCGCATGAACCACAGGTAGCGGACGAAGAAGTGCGACAGCGTCGACAGCCGGTTGCCGTTGCCGAGCAGCGACGCGATGTGCACGGCCACCCACGCCAGCCACGCGACGGGCCCGACGAGCGTGATGCCACCCCGCAGCTGCGCGACCGCGGCGTTCGTGCCGATGGTCGCCATCGTGCCCTTGTCGAAGTACTTGAAGTGCTCGGTGGGCTTGCCCTCGAGCAGACGCTTGATCTGCTTCGCGACGTGCCGTCCACCCTGCAGCGCCGGCTGGGCCAGCTGCGCGAGGGCTTCGGACTGCGCCGCGATGTCGCCGGCCGAGAAGATCCGCTCGGCGCCGTTGACGCGCAGGTCGTCGCCGACCTGGATGCGTCCGCCGCTGGTCTGCGGCAGGCCCCAGCCCGACACCTCTTTGTGGGCGGCGACGCCGGTGGCCCAGATCACCTGCGAGGCGGGGATGAACTCGCCGTCGGCCGTCATCACGCCGTCGGTCTTGACCTCGGAGACGCCGGTGTTCAGCCGGAGGACGACGCCGCGCTTCCGCAGGACCTTGGCCGCGTACCGGCGCAGGCGCGGGGCGAACGGTTTGAGCAGCTCGCCACTGCGGTGCACGAGGGTGATCGTGATGGCACCCTTGTCCAGCTCGGGGTACGCCCCCTCGAGTGCCTGGTCGCGGAGCTCCGCGAGTGCGCCGGCCATCTCGACGCCGGTCGCGCCGCCGCCGACGATGACGATCTTGATCTCGTCGGGGCCCTGGTTCGCGGCGGCTTCTTCCAGCCGGGTGAACAGCTCGTCGCGGATCCGCAGGGCCTGCGAGCGGGAGTACATCGAGTACGCGTACTCGTAGGCGCCCGGGGTGCCGAAGTAGCTCGTGTTCACACCGTTCGCGAGCACCAGGTAGTCGTAGTGCAGGTGCTCGCCGTCGGACATCTCGGCGATGCGTTCGTCGGTCCGGATGCCGGTGAGCAGGCCGTGCCGGAACTCGGCGTTGTGCTGCTTGGCGCGCAGGCTGCGGAGGAAGTACGTCACGTCGCCGGCGTTCAGTCCGCCCGTCGCCACCTGGTACATGAGGGGCTGGAACATGTTGTAGACGTGCCGGTCGACGAGCGTCACCCGGACGGGAGCGTCCGCCAGCTCGCGCATGGCAGCGACACCGGCGAATCCACCGCCGACGATGACGACGTGCGGGCGGGTGTCCTGGGGCATGCTGATCCGGCTTTCTTCGGTTCGTGAGGTGGTCACCCACGAGGGTACGCGCGCTGTGGACCGCTCCCGTCCACTGCCGACCGGGAGGCCCGGGTCGGCTCCGTCAGGCGTCGAGCCGTGTGTAGGTGCTCACGACGTTCCCCTTGCTCGTCACGGTGCTGTCGACCAGCCGCAGGCGCGTGGCCGGGTCGGTCGGCTCGAACAGCTTCCGGCCGGAGCCGGCGATCGCCGGGTGCACCATCAGCTGGAGCTCGTCCAGGAGCCCCGCGAACAGCAGGTGCCGGACGACGCTCACGCTGCCGCACACCGCGATGTCGGCGCCGTCGCGTTCCTTGAGCTCGCGGACGAAGGTGTCGAGGTCGCCCGGGATCCTGGTGGTGTTCTGCCACGTCAGGTCGTCGCCGAGCGTCGTGGAGGCCACGTACTTCTCGATCGGGTTGATCCACTGCCCGAAGCCGTCGTCGGGGTGTGCCGGCCACCACTCGGACCACTCGAGGTAGCTGTTCCTGCCGAGCAGGACGGTGTCGGTGCGGGCCATGAACGCGCCCATCCCGGCCCCGAGCTCGTCGTCGAAGCTGTCGTACTGGAACTCGTACGGGTCCTGCACGACGCCGTCGACCGACGTGAACAGCCCTGCGGTGACCTTGCGCATGGCCGGAGCGTACTGCGGATCAGCTGCCGGTGCCGGTGCCGGTGCCGGTGCCGGTGCCGCTGTCGCTGCTGCTGCCGTCCGTGCCGCTGCCGGATCCGTACCCGGGGAGCTGCCCGGTGCCGTTGCCCGGGAACTGGTTCGTGCCGCCGTTGGTCCCGCCGTTCGTGCCGGGCACCTGCGTCGTCGACTGGGACTGGTCCCCACCGATCGCATGCCCGATGGCGAAGCCGATGCCGCCCCCGACGAGCAGTGCTGCGAGTCCGACGATCGCAGCCAGGACGGGCCAGAACCACGGCGGCTTCGGTGTGCTCTTCCGGCTCGTCGGGGCCGAGGCGCCGTACCACGGGGTGGCGCCGTTCGGGTCGCCGGCGTTCCAGGATCCGGCGTCGGAGCGGTAGGGCTGCTGGGCGTACTGGTTCGGTGCGGGTGCGTCGAGGGTCGGCGTCGGGGCCGAACCCCAGCCGGCCGGTGCCGCTGCCGAGGGAGTGCGGGCGGCGTTGCCCGGCTCGTGGCCGTTCGTGGGAGTGGTGTCGCTCATGGAAGGCAGTGCACACCGCGCCCCTATGGGTGCCCGATGACGACGCTGACCCGGTGCTGCGAACCGCCGCGTACCCTCGGTTCGTGCGCGCCAAGGTGGAGACGGTCCGGATCGACGGCCTTCCGGTGCGCCTGCACACCGCGGCACCCGCCGGTCGGCTGCGCAGCGACCTCGCCCCCACGGTCGTGCTGGTCCACGGCATCGGGATGTCCCATCGCTCGTTCGCCCGGTCGCAGCGTGCGCTCGCCACGACCCACCGCACCGTCAGTGTCGACCTGCCCGGCTTCGGTGGGCTGCCCGGTGCCGGCCGGACCCTGTCGATGGGCGAACTCGGCGACCTGGTCGTCCGGGCTGTCCGTTCGCGGGGTGCCGACGACCTCGTGCTCGTCGGGCAGTCGATGGGTGCGCAGGTCGTGACGGAGGCAGCCCGGCAGCACCCCGGGTCCGTCGGCTCCGTCGTCCTGGTCAGCCCGGTGATCCCGGTGGAACGCCGGTCCCTGCCGCTGGTGGCGTCCGACCTGTTCCGCGACGGAGCGGGTGAGGGGTTCCGGATGAACGGCGTGCTCGTCACCGACTACCTGCGGAGCGTCCGGCAGTACGTCCGTGAGCTGCGCCCGATGCTCCGGTACCGGCTGGAGGACACGATCGCCGAGGTACGCCGACCCGTCCTCGTCGTCCGGGGCACCGAGGATCCGATCGTGCGCCGCGACTGGGCCGTCCGCGTCGCCGCAAACGCTCCGCGGGGATCGTTCGTCGAACTCCCGGGGCCGCACCACGCGCAGGAGCGGCACCCCGTCGCGTTCGCCCGACTCGTCGGCGAGTTCCGACGCTCGCACGCGTCGGAGGGCATTCGATGACCGAGCCGACCACCTCGGCGACGGGATCGGCGCGCACGGGCCGACCCGTGCCTCCCGGCATCCCGCTGGTGCGACGCGCGAGGTGGGCCGCACTCGACTGGTGGTACGCGATCTCGTGGCAGGTGCGGAGCCTCGGGCCCACCACCGCTGACGACTACCGGACCGGCGACGGCCAGCCCATCGTGGTGATCCCCGGCGTCTACGAGACCTGGCACTTCATGCGGCCGCTCATGGACGCCCTGCACGACCGCGGGCACCCGGTGCACGTGCTGCCGGTGCTGCGGCACAACCTGCGTCCGGTGCCGGACTCGGCGCGCGACGTGTTCGCGTACCTCGAGGAGCACGACCTGCGGAACGTGCTCGTGCTCGCGCACAGCAAGGGCGGGCTCATCGGGAAGTACGCGATGACCCAGCTCGACGACCACGGCCGCATCGACCGCATGGTCGCCGTGTCGACGCCGTTCGCCGGGTCGGGCTACGCGCGACTGGCTCCGGTGCGGCACCTGCGGGTGTTCCGGGCGGCCGACCCCGTGCTGGCCGGACTGGCGCGGGAGCTCGACGCGAACGCCCGCATCACCTCGGTCTACGGGGTGTTCGACACGCTCATCCCCGAGGGCAGTGAACTGTCCGGGGCGACGAACGTGCGGCTGCCGGTGGGCGGGCACTTCCGGATCCTCGGTGACGCCCGCACGCGCGCCGCGGTGCTGGCGGCCGCCGACCCGGCCTGAGGCGCGCCCGTCCCGTCCCCGCGCCCGTCCCCGCGCCCGTCCCGTCCCGTGTCGTGTCGTCCCGTCTCGTCTCGTCCCCGAGGTTCCGAAATCTCGGCATGTCGGCGCTCGGATCGCCGCAGTTCGGAACCTCGGCGGTGATCACCCGGCGTGTTGTGGAACCTCGGGAGGCGGCCAGCCCGCCTCAGGCCCCGGGCAGGAACAGGCAGAACGGGTGCCCGTCGGGGTCGAGCAGCACCCGGACGTCGTCCTGCGGTTGGAACGCGGCCTGTGTGGCACCGAGCTCCTCGGCGCGGGCGACGGCTGCCGGCAGGTCCTCCACCTGGAAGTCGAGGTGCAGCTGCATGCCGGGGGCGTCGGCGGTGCCGGGCCAGGTCGGCGCGACGTACTCGGGCTCGTACTGCACGGACAGACCGGGGCCCTCGGCGGGGCGGATGCGGGCCCAGGTCGGGTCGTCCTCGTACACGGTCCACCCGGTCAGGGCGCCGTAGAACCGGGCGAGGGTGATCGGCTCCGGGGACTGCAGGACGGTCGCGGCGAGCGTCGGCATCGAGGCGTCTTCGCTGGTCATGCCGCGGAGCGTACGCCGATCAGCGATCAGCGATCAGCGATCAGCGATCGGCGACCAGCGATTAGCGGTCGGCGACGCTCGCGCGCTCGACGATGCGGTGCGGCACCACCACGGTCTCGGGCGGCAGGCTCCGGTCCTCGATCCGTCGGGTCAGCAGGTCGAGTGCTGCCGTCGCGAACGCCCGCCGGTCGAACGACACCGTGCTGAGCGCGGGGATCGCGTACGCCGCACCGTCGATGTCGTCGAACCCGATGACGCTGACGTCTTCAGGGACGCTGACGCCTCGTGCGGCCAGGACGTGCAGCACGCCGAAGGCGATCGAGTCCGTGAACGCGAACACGGCGTCGGGCAGGGGGTGCTCGTCGAGCCAGGCCGCGAACGCCGTCGCTGCCGAGCTCGTCGTCCAGGACGGCAGCGGCACCCGCAGTGCGGGGTCCGGTTCGATCCCGGCGGTGGCGAGTGCGGCGAGGTACCCGCGCTCCCGCAGCTCGCTGGTGGCGGTGGGCTCGGACGCCCGGGCGGCACCGACGACCGCGATCCGGCGGTGGCCCCGGGACACCAGGTAGGCGGTGACCTGCTCGGCGGCGGCCCGGCTGTCGACGTGCACCTGGTCGACGTGCTCGGGTTCGACCTCGCCGATCACGACGGTCGGCGGCAGCCCCTCGGTCGAGGCCAGGACGCTCGCGCTGAGCGACACCGGGTTGAGCACGAGGCCGTCGACGAGGTGGGCGCGGGCTCGTGAGACGAGTTCGCGCTCGCGGGCCGGGTCGTTGCCGGTCTGGTCGAGCTGGACGACCCATCCGCGCTCGCGGGCGAGTTCGACGAACCACTGCGCGAGTTCGGCGGAGTAGGCGCTGCCCATCTCGGGAAGGGTCAGGGCGATCGCACCGGAGCGGCCGTTCCGCAGCCCGCGGGCGGACAGGTTCGGCACGTAGTCGAGTTCGGCGACGGCCCGCTCGACGCGCTCGCGGGTCTCCGGGCGCACCACCACGCCGCCGTTGATGACGTTGGAGACGGTCTTCGGCGACACCCCGGCGAGGGTGGCCACGTCCCGCACGGTTGCGCGCATCGGGACGAGCGTAGCGCGGCCGGTCTCCGGTGGAGTCGTCGTGCGGGGCTGCGGGTGTGCGCTCACTGGAGCGTTACAACGATGGAAACGTTTGGCAACGGATTGCCACGTTGTAACTCCGCACGCCAGGGTCGCTGCAGGAATCCAACGGAGGAGGCCACCGAGTGACGAAGCTCGACGTCCGCGCGACGACCACCGCGCACACCGCATCACCGCCCGACCCCGGGCTCCGCCGACGGAGCACGTGGCAGCGGATCCGCCGCGACCGGGTGCTGCTGTTGATGGGCCTGCCGGGAGTCGCCCTGCTGATCGGGTTCCACTACCTGCCGCTGCTCGGGAACCTCATCGCGTTCCAGGAGTACCTGCCGTTCGTCCCGCTCGGCCGCAGCCCCTGGGTCGGGTTCGAGAACTTCTCGGTGGTGTTCGACGGCAACGGCGAGTTCCTCGGCGCGCTCCGGAACACCCTCGTGATCACCCTCGTGCAGGTCGTGTTCGTGTTCCCCGCGCCGATCATCCTGGCGCTCATGCTCAACTCGCTGCTGTCCGAGCGGATCAAGGGCGTCGTGCAGTCGATCCTGTACCTGCCGCACTTCTTGTCGTGGGTGATCGTCGTCGCGGTGTTCCAGCAGATCCTCGGCGGCTCCGGGCTCGTGAACAACGCGATCCGTGCCGCCGGCGGCGACGCGATCGACTTCCTCGGCAACCCCGACGGGTTCATCGCGCTGCTCACCAGCCAGGTGATCTGGAAGGACACCGGCTGGGCGACGATCCTGTTCCTCGCCGTCCTCAGCTCGATCGACGCCAGCCTGTACGAGGCGGCGAAGATGGACGGCGCCTCGCGCTGGCGGCAGCTGTGGCACGTCACCCTGCCCGGCATGCGCGGCATCATCATCCTGCTGCTCATCCTGCGGCTCGGTGACTCGCTCACCGTCGGCTTCGAGCAGATCATCCTGCAGCAGCAGGCCGTCGGTCGTGCCGCGAGCGAGGTCCTCGACACCTACGTCTACAACAACGGCGTGCTCGGTGGGCAGTGGGGTGTCGCCGCGGCCGTCGGACTCGTCAAGGGCGTCGTGGGCGTGCTGCTCGTGCTCGGCGCCAACAAGCTCGCGCACGTCTTCGGTGAAGCGGGCGTCTACCAGAAGGAGTCGCGATGACCGCCACGCACACGGTGACCGTCCCACGGGCGAAGAAGCGCAAGCGCGGTGGCCCGGACGCGGCTCCGCTACCCGGACGGCTGCTCACCGGAGCGGTCCTGCTCGTGATCTGCCTCGTGGTGATCCTGCCGTTCGTCGGCATCGTGTCGACGAGCCTCGCACCTACCAGCCAGGTGAACGACGCCGGCGGGTTCGTGATGTGGCCGAAGGGCTTCGACCTCAGTGCCTACGAGAGCATCTTCGCCGGCGGTGTCGTCACCCGGGCCCTGGTCGTGAGCATCGGCATCACCACCGTCGGCACGCTCATCAGCCTGTTCGTGAGCGCGATGCTCGCCTACGCCCTCAGCCGTCCGGGCTCCTACGGGTCGGGCGCCGTGCTCGGCCTCGTGCTCGTCAGCCTGCTGTTCGCGCCCGGTCTCATCCCGAACTACCTCGTCGTCAAGCAGTTCGGGCTGCTCGACTCGTACTGGGCGCTCATCCTGCCCACCGCCCTGAGCGCCTTCAACGTCATCGTGATGCGGTCGTTCTTCATGGCGATCCCGCAGGAGCTCCTCGAGTCGGCACGCATCGACGGCGCCGGTGACTTCGCGGTGTTCTGGCGGATCGTGCTGCCGCTGTCGAAGGCCGTCCTCGCCGTCATCGGCCTGTTCTACGCCGTCGGCTACTGGAACGCGTTCTTCAACGCGCTGCTCTACATCAACGACACCGCGAAGTGGCCCCTGCAGCTGGTGCTCCGCACCTACGTGATCAACAACGCGCAGCTCGGCGGCGCCGACCTCGGGGCGTCCGCCGATGCCCTCCCACCGCAGGCCTCGATCCAGATGGCGATCCTCGTCGTCTCGATCGTGCCGATCCTCATCGTCTACCCGTTCCTGCAGCGGCACTTCGCCAAGGGTGTCCTGACCGGTGCGGTGAAGGGCTGACCAGCGTGACGAACAACGGAATCACCCGCCGCGCGCTCATCGCGGGCGGTCTCGGGGTCGCAGCCACGGGCCTCCTGGCCAGCTGCTCCACCGTGACCCGCTCGACCGACGTCAAGGCGATCAACCAGGCGGTCACGCTGCCGGACTACGTGCCGTGGGCCGGCGGGCCGGAGCCGGCGTTCCCGAAGACGAGCGCCCTCATGCCGAGCGCCTTCCGGAAGATCCCGGCGTCGCTCGTGCCCACCGACGGCAAGCCCGGCGACGGCTCGACCGTGCACGGCAGCGTCCCGACGAACTCGCCCGTGCCGCCCTCGAAGGGCAGCAACCCGTACTGGCAGGGGCTCGACCGGCGGATGGGGATCGACCTCGACCTCACCATCACGCCGAACGCCGACTTCGGCAACAAGTTCGCCACGCAGGTCGCGGGCGACACCCTCGGCGACGTGTTCACGGTGTTCGGGTCGTTCCCGTACCTGCCGCAGTTCCTCGAGGCCAAGGCCGCCGACCTCAGTCCGCACCTGTCCGGCAGCGGCGTCCGCGACTACCCCTACCTCGCCAACCTGCCGACCGCGTCGTGGCGCGGCACCGTCTTCTCCGGCGGCATCTACGGCGTCCCCGTCCCGCGCGGACCGTTGACGTCGCAGGCCCTGTACCGCCGGCAGGACCGGTTCGAAGCCCTCGGCGTCGACCCCGCGTTCTCGAGCGTCGACGAGTTCGTCCAGGTCTGCCGCGACGTCTCGGACCCGCACAGCAACCGGTGGGCGCTCGCCTCGGTGCCGACGAACATCCTCGGTCCGATGCTCGGGCTGCCGAACCAGTGGCAGGTCGAGGGTGGCCGGTTCACCCACATGTACGAGCTGGACGAGTACCAGGACCTGCTCGAGGTGTCGCGGAAGCTCATCGCCGAGGACCTCGTCCACCCGGACAGCATCACCGCCTACAACGGCAAGGTCTGGTTCGTGCAGGGCTCCGCCCTCATGCTCTCCGACACGTACAGCGCCATCCCCGGACTGCTGCAGCAGGCCACCCCGGGCAGCGGGTTCGAGCTGACCATCGCCCCCTTCGTCGGACCGTCCGGAGCGGAGTCGAAGCCGTGGCTCGGCGACCCGAACAACGCGATCGCGGCCGTCGCCGCCGGCGGTGAGGAGCGCGTGAAGATGCTCCTCGAGGTCCTGAACTGGTGCGCGTCGCCCTTCGGCACCGAGGCCTGGATGTACCGCAAGTTCGGCATCGAGGGCCGCGACTTCGAGTACCGCGACGGATCCCCGGTCCTGACGAAGACGGGCAACAGCGAGACCGCGCTCGGCGAGTTCCCGTTGCAGTACTTCACCGAGTGCCCGCTGCCGCTGTACTACTCGGGCAACCCGACGATGACGGACACCGTCTACGAGTCGCTGTCGTCGTGGGTCGACCGCGGGCTGCCGAACCCCGCCTACGGCCTGTACTCGCCGACGAACTCGACGACCGGGCCGGCCCTCGGCACCTTCGCGACGAACGCCATCAACGACGTGCTGCTCGGGCGGGCGAAGGTGTCGTCGTGGAAGGGGACCGTGCGGGAGTGGCGTCGCCGGGGCGGCGACGCGATCCGCCGCGAGAACCAGCAGGCGTTGGCGGCGCGGTCGTCCTGACGCGATCGTCGTCGCGTGGTGTGGCGCCCAGACGCCGCGCCGTTTCTCGGCGTCTCGCGCACACGACGGCGTCCTGCGCGGCCCTGGACTCGGGGCGAGCGGACGGGAGGCCCGTGGCGGGTCCGCCACGGGCCTCCCGTCCGTCAGCGTGGCGCGCTCACACCAGCCACGACGGATCGGCGAGCAGGTCCTCGAGCTCCTGGACCAACCGCGAGCTGTGGAAACCGTCGGCTGCCGCGTGGTTGATCTGCAGCGCCAGCGGCATCACGATGCGGTCACCCTCCGTCCGGTACCTGCCGAGCGTGATGATCGGCAACAGGTGGTCGTACCCGTCGCGGACGTGCAGCGCGAACCCGGTGAACGACGTGCGGGGGAAGGTCGAGACGTCGAACACGTTCCGGGGCCGGTCGTCCTGCGGGAACATCCGGACGTCGTCCCGGTACCGATCCATCGTCTCGACCGCGGCGGCGTGGAACCGGCCGGGGTCCTCGTCGTAGGGCACGACCAGCGCCGAGAAGGTCTCCGTGTCCGGGTGGAACACCGTGAACATCGGGTGCACGACGTCCCAGACGCCGGGGGAGCCGTCGTCGAGCAGCTGCATCCGGAACTCGGCGTGACGGTTGACCACGGTCGCGATCGCCCAGATCTGGGACGCGTAGGTCTTCGCCGCGCTCGTGCGGACCGCCGCGACGAACGTGGTCACGTCGACGTCGACGGTCACCTCGTAGGAGCACTGCACACGCTGCCGGTAGTGCTCGAAGTGCTCACGGCGGGGCCAGGTGTCCAGGTCGATCGGCCGGAGCTCCGTCATGGCACCAGTCTGGTCGCGAGTGCGGCGTCGAGTGCTGCCCGCTCGCCGTCGATCGTCAAGGCGACCTCGACGAGCGCCCGTCGCTTCCACAGGAGGAGCAGCACGTCCTCCGCCCGACCGGTGACGATGACGGCGGCGTCGCCACCGTCCGCGCCGTCGAGCGTGGCCTCGCCGGGTGCGTCTGAGAACGCGAACACGACGGTCCGCGCCAGCGGCGCGATGCGGCCGAGCCGCACCTGACGCGGGTACAGGTCACCGACGACCTCACGAACGCCGTCGGTCGCCAGCTCGACCGGGAGGCCCGGCTCGGCTCCCAGCGCCTGCTGCGCGTCCCACAGGTGGATCGCGGTCTCGAGCGCCTGGCGACGTGCCCAGGTCGCCGCCGTGTCCGGCGGGTAGATCGCCGAGCACGGGGTGTCCGAGGCGCGGGCTCGGAGCGCTGCGACGAGTTCGTCGGCGCCCGTGCGGAAGCGGTCCGCGAGGTCGTCGTGCGCGAGCTGTGCGGGCTCCGAACCGGTCAGCTGCCCGAGCGCCCACCGGTGCACGTCGGCCAGGTGGGTACCGAGGTCTCCGACGGACCAACCAGGGCACGACGGCACCGGTGCCGCGCGGTCGCCGGACCGCAGGACGTCGTCGAACCGTCGCGCTGCTCCGGCGAGGGCGGTGAGGTGGGTGTCGTACGTCGACATGGAGCCAGCATGGTCACGAGGTGCTCCGTCGAGTGGAGCCATGCCGACGCTCGATCGGGTTCAGTCATTCGGGCGGATGAGGCAGAACGGGTGGCCCGCCGGGTCGAGGTACACGCGGAACGTCTCGGTCGCCGATCCCGTCGCGGTCGCACCGATGGCCAGGACCGCGGCCTCGCCGTCGTCGAGGTCCTCGACCTTCACGTCGAGGTGGCTCTGCTGCGGGACGAGCTGCCCGGGCCACTCCGGGGCGCGGTAGTCCTCGACCTGCTGGAACGCCAGGAGCGGCCGCTGGTCGGTGAAGGGGAGCGCGACCTCGGCCCAGTCCTCGTCGAAGCCGACGATCTCGCCGCCGAGCAGCTCCCCGTAGAAGCGCGCCAGGCCGCGAGGGTCTGCGCAGTCCAGGACGACCATGTCGAGTGTGCCGATCATGGCCGTCACGGTAGACCGATCAGCGCGCCGCGGTCAGGGCCTTCGTGATCCGCTGCAACGACACCGTCTCAGCGGTGCCGAGTTCCTGCGCGAACAGGCTGAGGCGGAACTCCTCGAGCATCCACCGCGCGTGCACGAGCTCGGGGTGCGAACCGACTGTCGGAGGGAAGGCTCCGCCGGCGTCGACGTAGCGGTCGGTGGCGACGGTGACCTCGCGCATCCAGGTGGCATCGCGCCCGGGGTTCTGCAGCAGCTTCTGCACGCGTGCCTCGATGCCCTGCAGGTAGACCCGGATGCGTCGGAGCCGGTCGAGCCCGGCAACCGAGACGAACCCCGGGTACACGAGTCGCTCCATCTGCTGGCGCATGTCCGTCAGCGCACCGAGCAGGGACATCGAGTTCGCCTGCTTGAGTGCTCGTTCGGCGGACCGTTGGGCGAGGAGCACGGCAGCGAGCTCGGACACCGCCGTGAACATCGTGTCGACGACCGTCGCCGACACGGCGTCACGAACCGCTTCGAACGCGGCCTTCGTGAACACGAGCCCGTCCGGGTGAGCGCGACGGATCACCGCGTCGACGACGGCCGCGAGCACGTCGTCGAAGAGTGCGTTCGTGGAGGCGTACGGGCTCGCCGCGAGTGCGAGCTTCTCCTGCGCGGTCAGGTGCGACTGGATGTACGACACCGGCGACGGCACCGCGAGCATCACCAGGCGACGGACCCCGGCGGGCATGCGCACCTGCCGGTCGGACGGCGTCGCGAGCAACTGCACGCCGACGGTCGCCTTCGGGCCGGAGCCCTCTTCCACCAGGGACGGGTAGGCGCGGATGACACCACCGGCCTGCTTGGTGTCGAGGGTCTGCGGCAGGTCCTGGGCCGGCCACGTGGTGAGGCCGGACTGTTCCACCCCGGCTCCGCCACCGGCGGCGGCGACGCGAGCCGCGCCTCCCGGTCGTCCCGCACCTCGCACCGTGGCGGAGGCGACGCTCTGCTGGGTGCGGTCCTTGAGCTTCGTCTGCAGGACCGACAGGTCCTTGCCGGCCTCGACGCGCCGACCACGTTCGTCGACGACTGCCCAGGTCGGCAGCAGGTGTGACGGCACGCGGGCCAGGTCGAAGTCGGACTCCGACACCGGGACGTAGGTCATGCGCTGGATCGCCTTGGCCAGGGTCGCGCGGAACGACTCGGTCGGCTCGGTCGGGGCGTCGTCCGGCAGTTCGGCGACGATCTTCTCGGCCCAGTCGGCGGCGGGTACGACGTTCTTGCGGATCTGCTTCGGCAGCGACTTGATGAGGGCGGTCACGAGCTCCTTGCGCAGGCCGCGGACCTGCCAGTCGAAGCCCTCTTCGCGCATGCGGGGGAGCAGCGCGAGCGGCACCTGCACGCTGACGCCGTCGTCCTGCGCGCCCGGCTCGAAGCGGTACTGGATCGCGAGTCGCTGGTCGCCGCTCCGCCACTGCGTCGGGTACTCGACGTCGTCCTCCGCCGCCTCGGCAGCGGATTCGTCCAGGAGGTCCGCCCGGCGCATCGTGAGCAGGTCCGGCTGGTCGCGGCGCGTCGTCCGCCACCACCCCTCGAAGTCGCGGGTCGTCGCGATGTCGGCTGGGATGCGGGCGTCGTAGAACTCGTAGACGTTCTCGTCGTCGAGCAGGATGTCGCGCCGGCGCGTGCGCTCCTCGAGCTGCTCGAGTTCCTTGCGGAGCTTCCGGTTGGCACGGTCGAACGCCTGCTGCGACTCCCACTCGCCCTCGACCAGGGCGTGGCGGATGAAGAGCTCGCGCGAGTGCTCCGGGTCGATCCGGGCGTACTGCACGCGGCGCCGCTGCACGATCGGGACGCCGAACAGGGTCACCCGCTCGTAGGCGACGACCGCGCCCTGCTTCTTCTCCCAGTGCGGTTCGCCGTAGGTGCGCTTCAGCAGGTCACCGGCGAGGGGCTCGACCCAGGCGGGGTCGATCCGGCCGACGGTCCGTGCGAACAGTCGACTGGTCTCGACGAGTTCGGCCGCCATCACCGCGTCGGGCTGCTTCTTCGCGAGCACACTGCCCGGGAACACCACGAAGCGGGTGTTCCGCGAGCCGAGGTAGTCGCGCTTCTCGCGGTCGCGCAGTCCGATCTGGCTGAGCAGACCGGCGAGCAGGGATCGGTGCACCGCGTCGCCGTCGTCGGAGCGGGACTGCCCGACCCGGACGTCGACCTGCTTCGCGGCGCGGGAGAGCTGGCGGTAGAGGTCCTGCCACTCGCGGATGCGCAGGTAGTTGAGGAACTCGGCCTTGCAGAGCCGGCGGAACGCGCTCGACGACAGCTCGTCTTGCTTGTCCTCGATGTAGTTCCACAGCGCGAGCAGGGTGAGGAAGTCGCTCGTCGGGTCGGCGAAGCGGGCGTGCATCTGGTCGGCGTGGGCGCGCTTCTCGAGCGGGCGTTCGCGGGGGTCCTGGATGCTCAGGGCGCTGACGACCGCGACGACCTCGCGACCGACGCCCTGCCGCCCGGCTTCGAGCACCATCCGGCCGAGCCGCGGGTCGATCGGCAGCCGGGTGAGCTGTCGTCCGGACTTGGTGATCCGGCCGTCCTTGTCGACGGCGCGGAGTTCGCGCAGCAGGTCGAGGCCGTCCTTCACGCCGCGGGAGTCCGGTGGCTGCAGGAACGGGAACGACTCGATGTCGCCGAACCCGAGCGAGATCATCTGCAGGATCACCGCGGCGAGGTTCGTCCGCAGGATCTCGGGGTCGGTGAACTCGTCTCGACGCTCGAAGTCGTCTTCGGAGTAGAGCCGGATCGCGATGCCGGAACTCGTGCGGCCCGCTCGACCCGAACGCTGGTTCGCGCTGGCCTGCGAGATCGCCTCGATCGGCAGCCGCTGCACCTTGGCGCGCGGGGAGTACCGCGAGATGCGGGCGGTCCCGGTGTCGATGACGTACTTGATGCCGGGCACCGTCAGCGAGGTCTCGGCGACGTTCGTGGCGAGCACCACGCGTCGGCGGATCCCCGGCGTGGTGCGTCGGTCGAAGACGCGGTGCTGGTCGGCGGCGGAGAGCCGGCCGTACAGGGGCAGGACCTCGGTGCCCTGGTAGCGCTTGCCCTCGATCGCGTCCTGCGCGTCGCGGATCTCGTTCTCGCCGGACAGGAACACGAGCACGTCGCCGGGTTCTTCCCGCGCGAGTTCGTCCAACGCGTCGGTGATCCCCTGCAGGGTGTCGCGGTCGTCGGCGCCGTTCGCCCCGCCGCGGTCGGCCGTGCGCGAATCGGTCTCGTCGTCCTCATCGGTGTCGTCGGCGTCCTCGGACACGAGCGGGCGGTACCGGATCTCGACGGGGTAGGTCCGCCCGGAGACCTCGATGATCGGGGCGTCGCCGAAGTGCTTCGAGAAGGACTCGGGGTCGATCGTCGCGCTCGTGATGATCAGCTTGAGGTCGGGTCGCCGGACCAGGAGCCGCTTGAGGTAGCCGAGCAGGAAGTCGATCGTGAGCGACCGCTCGTGCGCCTCGTCGATGATGATCGTGTCGTACCGCTTCAGGTCGCGGTCGAAGTGGATCTCGTTCAGCAGGATGCCGTCGGTCATCAGCTTGATGCGGGTGTTCGACGACACCTTGTCGGTGAACCGGACCTGGTAGCCGACGAGGTCGCCGAGCTCGCTGCCGAGCTCTTCTGACACGCGCTCGGCGATGGTGCGAGCGGCGATCCGGCGGGGCTGGGTGTGCCCGATGTGCTCACGCCCCAGCTCGAGGCAGATCTTCGGCAGCTGGGTGGTCTTGCCCGAGCCGGTGGCACCCGCGACGATGACGACCTGGTTGTCACGGATGGCGGCCGCGATGTCGTCCCGCCGCTGCGAGACCGGCAGTTCGGGCGGGTACGTGATGACTGGCGGCGTGGGAGACATGAGCATTCCAGGATACCGTCACGCCGCCGGTGCTGCGAGTCCGGCGACCAGGTCCGCCGCGGATCGAGCGGGCAGGGCGCACACGCGGTGGTGGCAGACGTACGCAGCCGGGTCGAGGGCGTCCCGGGCCTCGAACAGCTCGAACCCCGCAGCCGCCCACTCCGCAGCCTGCGTCGGGGTCACGCGAGCGATGACCGTGCCGGGTCGGCGCGCGGCGCGGACGGCATCGCGGAGTGGGTCGTGCGGGTCCGACGTCACGACCACGACCTCGCGCGAGGGCCGATGCAGGCCGAGTGCGACACCGAGGGCGTCGGCGTGCCCGAGCGGTCGCTCGGTACCCGTCGTCGCGCGGTCGGCCACCAACCGCGCCGCCGCCGTCCGGTACGCGGAGTCGCCGGTCAACGCCGCGAGGCCGGCTGCCGCTGCGGCCAGCGCCACCGTACCGGAGCGCATCGCGGTCTGCGGCTGTTCCCCGGTCGCCGTGCCCGCTCCTGCGAGCACGGCGTCGACGTCGAACCGGTTCGCCAGGCCGTCGTCGACCAGGGAACGAGCCGTCACGGCGTAGGTGACCTCGCCGGTCACCAGGGCGAGCTCGAGCAGACCCTCGGCCAGCAGCCCGACGTCCTCGATGGTCGCCGGTGCTGCTGACGCACCGCGAGGCGTGCTCGAGCGGACCAGGACGTGCCCGTCGCGCACGTGCGACCGCAGCAGTGCATCGGCTGCATCCCGGGCGAGGCCGATCATCTCGGGGTCGTCGTGACGGTCACCGGCGATCGCGAGTCCGCGGATCGCCAGGCCGTTCCACCCGGTCAGGACCTGGCCGTCGAGTGGTGGCGGGTCGAGGAGCACGCGCTCCGACAGCGGCCGTCGGTACCACTCGCCCTCCACTCGCTGGCCGTCGATCGTGGACTCGCTGTCCTGCGCGGCGACGAACGCTCCGTCGTCTTGCCGCAGGGTGTCGCGCAGGAAGTCCGCGATGCCGCGTGCCTGTTCGGCCCCGGCGACCGCGAGCAGGCCGGCGTTGTCGTAGAGCATCCGTTCGTAGTGCGGCACGCTCCAGTCGCGCTTGGTGGCGTACCGGAACACGCCGCCGTCGGCATCGGTCAGCTCGGAGGCCCGGATCGCGTGCAGCGACCGGTCGAGCAGACCGTCGGCCTCGGCATCGCCGTCGCGTGCTGCGTCGGCGAGGAACTCCAGCAACGGTGTGCTCGGGAACTTCGGCGCGCCGCCGAAACCCCCGTAGGTGGTGTCTTCTGCCTGCGACAGCTGACCGGTGACGGCCCGGATGCTGTCGACGGACGGGAGGCGCGGGTCGGCTCCGCCAGGACCGTCGCCGGCGCGGGCGGTCGCGTCCGCCTCGGCCCCCTGCCGGATCGCCGTCGCGATGGCCGCGGCGTTCGCGTCGACCTCGTGCCGCCGCTCGGTCCACGCATCGAGCACCGCCGCCAGGATCTGCCGGAACGCGGGCACCTGACCGACGGGGGTCGGCGGGAAGTACGTGCCGGCGAAGAACACGTGGCCCTCGGGCGTCAGGAACGTCGTCAGGGGCCAGCCGAGCTGCTGCGTGAACGCGCTCGCCGAGGCCATCAGGCTGGCGTCGACGTCGGGACGCTCTTCGCGGTCGACCTTGACCGCGACGAAGTCCTGGCGGAGCAGTGAACCGATCTCCGGGTCGGCGAAGCTCTCACGCGCCATGACGTGGCACCAGTGGCACGTGGCGTAGCCGACCGACACCAGGACCGGCACGCCGCGCTCACGTGCCTCGGCGAAGGCCTCGGGGCCCCACTCGCGCCAGTCCACGGGGTTGTCGGCGTGCAGCCGGAGGTACGGGCTGACCGAGGTGCCGAGTCGGTTGTCGTTCATGCCTCCAGCGTGCCCCGTGGCGACTGGGCGGACCAACGATCGCCGCGATCTGTGGACGGATCGTCGGTCTCCACAGCCCTCGTCCGAGCGGTCAGCGGGGGAGCCACCCCGTCAACGCGGCGAGACGCTGCGCGACCTGGGCGGGGGCGAGATCGTCCGTGTCCAGCCGGGCGACCGTGTCCCCGGAAGCCGCGTCGAGCCTCCCGGCCGTCCGCGTGCTGTGCGCGAGCTGCGCCTCAGGGACCTCGCCACCTGCCCGCCGAGCGAGGCGCTCGGCGGTGGGACCGTCTGCCGCGCGCAGCAGGACCGTCGTGACCATGGGGTCGTCGCCCATGGCGGCGGCCAGACGCTCGTGCTCGAGCACGGACACCGTGTTCGTGTAGACCAGCCGGTGGTGGCCGAGCTCGCGGTAGGCCTGCCACATCGCGGCGAGGTTCCGCTCGGCCAGGTGCGCCTCGGGGTGCTCGACGTGCGGCGCCGGGTGCGCGAGGTCCAGCAGGTCGCCCTCGATCACCGCGTGACGGACGTCCGCTGCGACGAGCAGGTCGTGCAGCGCCTCGGCGGCCGTGGACTTGCCCACGCCGGACCGCCCGCCGACGAACAGGACCTCGGAGCGGGGCACGCTCGGCACCGTCACCCGAGGCCGAGCGACAGGAGCGCGAGGGCGGCGTCCTCGGGGCCGTAGTCGAACAAGCGCTCCCAGAACGGGTCGTCAGCCCACGGCACGTCGCCGTCGACCGGCGTACTCTGCGCGGTCTCCATCAGCCAGTCGAGTTCGGGCAGGACCGCCGTGGCGAAGGTCGGCGGCTGCCACCCGAGCGCCCGCGCCGCCGTCGTGTCGAGGACGAACGGTGACGGCGACGACCACGGGGTGGTCCCGACGAAGGCGGGGGCGTCCGCGTCGAGCAGGACCTCGTCGAACCGGTGGTCGAGGTGCCCGGCGATGGTCCGCACGATCTCGAGCGCCGTCGGAGCGGTGTCGTCGGCGACGTTGAGGATGCGCCGGTCAGGAGCATCGGCGACCAGGCGGACGAGCGAGCCGATCCCGCTCGCGGCCGTCGTGTGGTCGACGCCGCGGCCGTGGTCGGCGAGCAGGATCCGTTCGCGCCCGTCGAGCACCCGTCGCACCACGAACCACTCGCGCGGACGGCCGATGCCGACGCCGTACACCTTCGACGGTCGCAGGACCGTGACCGGGGCGCCGTGGTCGAGGAGGACCTGCTCCGACGCCACCTTCGCGGCGCCGTAGCCGTCGCGGCTGGTCGGGTCGCCGTCGCCCGCGGTGACGGTCGGCTGGATCTCGGTGACCGCGCCGCCGAAGACCGGCTTGTCGGTCGAGTTCGCATGCCGCCCCTGCTCGTCGGCGTAGACCGCGCGCGAGGAGACGAAGACGGTGGAACCGACGTCGTCGAGGAACGGCAGGAGCTGCGTCGCGTCGTCGCGGGTCAGCCCCACGGTGTCGACGAGCAGGTCCGCGCCGGGGCGGAGGAGGTCACGCACGGTGCTCGTGTCGCGGCGGTCACCGGCGGTGAAGCTCGCGCCCGATGCGCTCAGGGCGTCGGCCGCCGGGCCCCCACGACGGGCGAGGACGTCGACTTGCCAGTCGTCGCCGCCTCGGCCGGAGGCGTCGAGCAGCTCACGGGCGACGGCCGAACCGATCCCGCCCGTGCCACCGAGGATGACCGCGCGTCTGGAGCTCATGCGCCAACGCTAGCCGTGCCATGGGCGGTCCTCGGGACGGGACCGGCGGGCGTCGGTGTCAGGACGCCAGCGCCTCGGGCTCGTGTCGCCACCAGTCCAGCAGCGAGCCGTCGTAGACGGTGACCTTGTCGTGGCCGAGCACGGTCAGTGCCAGGGCGTCCACGCACGCGGCGCTCCCGACCCCGCAGTACGTCACGATCTCGTCCTCGCCGACGACGGCGGCGAACGCCTCGGCGAGCTTCGGCCCCCGCAGGTAGGCGTTCGTCTCCGGGTCCACCAGGGTGTCCGCCGTGATGGGGGTGCTGCCCGGGATGATCGGCGGGTGGTCGTCGCCGAGGGCCACTTCGGGCGCCGCGAACACCAGCGCCGCGGGCTGCTCACCGGTCACGGCTCGGCGGACACGGGCGTGGTCGGCCCAGAGCGGGCGCTCTTCACCGGCGAGGAAGGCACGGTCGTCGTCGGATGCCTTCGCCGCACCGGACGCTTGGCGCAGTGCTCCGACGCGGACCGGACGGCCCTCGTCGCGCCACTTCGTGAAGCCGCCGTCGAGGACCGCGACCGAGTCGAAGCCGAACGAACGGAAGATCCACCACAGTCGTGCCGACCACTCGCCGACGCTGTCGTCGTAGACCACGACCGTCGAGGTGTTCGTGACACCCAGGTCGCCGGCCGCAGCCTCGAACCGTTCGGCACTCGGGCGGGTGAAGGGGACCTCGGCGCCCGGCGTCGAGAACGCGTCGACGAGGTCGGCGAAGCGGGCGCCGGGGACGTGCCCGCGCTGCTCGTAGGAGTCGACTGCGGAGTGCCACATCGTCTCGAGGCCGGTCCCCACCGTGTGCACGGAGGCGTCGAGGACGACGAGCTCGTCACCACCGAGGTGGTCGGCGAGCCACTGCGTCGACACGAGCGGCGAGGTCAGGACGGGGGCCATGCCGCACACGATAATGCGGACCACTGACGGGTGACAGGGAAACCGACACACTGCGCAACCGGGGCGCGTGTGGTGGCTGGTGCGTCGACTCGGAACGACACGGTGGTCGTCGTACGACATCGCGATCGTCGTTCCGAGTCGGCAGCCCCGCTGACGCGTCAGTGTGCGGCGGCGGGGATGCTCCCGGTCGTCGTGGACGCGGCGTGGGCGAGCCGGTCGAGCCGCACCGACTGCCGGTTGATGAGCAGGCCACCCGCCAGGGCGACGAGTACGAGCACACCGGCCGAGATGCCGAACGCCACGTGGTAGCCGTCGAGCGTGGCCTGCGCCTGCTGCAGCTTCGTGGGCGCCGCCGACAGCCCGGTCAGGCTGTTCTTCACGACGTCGGCGAAGATCGTCGACAGCAGCGCCGTGCCGATCGAGCCACCGATCTGCTGCATGGTGTTCACCGTCGCCGAGGCCACACCGGCGTCGGCTCGGGCCACCCCGGTGGTCGCGGTGTTCATCGCGGACGAGAAGATCGTGCCCATGCCGAGCCCGATGACGATCAGCGCCGGCAGGACGGTGCCCGCGTAGGAGCTGTCCAGGTCGGTGCGCAGCAGCAGGAGCAGGCCGATCGCGGCGACGAGGCCACCGGCGAAGATCAGGATCTTCGGGCCGATGCGGGGCAGCAGTCGCCCACCGATCTGCGTCGCCGAGATCATGATCGACAGCGGCATCGGCAGGAAGGCCAGACCGGTCTGCAGCGAGCTGAACCCGAGGGTCTGCTCGAGGTAGTAGGTCAGGAACAGGAAGATGCCGAACATGCCGATCGCCACCAGGCCGATCGCGATGAACGACCCGCCGCGGTCACGGTCGAGCACGACCCGCAGGGGCAGCAGCGGGTGCGCCACACGTGTCTCGATGAACACGAACGCGGCGATCAGGACGACGCCGCCGGCGAGCATCGCGATGGTGACGGGGGAGTCCCAGCCGTTGGTCTCGGCGTTCGAGAACCCGTAGACGACGCCGACCAGACCGGCGGTGATGGTGATGACGCCGGCGACGTCGATGCGCGGCCGGTCGACCTTCGGCGGCTTCTCCATGAACACGAGCGCGCCGATCACGCCGAGCACGGCGAAGACGACGTTGACGTAGAGGCACCAGCGCCACGACGCGTACTCGGTGAGCACGCCGCCCAGGAGCAGGCCGATGGCCGCACCGGAACCGGCGATCGAGCCGAAGATGCCGAACGCACGACCGCGCTCCTTCGGGTCGCGGAACGTGGTGGTCAGCATGCCGAGCGCGGACGGTGCGAGCAGGGCGCCGAAGACACCCTGCAGGGCACGGGCCGCGACGAGCAGGCCGAACGAGTCGGCGAGGCCGCCGAGCACGGACGCGACCGCGAAGCCGACCAGGCCGATGATGAAGGTGTTCTTGCGGCCGAACAGGTCGCCGAGGCGCCCGCCGAGCAGCAGGAGCGAGCCGAACGCCAGCGAGTACGCGGTGACGATCCACTGGCGCTGGTCGGTGCCGAACCCCAGGTCGGCCTGGGCCGACGGGAGCGCGATGTTCACGATCGTTGCGTCGAGCACGACCATCAGCTGGGCGAGGGCGATGACCGCCAGGGCGATCCAGCGGTGGTTGCTCTTGGCGGGGGTGGTGCCAGAAGTCGTGGGTGCTGCCCCGGTGGGGGTCGGCACGGTGTGTTCTGCCGTCACGGCAGCCTCCTTCGAGAAGGTTGGAGGGGGAGCACGAAGCGCGCACCGTCGGGCGTTTCGAAGAGGAGAGGTGTCAAACGGATGCACGGCATCCGTTTGTCGACAGTGTAGACCGAAACGGAAGGTTCGCATCCACTTATTCCCAGAAAGTTCAACTAGGTTCGGCATCGTGAGCACCACCGAGTCCGCGCCCGACCTCGAGCGCCCGCTGCGCGCCGATGCGGCACGCAACCGCGAGCTGATCCTGCAGACCGCTCGCAAGTGCTTCGCGGAGCGCGGGCTGTCGGTCACCCTGAACGACATCGCGCACGAAGCGGGGGTCGGTGTCGGCACCGTGTACCGGCGCTTCGCCGACAAGGACTCCCTGATCGAGGCGCTGCTCGCCACCAAGTTCGAGGCGATGAACGACGCAGCAGCCCGCGCCGCCGACGTCGTCGACCCGCGCGAGGCTCTGCGGGTCTACCTGACCGGCGTGTTCGAGTTCCGTGCCCGCGACCGTGCGCTCGCCGACGCCATCGTGCGTGCCGGCAAGGCGCGTCCGTCGATCGTGCAGGAGCGTGACCGGCTGGAACGCCAGGTCTCCGCGATCATCGGTCGGGCCGAGACCGCCGGGGTGGTCCGCGCCGGCTTCGACTACCGCGACCTGCCGATGCTCACCGCCATGGTGGGCGCCGTCGCGGACGCCACCCGCGAGCACGACCCGAACGCCTGGCGCCGGTACGCCGAACTCCTCATCGAGGGCGTCCTGCCGCAGACCCGGACCGCGCCGAGCATGGTCGGCGACCCGCTCGACCGCGAGTCCATCGAGCGCGCGCTGCACGCGCAGTCCTGACGCGTCCCCGCGGACCGCGCGCGGCTCCGGTGCCAACCGACTGCGGACTGGAGGCCCGTGGCGGAGTCGACCCGTGCCTCCCGTCCGGCGGTCTGGTCGCGACCAGTGCGCCGGGCCGACCCGACGCGCGCTACAGCCAGCTCGGCAGCCAGTAGTGCGACCGGATGAAGTCCCACGGCACCTGGATCGCGGTCCACATCGGGTACCAGTACGCCGACGCGAGCACCACCACGACCAGGTACACGCCGACCCACACGATCGCCCGGGTCCGTCGGGGCCGTGGATCGGTCCGTGACCCGAGCACCAACCCGATCGCCGCCGCCAGCGCCATCACCATGAAGGGCTCGAAGGCGATCGTGTAGAACTGGAAGACCGTCCGGTTGACGTACATCAGCCACGGCAGGTAGCCCGCGGCGACGCCGAGCAGGACGAAGCCGTACTGCCACTGTCGGCGCAGGATCCAGAGCACGAGCAGCGCCACGGTCGCGATGACCGCCGCGTACCAGATGAACGGGTTCGCGACGCCGGTGATCGCCTCGCCGCAGCGGCTCGCCGAGCAGCCGTCCTGGCCGGCATCGGTACCGACGTAGAACATCGACGTGGGCCGCTGCATCACGAGCCAGAGCAGCGGGTTCGCCTGGTACGAGTGCGGCGTGTGCAGCCCGATGTTGAAGTTGTAGATCTCCGACTGGTAGTGCCACCAGTTCTGCAGGCTGTCCGGCACCCAGCGGAGCAATCCGGTCCACCGCTCGCCACCGGAGGCCAGCCAGTTCCGGTCCCAGCCGTCCTTCGACACGAACCAGCCGGTCCACGACGCGACGTAGGTGACGGCGGCGATCGGCACGGTGAGCAGGAACGACACCGGGGCCTGCTGCAGCAGCGCACTCGACGACCAGAACTCGACCCCCGCACGGCGGCGCATCATCATGTCGCTCAGCACGGAGTACACGGCGAAGAACGCCAGGAAGTACATCCCCGACCACTTCGTCGCGGTGGCCAACCCCATCGTCAGCCCCATCGCGAACAGCCACGGACGCCACCAGAGCACGGGCCCCCACAGGGTGTCCCGGCCGGCGGCGACGCGCTCGGCGACCCAGTCGTCGAGCCGCCGCTGACTCCGGCGCCGGTCGAGCAGGAGCGCCCCGAACCCGAGCACGACGAAGAACGTCAGGATGCCGTCGAGCAGCGTCACGCGGGACATCACGATGGCCTGGCCGTCGATCGCGAGCAGGCCGCCGGCGAGCGTGCCGACCAGGGTGGAGCGGAACAGCGACCGGGCGATCACCGCGGTGAGGAACACCGTCGCGATGCCGAGCACGGCGACGGCGAACCGCCAGCCGAACGAGTTGTCCGCCCCGAACAGGAGCATGCCGAGCCCGATCAGGTACTTGCCGAGCGGCGGGTGCGCGATGAACTCCGCGGCGCTGGTGAAGATGTCCGTCTCACCACTCGAGAACCGGTCGTCGGTCGTCGGGGCGGAGTCGCTGCTCGGGTTCGCCGGCCAGGTGCCCTCGTAGCCGAGGTGGACGATCGACCAGCCGTCCTTGACGTAGTAGGTCTCGTCGAAGACCAGCGAGTGCGGGTTCCCCAGGTTCGCCAGGCGCAGCACGGCGGCGAGCAGCGTCACCGCGATCGGTCCGGCCCAGCGCCACACCGCGACGCGCTGGGCGGTGGAGAGCACCCGCCCCCACCAGTCGTCGAGGCGCGAGCCGACCGGCCCGTCGGGCACGGCCGTGCGGTCGTCGGTCAGCTCGCTGGTCATCGCTGAGCATCCTACGGATCGACCGCATGTCCGCGCTGCGACCGTGCTGCGACGACAATGGGTGGCGTGATCGTCCTCGCAGCAACCCCCATCGGCAACCTCGGGGACGCCTCGCGCCGTCTCGTCGAGACCCTCTCCAACGCCACGGTGGTCGCGGCGGAGGACACCAGGACCGCCATCCACCTCATGCGCGCCCTCGGCATCGAGAACCGTCCGCGGCTCATCGCCCTGCACGAGCACAACGAGCGGGCGAAGGCGTCCGAGGTCGTCGAGCTCGCCCGCGACGAGGACGTCGTGGTCCTCACCGACGCCGGCATGCCCGCGATCAGCGACCCCGGCTTCCCGCTCGTCGAGGCCGCGGCCGCGGCGGGCGTCACGGTCACGGCACTGCCCGGCCCGTCGGCGGTGCTCATGGCGCTCGCCGTCTCCGGACTGCCGACGGACCGCTTCACGTTCGAGGGGTTCCCGACGCGCAAGGGCGGCGAGCGTCGCCGTGCGTTCCAGGCGCTCGCGGGGGAGCAGCGCACGATGGTCTTCTTCGAGTCGCCGCACCGGTTGGCCGAGACGCTCGCCGACATGGCCGTCGGGTTCGGGGGCGACCGTCGTGCCGCGGTCTGCCGTGAGCTCACGAAGCTGTACGAAGAGGTCCGTCGTGGGCCGCTCGACGAGCTCGTCACGTGGGCATCAGAGGGGGTCCGGGGCGAGATCTGCATCGTCGTCGCCGGTGCCGCCGAGGCCACCGAGGAGGCAACGCTCGACGACGGGGTCCGCCTCGTGCTCGAGCGGGTGGCCGCCGGCATGCGCATGAAGGAGGCCGCAGCGGCGGTCGCGGACGCGACCGGGCTGTCGAAGCGGGACCTGTACGAAGGGGCGCTCGCGGCGCGCTGAGCGGGGCTCGTCACGTTCGCGTCGGCCGGTCTGGAGGCGCGGGGCGGGCCCGCCACGGGCCTCCCGGATCCGGTTTTCCACAGTCCACCGCCGCGCGCGTCATCCGGGTTCCGCGCGCCCGTAGGATGGTCCGCATGTCCGACGGGTCCTCGTTCAGCATCACCACGCCGATCTTCTACGTGAACGACGTGCCCCACATCGGGCACGCCTACACCGAGGTCGCCGCGGACGTCCTCGCGCGCTGGCACCGGCAGCGGGGTGACGACACCTGGCTGCTCACCGGCACCGACGAGCACGGCCAGAAGATCCTGCGCACCGCCTCGGCGAACGAGGTCACGCCCCAGGAATGGGCCGACCGACTCGTGACCGAGGCGTGGAAGCCGCTGCTCGACACCGTCGACGTGGCCAACGACGACTTCATCCGCACCACCGACGAGCGCCACGAGCGCGGTGTGACGGCGTTCCTGCAGAAGCTCTACGACGACGGCTTCATCTACGCCGGTGAGTTCGAGGGCTTCTACTGCGTGGGCTGCGAGGAGTACAAGCAGCCGAGCGACCTGGTCCCCGGCACCGGTGCGTACGAGGGGCAGCAGGTCTGTGCCATCCACTCGATCCCGGTCGAGGTGCTGTCCGAGCGCAACTACTTCTTCCGCATGTCGGACTTCGAGCAGCGCCTGCTCGACCTGTACGAGTCGAACCCGCTGTTCATCCAGCCGGAGAGCGTCCGCAACGAGATCATCTCGTTCGTGAAGCAGGGCCTCCGCGACCTGTCGATCTCGCGGTCCAGCTTCGACTGGGGCATCAAGATCCCGTGGGACAGCGACCACGTCCTGTACGTGTGGTTCGACGCCCTGCTCAACTACGTCACGGCGCTGGGCTACGGCACCGAGGACGACGAGGCCTTCAAGCGCCTGTGGCCGAGCGTGCACATCGTCGGCAAGGACATCGCCCGCTTCCACGCGGTCATCTGGCCGGCGATGCTCATGGCTGCCGGCCTGCCCGTGCCGGAGCGCGTCTTCGGTCACGGCTGGCTGCTCGTCGGCGGCGAGAAGATGTCCAAGTCGAAGCTGACCGGCATCGCGCCGTCGGAGATCACCGACACCTTCGGGTCCGACGCCTTCCGCTACTACTTCCTCCGCGCCATCACCTTCGGGCAGGACGGCAACTTCAGCTGGGAAGACATCTCGGCGCGGTACCAGGCCGAGCTCGCGAACGGCTTCGGCAACCTGGCCTCCCGCCTGGTCGCGATGCTGCAGAAGTACTTCGACGGCGCAGTGCCGGCACGCGGCTCGCTGACCGAGTCGGACCAGGCGATCGATGCCCTGGCGGTCTCGGTCACCGAGCGTGCCGACGCCGCCATCGCCGCGTTCGCCCCGCACGAGGCGATCGCTGCCGTCTGGGAGCTCGTCGACGCCCTGAACGGGTACATCACCGAGCAGCAGCCCTGGGCCCTGGCGAAGGACGACGCGAACCGCGAGCGTCTCGGTACCGTCCTGACCACGGCACTCCGTGGGCTCGGCACCGTCGCGGTGCTGCTCTCCCCGGTGATGCCGAAGGCCACCGAGAAGCTGTGGGCGTCGATCGGTGCCGGCGGCTCGATCGCCGAGCAGCGAGTCGACCGTGCCTTCGAGTGGCAGGGTGCTTCGCACGTCGTGGCGCTCGAGAGCGGGCTCTTCCCGCGCATCGAGCAGGCGGAGCAGGGCGCCGCGTGACCGACGCGCACCTCCGCTCCCGCGGCGACGGTGACGGCTCCAAGCGTGATCTGACCTACCCGCCGTTGCCCGAGGCGCTCGTGGTCCCGGTCTACGACAACCACACCCACATGGAGATCGCCGACGGTGGCGACGGGGCGCTCGACTACCGCGAGCACCTCGGCCGTGCCTCGAGCGTCGGCGTCCGCGGTGTCGTGCAGGTCGGCACCGACCTCGCCACTTCGCAGTGGTCCGCATCGATCGCCGCCCGTGAACCCCGCGTGCTCGCAGCGGTCGCACTGCACCCGAACGAGGCGCCGGCGCTGCAGGAGCAGGGACGGCTCGACGAGCACCTCGCCGGGATCGAGGCCCTCGCAGCGCTGCCCCGCGTCCGGGCGATCGGCGAGACCGGACTCGACTTCTTCCGCACCGGTGAGGACGGCCGCGACGCCCAGATCCGATCGTTCGAGGAGCACATCCGCATCGCGAAGGAGCACGGCCTCGCGCTGACCATCCACGACCGCGACGCGCACGACGCCGTGGTCGAGGTGCTCGACCGCGTCGGGGCTCCGGAGCGCACGGTGTTCCACTGCTTCTCCGGCGGACCCGACCTGGCTCGGCTCTGTGCCGAGCGCGGTTGGTACATGTCGTTCGCCGGCACCGTGACGTTCAAGAACGCGGCACCGCTCCGCGAAGCCCTCGTCGTCGCGCCGCGGCACCTGATCATGGTCGAGACGGACGCGCCGTTCCTGACCCCGACGCCGTACCGCGGCCGGCCGAACGCCCCGTACCTGATCCCGATCACCCTGCGGTCGATGGCGGAGACCCTCGGCACCGATGCCTCGATGCTCGCCGCGCAGATCGCGTCGAACACCGAGCTCGTCTACGGTGCGTGGGACGCCGAGCCCGTGACGGTGGACGAGTAGTGGGCGCGCTGCTCGGCCCGGCCGAGATCCGGGAGCTCGCCGCCGAACTCGACGTGACCCCGACGAAGAAGCTCGGGCAGAACTTCGTGCACGACGCCAACACCGTCCGGCGCATCGTGTCGGTCGCCGGCGTGACGCCGTCGTCCCGGGTGCTCGAGATCGGACCCGGCCTCGGTTCCCTGACCCTCGGGCTCACCGAGACCGGCGCGCCCGTCACCGCCGTCGAGATCGACAAGCGGCTCGCGGCGAAGCTGCCGTCGACGGTCAGCGCGCTGCAGCCGGCGGCGACGTTGACGGTCGTGCAGCAGGACGCGATGACCGTCGCCGCATCGGACCTCGACACCGAACCGACGCACCTCGTCGCGAACCTGCCGTACAACATCTCGGTGCCCGTGCTGCTGCACCTGCTCGCCACCTTCCCGTCGATCGAGCGGTCGCTCGTGATGGTGCAGGCCGAGGTCGGGTACCGTCTCGCGGCGGGCCCGGGCAGCAAGGTCTACGGGTCGCCGAGCGTCAAGGCCGCCTGGTACGGCTCGTGGAGCACGGCCGGGCTCGTCAGCCGACAGGTGTTCTGGCCCGTCCCGAACGTCGACAGTGTGCTCGTGGCGTTCGACCGGCACGAGCCCCCGGGGGACGAGCGGCTGCGGTCGCGGGTCTTCACCCTGGTCGATGCGGCGTTCCAGCAGCGTCGGAAGATGCTGCGGCAGAGCCTGTCCGGTGTGCTCGGCGGCAGTGCCCACGCCTCCGAGGTCCTGACGGCGGCGGGCATCGACCCGACGGCGCGGGGCGAGGCGATCGGGGTCGACGACTTCGTGCGGCTCGGTCGGACGGTCCTGGCTGCTGCGGAGTAGCTCGTCTCCCGCCTCGGATCGGCGAAATACGGAATGTTTGGTACCGTCCGTTCGGTGCTCCTACGGTTGATCACATCGACCAAGGAGACACCATGCAGCCGACCGAACCACGCCGACCGAACCGCCGCGGTCTGACCGAGGAACAGCTCACAGCGGGACGTCGTCGTGCCCTGCTCAGCGCGGACCCCGGTCGGCAGCGGGGGCCGAGGATCTTCACCGAAGCCGAACGGCAAGCGCTGTTCGCTCGGACGCCGCGACCTGAAGGCACGTTCGAAGAACGCCGCGAGCGCCGACGGCGCGCGATCGAGTCGATCGATCCGGACTTCTGGGTCGAGCCGACCGTCTCATTCCACACGCATCCCTGACCGTGTTCGAGCGACTCAAGCCCGAGCATTTCGACGAGCACCGGGTCCTCGAGTTCAACGACTGCGCCGCCCGCCCGGACGCCGTCCTCGTCGAGTCGAGCTTCATCCGGAGCGCGCTGCGCCGGACCGATCGTCACAAGGTGGAGGCGGTCGCGTTCCTCGACCACCTCGACCTCGCCGGTACAGAGATGATGTACAGCGCCTACACGGAGTTCGAGGTTCTGCGAGCTGCTCACGGCATGGCCACGGAAGCCGCTCGTCGCCATGTCACCGCATGGCGAGAATTGTTGCGGTCGACGCAACTGCACTGGGTCGGGGTCGATGCCGTCAGCGATGAGGTCCCAGCCCTCATGGAAGAGTTCGGCCTGACCGTCTCGGGTGCATTGCACGTCGCAACAGCTCGGCATCGGGAAGTCGACGGCTTCGTGACGGTCGATCCCGAGTTCGGCGTCGTCGACAAGGAGCGCCTCCCGCTGATCATCGACGCCGAGGGTGCTCAGCTGGCGCGTCGCCTGCGGGCGGGTTCCCAGCCCTGATCCGCGATGGCGGTGTCCTCCGGCCTACGATGACGGCATGACCGACGGAACGGTTCGCTCGCACGCGCAGGGGATGGCGCCGGACCGTGTCCTCGCGGCGACGGGCAAGTCACCGGACGAGTGGCACGCGCTGATCGACACGGCGGACGGAGCCACCATCGGGCACGCTGCGATCGCGTCGTGGATCGTGGATCAGGGCGTCGAGCCATGGTGGGCGCAGGGCATCACCATCGGGTACGAACAGGCTCGTGGGCTCCGCGTCCCCGGGCAGCGCTCGGACGGCACCTTCGCGGTTTCGGCCTCACGGCAGGTCCCCGGTGAGCGCGAGGCGGTGCTCGATCGGATCGTGCCGGTGTTCGCGGCCGCACTCGGGTCCACGCCGACGTCCGGGCGCCGCGGCGGCCAGCGTCCGTCGGCCCGGTGGACCTTCCCCGACCGCGAATCCGTGCTGCTGAACACCGAGGACGGTCCCAAGCCCGACACCGTCCGCATCTCGGTGCAGCGGGAACGGCTCACCGGCCCCGAGCGGATGCCCGACGCCAAGGCCGAACTGCAGCAACTGCTCGCAGGCCTCTGACGCCGCGAACGGGGGAGCGCGCGCACGGTCGTCCCGCCCCTACGATCGGCGGGTGCCTCGCATCACCCTCCCCGGCTGGATCACGATCATCGCCGTGCTCGGCGGGCTCGCCATCGACTGCTTCGCAGTGTCGGTCATCGTCCGCGATCCGTCCAGCGACGGGGCGTGGGCCGCGGTGGTGCTCGGTCTGAGCATCGTTTTGTGGGGGGTCGCGTTCGCGTACTTGGACGACGGTCCGGACACCGACGAGCCCGGCACGACAGCGGTCGGGTCCGTTCCGCGCATGCACCGTGACCGAGCGCATCGTCTGCTCAGCACAGCACTGACGGTGATGGTGTTCACCGCGATCTACGCGGGCACCCGCTGGCAACAGGTGCCGGTCGGCTGGGCGCTCGGTGGAGCGGTGATCGCGACGGGACTCCCCATGCTGAACCGCGCCCTCGACCGGCGGATCGCTCGCAACGAGCAGGCCGAGGGCGCAGCCGACTGACGTGCCGCGCGTCAGTGCGCGCGCGACGCCATCGCCTCGAAGATCTGCTGGTGCGTGCCGTCGCGCTCGGCGAACCGGAGCGGCAGCACGTTCTGCACCAGGATCTCGGGCGAATCGCCGGCGGACAGCAGCCCGATGACCTCGTCGGCGAAGGCGTCGAGCGGCATGCCACCGAAGTCCGCTCCGCCCATCAGATCGGTCGACACCGCCGGCGGAGCGAGTTCGAGAACCGACACCGGGGTGCCGAGCAGCTGCTGACGGAGCGACTGCGTGTACGAGTGGATGCCGGCCTTGGTGGCGTTGTACGTCGGCGTCGCGGTGAGCGGGACGAACGCGAGGCCGGACGAGACCGTGACGATGGTCGAGGCGGGCTGCGCCAGCAGATGCGGCAGGAACGCGTCGATGAGGCGGATCGTGCCGACCAGGTTGGTCTGGATGATCTCGAGCGCGTCGTGGATGTGGTCGGGGGAGCGCAGGTCCTCGTTGCGCATGATCCCCGACATGGTGACGAGGGCGTCGAGCGACGGGTACGCCTCGAGGACGGAGGCGGCGGCCTTCTCGATCGATGCGGCGTCGCTCACGTCGATCTGCACGGTGCCGAAGCCGTGCTCGGCGGCGAGCGAGTCGAGGAGCGACTGGCGACGCCCGCCGATGACGACGGTGCTGCCGGCGGCCTGCAGGCGCTGGGCCAGGGCGAGGCCGATGCCCGAGGTCGCGCCGGGGATGAAGACGGTGGAGTTCGTGATGTCCATGTCCACCACCATGCGCTGTCGTCGGCAACCCATCCAGACCTCGGTCATCGGGGGATCGGCGATCCCTGGCACGGCGGCGCGAACCGGACGACAATCGGGACCATGGACCGAGCTGCACTCGCCGACTTCCTCCGCCGTCGCCGCGAACTGCTGCGCCCCGAGGACGTCGGTCTCGGTCAGGGACCACGACGCCGGACGCCTGGGCTCCGGCGCGAAGAAGTCGCTGCGCTCGCGGGCATGTCGGTCGACTACTACACACGGCTGGAGCAGCAGCGCGGACCGCAGCCGTCGGAGCAGATGATCGCCGCGATCGCCCGGGCGCTCCGCTGCAGCCTCGACGAACGCGACCACCTGTTCCACCTGGCCGGACAGAACGCGCCGACCCGGTTGCACCGCGCCGACCACGTCGACCCCGCGATCCTGCGGGTGCTCGACCGGCTCGAGGACACCCCCGCGATCGTGGTCAGCCACCTGGGCGAGACGCTGGTCGAGAACCGGCTCGCGGCGGCGCTGCTCGGGTCGTCCGTCAGCCTGCCCGGCAACGAGCGCTACCAGGCGTGGCGGTGGTTCGTGACCGGCGATGAGCTCGCGAAGTACGCGCCGGAGCAACACGAGCGACTGGCCCGGGTCGTGGTGGCGTCGCTGCGGGCGGCGGTGGGGCTGGCCGGACCGGGGGACCGTCGGGCCACCGAGCTGATCGCCGAGCTCGAGACCCGCAGCCCCGAGTTCCGCGAGCTCTGGGCACTGCACGAGGTGACGAGTCGCTGGTCCGACAACAAGACGATCGTGCAGCCGCAGCTCGGCCGGATCACCGTCGACTGCCAGGTCCTGCACACCGACGACCAAGCCCAGGCGCTGTTGCTGTTCACCGCGCCCCCAGGGTCCGAGGACGCGCAGAAGCTCGAGCTCCTCGGCGTCGTCGGTCAGCAGGCCTTCGCGGGCTGACGCCCCGCACGGTGCGCGTCCGTCCGGCTCGTGCGAGGTTGACCACTCGGTGCCGCCCTACAGGCCGGCACCGAGTGACCAACCTCGCACCACGCGAAGACGCACCCGGACGCACCGCACGAAGCAACCGCGCGTCACACACTTGGCCGCGTGCGGTATACCGTGCCTAGGGTGGGCGGGTGAGCACTCCCCGCGTGTACGTCATCCACGAGAACCCCGAGTGGTTCCCGCCGCTCGCCGCAGCCTTCGAGGCTGAGGGCGTCCCGGTGCAGGAGATCCTGCTGACCGAGGGACAGATCGACCTCGGTGCCGAGCCGGAGCCCGGTGTGTACTGGTCGCGCATGTCGGCGTCGAGCCACACCCGCGGCCACGAGCACAGCAAGGAGTACACCCGCGCGGTCCTCGGCTGGCTCGAACGAGCGGGTCGCCAGGTCGTCGGCGGCAGCCACGTGCTCGAGCTCGAGGTCTCCAAGGTCGCCCAGCACGGGCTGCTGCAGAACGCCGGGTTCGACGTGCCCCGCACCACCGCCGTGTTCGGCACGACGACGCTCAAGCAGGCCGCGCGTACCTTCACGAACGGCCAGGACGTCCCGTTCATCACGAAGCACAACCAGGGCGGCAAGGGCCTGGGCGTCCGCCGGTTCGACTCACTCGCCGAGTTCGACGCCTACGTCGACTCGCCGGAGTTCGAGGCGCCGGTCGACGGCATCACGCTGCTGCAGGAGTTCCTGACGGCCCGTGAGCCCTTCATCACCCGCGTCGAGTTCGTCGGCGGCGAGTTCGTGTACGCCGTCCGCGTCGACACGAGCGCCGGCAGCTTCGAGCTGTGCCCGGCCGACGCGTGCGAGGTCCCCCAGGTCATCGCGGGAGCGGTCTGCGACGTGCCGGGAGCCGAACAGCCGAGCGCGTTCAGCGTCCGGACCGAGGTCACCGCCGAGCACCCGCTCGTCCAGCAGCTCCGCACGTTCCTCGCCGACCAGCGCATCACGATCGCGGGCGTCGAGTTCATGGAGACCACGGACGGCCGCACGGTCGTCTACGACATCAACACGAACACGAACTACAACCCCGCCGTCGAGGAGTCCGCGCCGGCCTCCGGCCCGCGTTCCATCGCGCGCTACCTCGGTGGCCTGCTGGAGACGCAGTACGCGGCGCAACTCACGGCCTGAGCACGCAAGAACCACCGGACAGGAGGCCCGTGGCGGGCCCGCCACGGGCCTCCCGTCCGTTCCGCGCCCCTTCCCGGGCACTCCCCACCTCCCCAAGGAACTCACCCCGTGCGATTCGGATACTGGACCCCGCTCTTCGGCGGCTGGCTGCGCAACGTCGACAACGAGAACATGCCGGTCACCTTCGACTACGTGAAGCGGCTGGCGCAGCGCGCCGAGCGGATCGGCTTCGACCTGACGCTCGTGCCGGAGCTCAACCTCAACGACATCAAGGGCACGGCGGCGCCGTCGCTCGAGGCCTGGTCACTCGCCGCGGCCATCGCGGCGACGACCGAGCGCCTCGAGATCATGGCGGCCATGCGCCCCGGCTACCACCTGCCCGCGGTGACGGCGAAGCAGGCGGCGACGATCGACGACATCTCGTGCGGCCGATTCACGTTCAACGTGGTGAGCGCGTGGTGGGCGGAGGAGGCCAAGCAGTACGGCGGCATCTTCTCGGAGCACGACGACCGCTACAAGCGGACGGCGGAGTTCGTCGAGGTCATGAAGGGGATGTGGCGGGAGACGCCGTACTCGTTCTCGGGCGAGTACTACGACATCGAGAACGCGCACCTCGAGCCGAAGCCCCGCGTGACCCCGCGCATCTACGCCGGCGGCGAGAGCGAGGCGGGCAAGGCCGCGATCACCGGGTACGCCGACGCCTACGTGACCCACGGCGGCACGGTCGAGGAACTCCGCACGAAGATCGCCGAGATGAAGCAGCGCCGGGTCGACGCCGGACTGCCGCCGTTCGAGGCGTTCGGCATGGCCGCGTACGTCATCGTCCGCGAGACCGAGGAAGAGGCGCAGGCCGAGCTCGCGCGGATCACCGACGTGCAGCACGGCAACGCGTACGAGTCGTACCAGGACTTCATCTCGAAGTCGCAGCTCGAGCACATCCCCTCGCTCGAGGACTACTCGGTGTCGAACCGCGGCCTGCGCCCCGGGTTCGTCGGCACGCCGGCGCAGGTCGCTGCCCGGATCAAGGAGTTCGAGGACGCCGGGGTGGACACGCTGCTGCTGCAGTTCTCGCCGCAGCTCGAGGAGATGGACCGCTTCGGCGAACAGGTCATCCCGCTCGTCCGCCCGTCGGTGGTCGCGGCGTCCGAGGCGGTCGTCTGATGGGCACGACCGAGGAGGAGTGGGCGTTCGAGACCCGGCAGATCCGCGCGGGCTTCAAGGCCGACCCCGGGTTTGGCGGCAACGTCCCGCCGATCGCCCAGACCGCGGCCTTCGTCTACCCGTCCGGTGAGGACGCGGCGGACCGCTTCATGCTCAACGCCCCGGGGCACACGTACTCGCGCGTGAACAACCCGTCGGCGGCGGCGCTCGAGCGTCGGATCGCGGACCTCGAGGGCGGTGTCGGCGCCCTTGCGCTTGCGTCCGGCCAGGCGGCCACGTCGTTGGCCGTCCTCGGCGTCGCGCGGGCCGGTGACCACGTCGTGTCGAGTGCCTCGCTGTACGGCGCGACGTACACGCTGTTCGCGTCGACGCTGCACGACCTCGGCATCGCGTTCACCTTCGTGCAGGACCCCACGGACCTGGACGAGTGGGCTGCCGCGGTGCGTCCGGAGACGAAGACGTTCTTCGGGGAGTCGATCCCGAACCCGCGCGGTGACGTCCTGGACTTCGCCGGGGTGGCCGGGGTCGCGCACGACGCCGGCGTCCCGCTCATCGTCGACAACACGATCGCGACGCCGTACCTGGTCCGGCCGATCGAGCACGGCGCGGACATCGTCGTGCACTCGGCGACGAAGTACCTGGCCGGGCACGGCAGCGCCATCGCCGGGCTCATCGTGGACAGCGGCAACTTCGACTGGGCGGCCCACGCCGAAAAGTTCCCGCAGCTCGCGACCACCGAACAGTCCGGGTTCGCGAACACGGACTTCGCGTCGAAGTTCGGGCGGCGCGCGTTCATCCAGCGCACCCGGTCGAAGCTCTCCGCCGACCTCGGTCCGGCGATCGCCCCCTTCAACGCCTTCCTGGTGCTGCAAGGCATCCAGACGCTCTCCCTGCGGATGGAGCGGCACGTGTCGAACGCCGCCGCCGTCGCGTCGTGGCTGGACGCGCACGACCAGGTGCTCGGCGTGCACTACGCGGGACTGCCGTCGTCGCCGTGGCACCACCTGCAGCAGCGGTACGTGCCGAAGGGGCCGTCGGCGGTCCTGGCGTTCGACCTGGACGGCGGGGTCGAGGCCGGACGGCGGTTCGTGGCCGCCCTCGAGCTGTTCGACCACGTGTCGAACATCGGTGACGTCCGGTCGCTCGTCGTGCACCCGGCGTCGACGACCCACGTGCAGATGACGTCGTCGGAGCGGGCTGCGGCCGGTGTCGGCGACGGGCTCATCCGGCTGTCGATCGGCCTCGAGCACATCGACGACGTCCTCGCCGACCTGGCGCGGGGCTTCGCGGCAGCCGCAGCGGGATAGGTTGGGGGCATGACCACGTTGGCCGCCCCGACCCGCGTGCGGACGCGCGCCCCCGGCAAGATCAACGTGTTCCTGTCCGTCGGTGCGCTGCAGGACGACGGCTACCACGACGTGGCGACCGCGTACCAGGCCGTGTCGCTGTACGAGGACGTCACGGCCGAGCACGCCGACGACTTCTCGGTGACCTTCACCGGCCCGATCGACACGTCGAACGTGCCGGTCGACGAGTCGAACCTGGCGATCCGTGCGGCCCGGCTGGTGGCCGACGCCGCTGGGCACCGGGGCGGAGTCCGGTTGACGATCGACAAGCAGGTGCCGGTGGCCGGCGGCATGGGTGGTGGCTCGGCGGACGCCGCGGCCACGCTGCTCGCCGTGGACACGCTCTGGGGCACCGCCCTCGGGCGTGAGGAACTGCTCCGTCTCGCCGCGCAGCTCGGCGCGGACGTGCCGTTCGCCTTCGCTGGTGGCACGGCCGTGGGCACCGGCCGCGGCGACGAACTCAGCCCCGCACTGGCGAAGGGCGAGTTCCACTGGGTCCTCGCGCTGAGTGACGACGGCCTGTCGACCCCGGCGGTGTACCGTGCGCTCGACGAGCACCGGGAGCGCTACCGCGCCGACATCGCACCGGCGCCGTCCCACCCGGTGGTGGAGTCGAACGTGCTGCAGGCGCTGCGTGCCGGCGACCCCGACCTGCTCGCCGACTGCGTCCACAACGACCTGCAGGCCCCGGCCATGCGGCTGCAGCCCGGACTCGCGTCGACCCTCGAACTCGGCGAGAAGGCCGGAGCGCTCGCGGGTCTGGTGTCGGGCAGTGGCCCGACGGTGGCGTTCCTGGTCGGTGACCGTGACGCCGCGCTCGAACTGCAGGTCGAGCTCAGCGCTGCCGGCCTGGTCGCGCTCCGTGCCACCGGACCGGTGCACGGCGCCCGCCTCGTGCACTGACCGTACGACAGACGCTGACCGTCCGACGAACGCTGATCGGCCGTCAGCTCAGCGGCTGTACTTCCACAGGATGACCGTGTCCGTGTGCCAGTACCGCACCACGTGGAAGCCCTGGTCCTTGAGCGTCTCGGAGACCTCTGGGCGGATGTTCCGCGACTTGGCGCCGACGAACCAGACGGTGTCGATGTCGGCCAGGCGTGCCGGCACGGTCGTGGCGATGTCGCCGTTCACGTTCCACAGCTGACCGCGCTGCGCACCCGTGCTCGCCACCGCCAGGTCCCGCATGCCGCTGAAGGCCTCGGGGTAGGCGTCGGCGATGACCTGCGCCGTCGCGGTCGGGTGCTCCCACACGCTGCCGTAGATCACTCCTTCGTCGGCGTCGGTGGTCACGTTCCGCTCGCGTTCGATGATCGCCGCCGCGTTCGCCCAGTGCGAGGACTGCTTGGCGTGCGGCAGCCGCACGATCGTCGACGTCGGCACGGACACCAGGACCATGGCCACGACGGCCATCGCGATCCAGCGCCGCGGACGGATGGCCGTGATCGCGAGTCCGATCAGGAGCGCCACGAACGGCAGGCTGATGCTCGCGTACTTGGGGGAGTACAGGTGCTCGCCGGCGGCGGTCGCGGCGACCAGCAGCGCGGTGGGCACGATCGTCAGGGGCACGGCGACCCGGACGGCCTGCATGCGGAGCACGTCGCGGGCGGCCGGCGACGGGCGTCGGGCCGCGCGCACCGCCAGCACGACGGCGACGATCATGAGCAGCCACCCGAGGGCGGCGTACGGGTAGACGACCCCGAACCACGCGGTCGCGAACACCTGGCGCAGGGTGGCCCACCCGATGCCGGTGATCCAGCCGACCTGCTTGGCCTGACCGGCGGCGAGTCCGATGAACGGCAGGACCACGACGGCCGCGGCGGAGGCGGCGACGGCCCAGCGGACGACGACGGCGCGGTCCACCATCGCCGAGGGCACCGTGCCGCTGCGATCGGTCACCGAGGCCTGCCGTCGGGCCGCCCGGTCGGCGACGCCGGTCCATGCGAGCACGACGCCGTGCGCCACGACGGCGAGGGACAGGTACACGTTGAACAGGACGGCCACGGCCGCCAGCACGCTGTAGACGACCCACCACCGCGTCGCGTGGTGCCGCACCCGGGTGCGACGGACCGCGGTCAAGCCGACGAGTGTGAGCAGCGCGGCGAAGGTGGTGACGGTCGCGTACGGGCGGCCCTCGGTGCCGGCCCAGGCGACGCGGGGCAGCAGCAGGAAGACCAGACCGGAGACGACCCCGAGCCGGACACCGCCGAGCCGCCGGCCGAGCGCCACCACGAGGGCGGCGGCGATCCCGATCGCCAGGGCACTCGGGAAGCGGAGCGTGAACGGGGAGTAGCCGACCAGCGCGAGCCAGACGTGCATGAGCGCGTAGTACAGACCGTGCACGGCGTCGACGTTCTGCAGCTCCGCCCAGAGCGCCGGCCAACTGCGCTGCGCACTCGTCAGGGTGGCGGCTTCGTCGTACCAGACCGACGGCACCCACGTGAAGGCGGCAGCGACGACCACACCGACCACACCGACGGTGATCTCCGGCGCACGCACCAGGGTCCGCACGGTCGACAGGGCGAGTGCCCGGAGCCGTGCGCGCGTCGACGTGTCCGACGTCGTGCGTCGGACCGTGACGGTGCCGGTGCGGGGAGAACTCACGCCCGCGACCGTACCGAGCGGCACTGAGCATCCGCCGCGTCCACCCGCTGAGCATTCACATGCAGGGATTCGGCGCGACCGGCCAGAATGACGGGATGGACCCCCTCGTCGCCCCCGTCGCAGCGCTCTCCCCGTGGCGGACACGGCTCGGCTCGCGGACCGCTGCCCTGTCCGACGTCGGCGACGTCGGGCTCCGGCGTCTGGCCGCTTCACGCGTCCTGGTGGTCGGCGCCGGCGGGCTCGGGGCTCCCGTCGTCGCGTACCTCGCGGGCGTCGGACGGCTCACGGTGGTCGACCCCGACGTCGTCGACGCCTCGAACCTCGCGCGCCAGACGCTCTTCACCGCTGCCGACGTCGGATCGTCGAAGGCCGGGGTCGCCGTCGCCCGGGCCCGCGCCGTCGACCCGGAACTCGACGCCGTCGCCGTGGTCGGGTCCTTCACCCCGGAGCTCGTCGCCGGGCACGACGTGGTCGTCGACGCGGCGGACTCCGTCCTGGTCACCCGAGCGGTCTCGGACGCCTGCGCCGACGCCGGCGTGCCGTTCGTCTGGGGCACGGTGCTCGGTCACGACGGCCAGGTCAGCGTGTTCCGCGACGCCGGACCGGACGGCGTCGACTTCCACGACCTGCACCCCGAGGCCCTGCCCGACGAGGGCTCCTGCGCCCTGGACGGCGTCGTGCCGGCACTGTGCGGCGCCGTCGGAGCGGTGATGGCCGGACAGGTGCTGGCCCTGGTCACCGGCACCGGCGAACCGCTGCTCGGGCGCGTCCTGACCGTCGACGCACGCCGCTGGCGGTGGAGCGAGAGCCCCGTCCGGCGCGGACCGGCATCACACCGACCCGTCGTGGTCGCTCCCGCGCGGACCGACCGCATCGCCCCGTCGGCGCTCGCCGCGCGCCTGGCCGACCCGGCGGACCCGGTGGTCGTCGTCGACGTGCGCACCGACGCCGAACGGGCGGACGGCGTCGTCGCCGGAGCCGTTCCGGACGACGCGGTCACTGGCGACGCCGAGGCGGCGGACGTGGTCGTCTACTGCGCCCGTGGCCCGCGTGCGGACGCGTGGGCTGCCGCACAACCGGCCTGGAGGCACGTGGCGGTCCTCGACGGCGGGTTCGAGGCCTGGCGCCGCGAAGGGTTGCCCGTGGCGGTCGGGCACGGGTCCTGATCCGACACGATCGGGTCCAGAGCGCCGCTTCCGCGGCTAGGATCGTCGCATCATGACGCAACTGCGGATCCGCGATGCTGCTGCCTTCCTCGGGGTGAGCGACGACACCGTGCGCCGACTCGTCGACGGGGGCACCTTCGACCGGGCCACCGACGACGCCGGTCGCGCCGTCGTCGACGGTCGACAGGTGGCCGAGTTCGCCCGGGCGCGGAGCACCGAGCTGGCCGCCCCGGACACCGGCGTGAAGAGCTCGGCACGGAACCGCTTCGTCGGCATCGTCACCGACCTGGTCGTCGACACCGTGATGGCGCAGGTCGAACTGCAGTGCGGCCCGCACCGCGTGGTCTCGCTCATGAGCGCCGAGGCGGTGCGCGACCTCGGGCTCGAGGTCGGGTCCGTCGCCGTGGCGTCCGTCAAGGCCACGATGGTCACCGTCGAGGCGCCCACCCACCAGGAGGACCCCCGATGACCCGTCGACCCCGCTCGCTGCTCGTGCCCCTCGCCGTCGTCGCGGCGCTCGGCCTGGCGTCGTGTTCCACCGCCGACGCTCCGGCCGGGTCGTCGTCGCCGTCATCGTCGTCGAGCGCGGACGCAGGCGTGTCGGGCTCGATCACGGTGTTCGCGGCGGCGTCGCTCCAGAAGACCTTCACCACGCTCGGCAAGGACTTCGAGCTCGCGAACCCCGGCGCCTCGATCGAGTTCTCGTTCGCGGGGTCGAGCGACCTGGTCACTCAGATCCAGAACGGCGCCCCCGCCGACGTGTTCGCCTCCGCCGACGAGGCGAACATGGCGAAGCTGTCCGCGACCGACCTGGCGAGCGGGTCACCGGAGGACTTCGCGACGAACGTCCTCGAGATCGCCGTCGCGCCGGGCAACCCGAAGGGCATCACGAGCCTCGACGACCTGACCGGCTCCGACGTCCAGCTCGTCACGTGCGCCGCCCCGGTGCCGTGCGGCGCCGCGACGGCGAAGGTCGAGTCCGCCTCGGGCGTCGACCTGCAGCCCGTCAGCGAGGAGCAGTCCGTCACCGACGTGCTCGGCAAGGTCGAGTCCGGTCAGGCCGACGCCGGGCTGGTCTACGTGACCGACGTGCAGGGTGCCGACGGCAAGGTCGACGGTGTCCCGTTCGACGAGTCGAGCAAGGCCGTCAACACGTACCCGATCGGCGTGCTCAAGGCGTCCGAGGACCCGGAGCTCGCGCAGGCGTTCTCCGACTACGTCCGGTCCGCCACCGGCCAGAAGGTGCTCACCGCCGCCGGGTTCGGGAAGCCGTGACCCGTGGCCTCGCGGGCTGACGGACGGCCGCCGGTCGCCTGGTGGCTCCCGCTGCCCGCGGTGCTGGGCGGCCTGTTCGTCGTCGTCCCCGTGCTCGCGATGCTCGGTCGGGTCGACTGGTCGTCGTTCGTCGCCCTCGTCACCTCGACGGCGTCGCTCATGGCCCTCGGGCTCAGCCTCGGCACCGCGCTGACCGCCACGGCCGTCGCGTTCGTGCTCGGGTACCCGCTCGCCGTGCTGTTCGCCCGGTCCCGGTCACGGTGGGTGGGTGTCGCCCGCGCCGTCGTGCTGCTGCCGCTCGTGCTGCCGCCCGTCGTCGGCGGGCTCGCGCTGCTGGCGGCGTTCGGTCGCCTCGGGGTGGTCGGGGCGTTCCTCGACGACCACGGGCTGCACATCGCGTTCACCACGACAGCGGTCGTCATCGCGCAGACGTTCGTCGCCATGCCGTTCCTGGTCTCCTCGATCGAGGGCGCGCTCCGCGTCGAGGGGGACCGGTACGAGCGGGTCGCCGCGACCCTCGGCGCCGGTCCCACCCGCACGTTCCTCACCGTCACGACCCCGAGGGTCCTGCCCGGCATCGTCTCCGGACTGGTGCTCTGCTTCGCGCGAGCACTCGGCGAGTTCGGTGCGACCCTGACGTTCGCGGGCAGCCTGCAGGGGGTCACCCGGACCCTGCCATTGGAGATCTACCTGCAGCGCGAGGTCGACCCGGACACCGCCGTGGCACTGGCGGTCGTGCTCGTCGTGGTCGCCGTCGTGGTCATCGGTGCCTCGTCGCTCCGGACCCGAGGCGTGGCAGCGTGAGCGGGGTCACCGCACGCATCGTCGTCGAGCGACGCGGGGTCGACGTCGCCCTCGAGGTCGCGACGGGGGAGTGCGTGGCGGTCATCGGGCCGAACGGCGCGGGCAAGTCCACCGTGGTCGAGGCCCTCGCCGGCCTGCTGCCGATCGACGCCGGACAGGTGGTCCTCGGCGGCACCGTCGTGTCGGACCAGCGGCGGACCGTCCCCGCCCACCGCCGCCGCATCGGACTCGTCGCCCAGCGGCCCGACCTGTTCCCATTCCTCGACGTGGTCGGCAACGTGGCGTTCGGCCCGCGCGCCGCCGGTGTCCGACGGGCCGCGGCCCGTGCCCGCGCGCTCCGTGCCCTGGCGGCCCTCGGCATCGACGACCTGGCGGGACGGAGCCCCGATGCGCTGTCCGGCGGGCAGGCCCAGCGCGTCGCCATCGCCCGGGCGCTCGCCACCGACCCGGCGGTCCTGCTGCTCGACGAACCGACGTCGGCGCTCGACGTCGCCGCGCGCGACGAGGTCCGTGCAGCCCTCCGCACCGCGATCGGCGGGCGCCCGAGCGTCCTGGTCACGCACGACCCGGTCGAGGTCGTCGCCCTGGCCGACCGGGTCGTCGTCGTCGAGCACGGCCGGGTCGTCGAGGACGGCACCCCAGCGGCCGTGCTCGGACGGCCCACGAGTGCCTTCGCGGCGGCGTTCTCCGGACTCGCACTGGTGCGCGGGACCGCCACCGCGGGTGGGATCGCCACCGACGGCGGGGGCGAGCTGGTGTCCAGGACGCACGCCGTGCCTCCCGGTCGCCCCGCCCTGGGCGCCTTCCACCCGACGGCCGCCGTGCTCACGCGGGACGGCGCCGGACCGGCGCGCACCGTCACGTCGCTCGAACCGCGGGACGGTCTGGTGCGGGTCCGCGCCGGCGACCTGGTCGCGGACCTGACCCTGTCGCGCGTCACGGCACTCGGCATCGGGCCTGGCGACGCGGTCCACGTGGCCGTTCCCGCGTCCGAACTGGCGGTGTACGCGCCGCGCGGTTGAGACAATGGACGGATGACCTCCTGGTTCCCCAAGGCGTGGCCCGTGGCCATCCCGATCCTGGCGGCCGTCGTGCTCGCGTTCTCGTACGGCCGCTACGGACTCGGCACCGTGGTCGTGGCGATCGTCGCGGTCGTGCTCGCCGCCACCGTGCTCGCGGCGGTGCACCACGCCGAGGTCGTCGCGCACCGGGTCGGGGAACCCTTCGGCTCACTCGTGCTCGCCGTCGCGGTCACGATCATCGAGGTCGCGCTGATCATCTCGCTGTCGAGCTCCGGCGGCGCCCAGGCCGAGACCCTGGCGCGCGACACGGTGTTCTCGGCCGTGATGATCACGATGAACGGGCTGGTCGGCCTCGCGATCCTGATCGGGACGCTCCGGCACAACACCGTGCGCTTCAACCAGGAGGGCGCGAGCGCCGCGACGATGACGGTGGCCGCGCTCGCCGTGCTGACCCTGGTGCTGCCGACGTTCACCACCGGCACCGACGACGCGTCCTTCACCGGGACGCAGCTCGTCTTCGTGGCGGTGGCGTCGATCGTGCTCTACGGCCTGTTCGTGGTGACGCAGACCGTGGCCCACCGCGACTTCTTCCTGCCCGTGAACCGGTCAGGGGGTGTGCTCGCCGAGTCCGAGGACGCCCACGCTGCCCGGCCGACCGGTCGCGCGACGATGATCTCGCTCGCACTGCTCGTCGTCGCCCTGGTCGCCGTGGTCGGGCTCGCCAAGGTGGAGTCGCCCGCGATCGAGGCCGGCGTCGCCGCGGTCGGCTTCCCGCCGTCGTTCGTCGGTGTCGTGATCGCGCTGCTCATCCTGCTGCCCGAGGGCATCGCGGCGTCGAAGGCCGCCGCCCGCAACCGGATCCAGACGAGCCTGAACCTGGCGATGGGGTCGGCGATGGCGTCGATCGGTCTGACGATCCCCTCCATCGCGGTGGCGTCGCTGTTCATGCCGGGCACGCTGCTGCTCGGGCTCGGGTCGTCGCAGATCGTGCTGCTCGCGCTGACGATCGTCGCCGCGGTGCTCACGGTGCTGCCGGGTCGGGCGACGCGGCTGCAGGGCGGGGTGCACCTGGTGATCTTCGCCGCGTTCATCGTGCTGTCCGTCTCGCCGTAGCGGGTGGCGGCGCGGCGGCGGCGAGGCCGGCGGCCGGGCGGCGTACCTGGTCGGATCGGGCGTACCTGGTAGGAAGTTCTGACCCGGTATGCCCGGAAACACCAGGCATCGCGGGCGTTCTGGGAAGGAACGGACACAGGGCGCGCAGGCACGGGGTCGATTCGGGAGTACCAGGTCGTTCCGGGCGTACCTGGTCGGATCGGGCGTACCTGGTCGGAAGTTTCGACCCGGTATGCCCGGAAACACCAGGCATCGCGGGCGTTCTGGGAAAGAACGGGCGGGGGCGCTCAGCCGCCGGCGAAAGGGGGCATGACGTCGACGACCGCGACCCCGGACAGCGCGGTGGCCCGGTCGCGGGTGGTCACGCCGTCGACCAAGTACGAGCACCGCTCCTGCAGCGCACTCCAGCGCGATGGGTCGGTGGCGGTGACCTCGCGCAGCGCCTCGTCGAGCGTGCCGGCCGCGGTGGTCAGCGTGTCCGCGCCGACCGCCGCCCGGGCAGCGGCGAAGAACCGGATCGTGGTCATGTCTCAGCCGCCGATCGCGCTCATGCCGCGCGTCGGGTGCACGAGCTCGTCGCTGTCGTCGCCGTGGTCGCGCGGCTTCGCCCACATCGCCCGGCGCCACAGCTCGGCCAGGTCGTCGTCGGAGACCCCCGCGCGCATCGGGCCGAGCACGTCGGTCTCCGCGTCGGAGAACAGGCAGCTCCGGACGTTGCCGTCGGCGGTCAACCGGGTGCGGGTGCAGTCGGCGCAGAAGGACTCGGTGATGCTCGCGATGATGCCCACGGTGCCCAGTGACGCACCGGAGTGTGCGTCCTGCACCCGGTACCGCTCGGCCGGGGCGCCGTCACGCGGTGCCTCGTCCGGCGTCAGCACGAACGACGACGCCAGCAACGCCCGGGTCTCGGCAGCGGTCACCATCTCGGTGCGGTCCCAGGCGTGGTCGGGATCGAGCGGCATCTGCTCGATGAACCGCAGCTCGTAGCCGCGGTCGAGGCACCAGCGCAGCAGCTCCGGCGCGGCCTCGTCGTTGATCCCGCGCAGCAGCACCGCGTTGACCTTGATGTCGAGGCCGGCGTCGTGGGCGGCGGACAGCCCGGCGATGACCTTGTCGAGGAACGGGCGGCGGGTCACGGTGGTGAACACGTCCGGGTCGACGGTGTCGAGCGACACGTTCACGCGCCGCAGCCCGGCGTCGTACAGGGCCTGGGCGCGGTGGGCGAGGCCGATGGCGTTCGTGGTGAGCGACAGTTCCGGGGCGTCGGGCAGCGCGGCGCACCGGGCGATCACGTCGACCAGGTCGTGCCGGAGCATCGGCTCGCCGCCGGTGAACCGCACCTTGCGCACGCCGAAGCGCGACGACCCGATCCGGACCAGCCGCTCGATCTCGGCGGCGGTCATCAGGGCGTCGTCGGGGGCGAAGGGCAGCCCGGCGGCCGGCATGCAGTAGGTGCAGCGCAGGTTGCACCGTTCGGTCAGGGACACCCGCAGGTCGATCGCACGACGCCCGAAGCGGTCGACGAGCCCGGCGGACGCCGGGTCCACGGTCGTGCCGAGCAGGGTCGCGGGTGCCATGCGGCTCAGCGTACGTGTTCGACGCTCCGGAACGACAGCCGTTCCCACCAGCGCCGCCAGTCCGACCGGCTCGTGCGCAGGAGCGTCACCACCACGATGACGGCCACGGCGGCGAGCAGCCACCACCGGTAGGCGTCCGTCGACGGCCACACCCCGCGCAGCGCGATGGCGAGCCCGATCGACAGCCACTCCCACCGCCCCGACAGCACCACGAACGGGATGAGCAGCAGCGCGTACCAGGGGTAGCGCGGGGTCACGGCGAGGAACGTGACGCCGATCATCAGGACCTCGCCGGACCACGGCCGCGACGGGTCGGACAGCCGCCAGGCCACGAAGGCGGCGAGCAGCACGGCGAGCCCGACCACGACGGTCGCGGCGTCGCCCCGGAAGACCAGCGACACCAGGGCGAAGCGCGAGCCGTCCTCGTAGCCCTCCTCGCTCAGGTAGCCGGGCAGGTACCCGAGCACGTCGAGCCCCGTCGTCAGCACGTAGGGCACGTAGAGCAGGCCGAACACGGCGATGCCGACCGGGATCGCCCACCAGGAACGCCACCGGCCGAGCAACGGCGGGTACACGATCGCGGGGATGAGTTTGGTGGCCGTGGCCGCTCCGAGCGCGATCCCGCCCCAGATCGGTCGACCGAACGCGACGAGGACGGCACCCGCGGTCGCGAGCGCCGCGCCGAGGGCGTCGACGTGCGAGTTCGTCACGGCCTCGGACGCCACGAGCGGCGACCAGGCCCAGAGCGCTGCCCACCACGTCGGGCGACCCGTCTTCCGCAGCACCACGACGAGGGCGACGGTCACGACCAGCGAGAGGAGCAGGCCCGCCACCTGGAACGGCATGTACTGGGCGGTGGCCGGCACGAAGGCGCGGACCGCGGCGAACCAGAGCTGCGCCATCGGCGGGTAGATCGTCGTCACGTCCGGCCGGTTGATCGCGGTGCAGTGGCCGTCCGCGCCGTCGCCCAGGCCGCGGAACCGGGGCTTGATGTCGTCGCACGTGCCGTTCACCTTGTCCGGGAACAGCCAGTCCGGCCGCAGACCGGACAGTGCCGTGGACTGGGGGGTGTGCGCGTACGGTGAGACTCCGGCATGCTGGACGATGCCGTCCCACGCGTACCGCGCCGAGTCGGTGCTCGTGCTCGGGGGCCCGGCCAACGCCGCGAGACCGACCACCACCGCCCCGACCATGACCACGGCGGTCATCCACCGGGCGGGCACGAACCGCAGCGCGAGCACGGCGATCACGAACACCGTCCAAGCGATCAGCGTCCACGCAACGAATGACGAACGAGTGTCGGATCGGAGGAACCCCAGATGCGTGACGCCGAAGGCGATGACGCCCGCGAGGGCCAGTACCCCGACGACCGCGCCCACGACGGCGAGGCGGGCACCGGGTCCGACGGCGGAGGACGGTCGGACGGCACGCAGTCGGTCGCTCATGGTCCGTCGAGGCTAGCGGGCGTGCGGCACCTGCTGTTCGAGGCGCGGGCCGCACTGGCCTCGCCGAACCGGAACGCGCGCTCCGCGGTGGTGCTCGGACGACTGCTCGGCATCGCCTTCGTGGTCTGCTTCGGCACCGGTATCTACAGTCACCTGTTGCAGGAGCCCCTCGGCTGGATGCGGTTCCCGACCCGACCGACGCAGCTCTACCAGTTCACCCAGGGCCTGCACATCACCACCGGCATCGCGATCATCCCGCTGCTGCTGGCCAAGCTCAACACCGTCATGCCCGCGCTGGTGCAGGTCCCGCCGGTGCGCGGCGTGCTGCACCTGTTCGAGCGGCTGTCGATCGCCGTGCTCGTGTCGGCCTCGATCATCCAGGTCACGACCGGCCTGCTCAACACGTACCAGTGGTACCCGTGGCCGTTCCCGTTCCGCCAGGTCCACAACGCGATGGCGTACGTGATCATCGGGTCGCTGATCATCCACATCGCGTCGAAGCTGCCGGTGATCGCCCGCTACTGGCGGAAGCGCGACTCCTACGACGAGCAAGGCCGGTTCATCGCGGACCCCGCGTCCGGCAGTGAGTTGCTCCCACCCGTCCGGGAGGCCCGGGGTGCGTCCGCCCCGCCGGCTGCGGTTGCCGAGACGGCCGGTTCCACGGCCCCCGGCCTGCTCGGCCGCGTGTTCCGCTGGATCGACGGCGTCGACGCGGTCAAGGCGGTCGACGCAGCCACCGAGGAACCGGTGGCCGATGCGCCGGAGCCGACCCGGGCCTCCCGGTCGGTCGAGGAGCGCGCACAGGGCCGACGCCAGCGGATCGCACGACGCGGGTTCTTCGGTGGCGTGACGGCCGCGGTCGTCGGCGTCGTCGCCCTGACGGCGGGGCAGTCCTCGAAGCTCGCCGAACCGTTCAACGTGTTCGGCGCGCGCCAGCGCGGTCTCGGCGCGAACGGCCTGCCGGTCAACCGCACCGCCCGCGCGGCGGGGGTGCTCGCCAGCGCGACCGCCGCGGACTGGACGCTGACCGTCGTCGGACCCGACGTGACCCGGACCTTCGTGCGCGCGGAACTCGTCGCGCTCGGCACCACCGAGGTGGACCTGCCGATCTCGTGCGTCGAGGGGTGGAGCCAGATGGGCAGCTGGAAGGGCGTGCGGATGCGCGACCTGCTCGGCGCCGTGCAGGCCGAACCCGGATCGCACGTGCGCGTCACGAGCCTGGAACGGCACGGCGGCTACCGGATCATGGACATGGGGCCGGAGTACGCCGAGGACCCGACCACCCTGGTCGCGCTCGAGCTGAACGGTTCGACGCTCGACCTGGACCACGGGTTCCCGGCGCGGATCATCGCTCCGGGACGACCGGGCGTGCTGCAGACCAAGTGGATCGAGAAGATCGAGGTGCTGCGGTGAAGGCCGCGCGGATCGTGCTCGTCGTGCTCGGCGTGCTGGTGATCGCGTTCGGCGCCTACGTCCTGGTGACGTCGGTCAAGCCGAACCGGATCGGCGGGCTGGCGACCTGGCTGCTCGGCGCGGTGATCCTGCACGACGCGATCCTGTCGCCGTTCGTCGTCGGCGCCGGACTGCTCCTGCGTCGCGCGGGGCGGTCGCTCCGGGCGTGGGTGCTCGTCGTGGTGCAGACGGTGATCGTGCTCGGCAGTGTGCTCGCCCTCGTGGTGCTGCCCGAGATCGCGGCGAAGCGGCACGGGCAGAAGAACCCGACGATCCTGCCGTTCGACTACGGCACGCGGTTGCTGATCGTCGAGGGGGTGCTGCTGCTCGTGGTGGTGGCGGTGCTCGTCGTCGGGGTGGTCCGTGCGCGGCGGACGGGTCCCGGGGGCGCGCGCGCCACTGGTTAAACCGACAACCATTCGGTAGGATGCAGACATGACCGACGAGACCCCGTGGCTCACCCGCGAGCAGCTGCGCGCGTGGATGAAGCTCGTGGCCGTCATGGAACTCCTGCCGGCGGCGCTCGACCAGCAGCTGCAGCGTGACGCGGACCTGACGCACTTCGACTACATGGTCATCGCGATGCTCTCCGAGACCGACGGCCGCACGCTGCGCATGTCGGCGCTGGCCTCGGCGACGAACGCCTCGCTGCCCCGGCTGTCGCACGTGGTGTCCCGGCTCGAGAAGCGCGGACTCGTGACGCGCTGCCCCTCGACCTCGGACCGCCGCGCGACCGACGTCCAGCTCACCGACGCCGGGTACGCCACGATCGTCGAGGCCGCTCCGGACCACGTCCGCACCGCACGCCACGTCGTGATCGACGCCCTGAGTGACGAGCAGGTCGTCCAGCTCGACGGCATCGCGGCCGCACTGCTCACACGGCTCGACCCCGAAGGGCGGTTCGCTGCCCTGACGTACCCGCGGGACGACGACGACACCGCGATCTGCGAGGCCCGGCTGACCGGTGCCAGCACCGACTGAACGGCGCTGTGGGCCCGCGTCTGCGCCCGCGTCTGCGGGCTCGGTCGTTGCAATAGGCTCGGCCCATGACCGACCCCGCCGCGCCGTCCGACACCTACTCCTACCTCGGACCCGCCGGCACCTTCACCGAGGCGGCCCTCAAGCTCGTCGAGGCCGCGGCCGGCAAGCCCTGGCGGAGCGTCAACAACGTCGGTGAAGCGCTCGACGACGTCATGTCCGGCCGCTCGGTCGGCGCGGTCATCGCGATCGAGAACAGCGTCGACGGCGGCGTCAGCGCAACGCAGGACGCCCTCGCCCGGATCCCCGGCGTACGGATCGTGGGGGAGTACCTCGTGCCGGTCGACTTCGTGCTCGTCGCGCGCCCCGGCACCGTGCTCGCCGACGTCCGCACGGTGAACGCGCACCCGGTGGCGTACGCGCAGACCCACAACTGGCTCGAGGCGAACCTGCCCGGTCACGGCCACATCCCGGCGTCGTCGAACGTCGCCGCCGCGCTCGCCCTGCTCGAGGCGAACCCCACCGCCGACGCCGCCGTCGCACCGCCCGGCATCACCGACCACCACGACGTCGTCGTGCTCGCGTCGTCGATCGGCGACAACGCCTCGGCCGTGACCCGCTTCGTGCTCGTGTCCAAGACCTTGGCGCTGCCCGAGCCGACCGGTGCCGACAAGACGAGCGTCATCGTCGAGCTGCCCGCCGACCACCCCGGCGCCCTGGTCGACATGCTCGAGCAGTTCGCGACCCGCGGCATCAACATGGGGCTGCTGTCGTCGCGGCCGATCGGCGACGAGCTCGGCCGCTACCGGTTCGTCATCGACCTGGACGGGCACGTGCAGGACGAGCGCGTGGCCGACGCCCTGCTCGGTCTCCGTCGGTTCAGCCCCCGCGTGACGTTCCTCGGGTCGTACCCGCGTGCCGACGGCGCGCAGCCCGAGGTGCCGGCGCGCTACTCGGACGCCGCGTTCGTCGAGGCCCGGGACTGGCTGCGCGCGATCGTGTCCGGCGAGCCCGACGCGGGCTGACGCGCGGCGGTGGCTCGTCGGTCGGCGCTGTGCTGTCGGCCGGTGCTGTGCTGTCGGCCAGTGCTGTGCTCGTCGGTCGGCGCGTCTGGCGCACGGTGCGGCTCTTGTCGGCCGGTGCGAGGTTGCCCGCTCCGTGCGCCGCTACAACCTCGCACCGAGCACGCAACCGCGCACCAGTCGACCGAGCCCGCACGGTGCGTGATCACCCCGGTCCGCACAGCCGCGCACGTGCTGAACAAACCCGCACGGTGCGTGATCGCCCGGCCCGCGCAACCGCGCACAGGCCGAACAACCCCGCACGGTGCAGCGCGGGCACCTCCCGGCTCAGCGCTTGCGGCCGCGCACCCAGCTCGGCCGCGGCTCCACCGTCGGCACCTTGACGGTCAGCGAACCGGGGTCGATCCGCGCACGGAACGCCGTGATCTCGCCCACCGGGTCGCCGTCGATCTCGAACTCGTCGGGCTTCTCGAGTCGCAGTGTGAACTCCTCGCCGCGCATGTACCGCAGCGGACGTTCCTGCTTCGCCGCCGTGGTGATGCGTCGACCGATCAGCGTCTCGGACAGCGCCGAACGCCGGAACCAGCGCAGGATCCCGTTCTCCCAGAACACGCGGGCACCGATCCGCACCCAGCCGAAGAAGCCGCGCGGTCGCATCACGACGATGTCGAACACGCCGTCGTCGATCTCGGCGTCGGGCAGCAGCATCGCGTTCGCCTGCAGCATGCCGCAGTTGCCGACGATGACCGAGTGCGCGCGCACTGAACCGTTGCGGGCCGACTCGTCGAGCCGGTACTTGAACTCGAAGCCGTCGGTGTCCCGCACGGAGCGGAGCAGCGAGTCGAGGTACGCGAGCCACCCGACGCGCTTCTTCAGCTCGGGCCGGGTGTTCGCGATCATCCGGGCGTCGAGCCCGAGGCCCGCCATCACGACGAAGCCGAACTGCTCGCGGGCACCGTCGGGCCGCTCGATGCCGATGAGGCCGAAGTCGATCGCCCGCTCGTGGCCGGAGAAGATGGTGTGCGCGCTGCTCGCCAGGTCGTCGAGGGGGAGCTTCATGTTGCGGGCGAGCAGGTTGCCCGTCCCGCTCGGCAGCAGTGCGAGCGAGGCACCGGAGCCGTGCACGACCTCGGCGACCGCGCGCACGGTGCCGTCGCCACCCGCGGCGGCGACGACGTCGGCTCCCGCGTCGAGCGCTGCGCGGGCCATGCCCCCGCCCGGGTCTTCCTCGGTGGTCTCGAACCAGAGCGTCTCGGCCCAGCCGGCTTCCTGCTGGTGCCGTTCCACGGTGGCCTTGAGGGTCGGCAGGTGGACCTTGACCGGGTTGTAGACCACGGCAGCCGTCCGGTGCTCGGTGGGGAGGGCGTCCTGGTCCGCGGGCGCGGTCTCCGAAGGGGTCGACATGGGATCAACGGTACCGATCGGGCGCTGCGAGCGGCGGGTTCCTCCCCATGTCGCCGCCTCTAGGATGGAGCGGTGATCGATCCCCAGCTGCTTCGTGACAACCCGGACGTCATCAAGGCCTCGCAGGAGTCCCGCCGCGCATCCGTCGCCGTGGTCGACGAGGCCGTCGCTGCCGACGCCGCCCGACGCAGCGCGATCACCGCGTTCGAGTCGCTCCGCGCCGAGCAGAACGCCTTCGGCAAGACCGTCGCCAAGGCCCCGAAGGACGAGAAGGCCGCGCTCGTGCAGCAGGCCCAGGCGCTCTCGGCCCAGGTGAAGGAAGCCCAGGCGACCGTCACCGCGGCCGAGGAGACCTTCAACTCCGTCGTGCGCGCCATCCCGAACGTCGTGCTGCCCGGCGTCCCCGCCGGTGGCGAAGAGGACTTCGTCACCCTCCGCACCGTCGGCACGAAGCCCGAGTTCGACTTCGAGCCGAAGGACCACGCCGACCTCGGCGAGCACCTCGGCATCATCGACATCCCGCGCGGCGTCAAGGTCTCCGGCTCGCGCTTCTACTTCCTGCGCGGCCTCGGCGCCCGGCTCGAGATCGCGCTCATGTCGCTCGGCCTCGACCGCGCCATCGCCGCCGGCTTCGAACCGCTCATCACCCCGACGCTCGTCCGCCCCGAGACGATGGCGGGCACCGGCTTCCTCGGCGAGCACGCGGCCGAGGTCTACCGGCTCGAGGCCGACGACCTGTACCTGACCGGCACGAGCGAGGTCGCACTCGCCGGCTTCCACGCCGACGAGATCCTCGACATCGAGAACACCGCGCACCGCTACGCCGGCTGGTCGACCTGCTACCGGCGCGAGGCCGGTTCGGCGGGCAAGGACAACCGCGGCATCCTGCGCGTGCACCAGTTCAACAAGCTCGAGATGTTCGCCTACGTCCACCCGGACCAGGCCGAGGCCGAGCACGAGAAGCTGGTGTCGTACCAGGAGCAGATGCTGCAGGACCTCGGGCTGCACTACCGCGTGATCGACGTCGCCGCGGGTGACCTCGGCACGAGCGCGGCGAAGAAGTACGACATCGAGGCCTGGGTCCCGACGCAGGGCACGTTCCGCGAGCTCACCTCGACGTCGAACTGCACGACGTTCCAGGCCCGTCGCCTCGACATCCGGTACCGCACCGAGAGCGGCAAGACGGCCCCGGTCGCCACCCTGAACGGCACCCTCGCGACCACCCGTTGGATCGTCGCGATCCTCGAGACCCACCAGCAGGCCGACGGCTCCGTCGTCGTGCCCGAGGTGCTGCGCCCCTACCTCGGTGGCGTCGAGGTGATCGAGCCCCGATGAGCACGCAGGGGCGGTTCGTGGACGGCGCCGCGCAGGGCGCGGGCGCCGGTGCTCCCGCCCGCACGAAGCGGTGGCTGGTGGCGCTCGACATCGACGGCACCACGATGCGCGAGGACGGTGTCGTCACCGAGGCCGTGGTCGCCGCCGTGCGCGATGCCGAGGCCGCCGGGCACGAGGTCATGCTCTCCACGGGCCGCAGCGAGGGCATGACGGTGCCGCTGCTCGAGACGCTCGGCATCGAGCCGAAGTACCTCGTCTGCGCCAACGGCGCGCTGACCCTGGCCCGTCGTCCGGGCGGGTCCTACGAGCGTGTCCACGTCGAGCACTTCGACCCGAGCGACGTGCTGCAGACCATCCGTGGCGCCCTGGAGAACGCGGCCTTCGGCGTCGAGGACGAGACCGGCCACTTCCGGTTGTCCGAGAACTTCCCCGCTGACACCATGACCAACGCCGGCGAGCTGGTGCCGTTCGAGCAGCTGCTCACGGTCGAGGCCACCCGCGTCGTCGTGATCTCGCCGGAGCACGGGCTCGAGGAGTTCCTGCAGATCGTCGAGGACATGGGGCTGCACAAGGTCTCGTACACGGTCGGGTGGACCGCGTGGCTCGACATCGCACCAGAGGGCGTGACGAAGGCCACCGCGATGGAACGCGTGCGCGAGTGGCTCGACATCCCGCGCTCCCGCGTCTTCGCCGCGGGGGACGGCCGCAACGACATCGACATGCTCCGGTGGGCTTCGACCTCCGGTCGCGGCGTCGTGATGGGCCAGGCGCCCGACGACGTCGTCGACGCCGGCAACGAACTCACCGGTGGCGTGTCCGACGACGGCCTGGCAGCGGCGCTCGACTCCCTGCCGCGCTGACCCCGGCATGCGCTGACGCGCACGGCGGACGGGAGGCCCGTTAGACTTCCCGGGACGCGGTCACGTCTCGCCACGTGGTCGCGTCACTGGAGGGTTGTCCGAGCGGCCGATGGAGCCTGTCTTGAAAACAGGTGGGCAGAGATGTCTCGTGGGTTCGAATCCCACACCCTCCGCCATGGACACCCGGTTGCGCCTGCTCCGCGTCGACGACGCGGCGACGCTCGCCGCCGTCATCACCGCGAGCGCCGAGCACCTACGCCCGTGGGAGCCGTCCCGGACCCCGGCGTACTTCACCGAGCAGGGCCAGCACGACGTCATCGTGCAGTCGCTCGCCGCAGAGCGCGCCGGCACCGCGGTCCCGTTCGTGATCGAGTCGACCGACGGTGAACTCCTCGGGCGCATCACGCTGAGCGGCATCACCCGCGGAGCCCTGCAGTCGTGTGCCATGGGGTACTGGATCCGCGCTGACCGGCTGCGCCAGGGCCACGCCTCCCGCGCCGTCGCCGCCGCTGCCGTCCACGCGTTCGACGTCCTCCGACTCCACCGGGTGCAGGCCGAGACGCTTCCGGAGAACGTGGGGTCTCAGCGTGCCCTCGAGTCCGCGGGGTTCAAGCGCTACGGGTTCGCGCCGGAGTACATCACGATCAACGGAGCCTGGCGCGACCACGTCATGTTCCAGCTCCTCGCACCCCCTCCCGCCACACGGCGCACTCGATGATCGAGGTCGTCGAGTACCAGCCGTCGTGGCCCGAGCGGTTCGCGGTGTTGCGGGACGCGTACGCCGCAGCCCTCGACGCCGACCATGCGCCCTACCGCAGCATCGAGCACGTCGGCAGCACATCAGTGCCCGGTCTCGCGGCGAAGCCCGTGATCGACGTCGACATCGTCGTCGATGCCAGCGACGTCACGGCGGCGGTCGCAGCGCTGGCCGTGATCGGCTTCGAGCCACGGGGAGACCTCGGCGTCCCCGACCGGCAGGCCTTCCGGACTCCGGAGCACTTCGCCCCGAGCAACACCTACGTCGCCACGGCCGGATCGCTCTCGCTCCGGAACCACCTCGCCGTCCGCGACGTGCTGCGCGCCGACCCGGGGCTGCGCGACCAGTACGCCTCCGTGAAGCGCCGAGCGGCCGCCGAAGCCGAGGACATTGACGACTACATCGAGCGCAAGAGCGGCGTGCTCGGTCGTGTCCTGGCTGCCGCAGGCATCTCCGTCGAGGAGCGCGCCGCGATCACCGCCGTCAACCGCGACATCACCGATCGCGGTGCCCGCGGTTGAGTTCGCTCACTCCGCCGTGTGCGTTCGTCGTCTCCAAGCGTCAGCCCGACGGAGCGCCTCCTCGGCGATCAGCTGGACCTCGGCTGGGTCGTCCGGAAGCGTCATGCTGTGCTCGCCGTACGCTTCGCGCGCGATCGCCACGAGTTCGTCGGCGGTCCTCACGTCGAGGTCGATGATCAGACGGTTGAGGTCCGTCCGGTCCTTCGGGCGGGACGCCGCGAGCTTCATCGCCAAGAGCCGTCGTTTCGAGGCCACGACGACCGGGCGACCGTTGATGGTGGTGTGCAGCGCTTCGGTGTCGTCATTCGGCGAGAACTCCATGAACGAGAACGCGCGGGAGTTGATCCACTCGGGGTCGAGTCGGTGTTCGGCCGCCATGGCTCGCGCTTCGACGAGCACCTCGTCCATCGGTTGGAACAGTCCGTCGATGTCGGGGGTCACCTCGTCGCGGCCGAGGTGCACAGCGACAGCGGCGCCTCCGACGATGTAGGTCTCGACCTCGACGCCGCGGCCAGCCAGGCGCTCCAACAGCTCACCGAGGAGGTCGACGACCTCAGCGCCACTGAGGAGACGGTAATCCTCGGTCATGCGGCCTCGAGGTCGCCTTCGCGAAGCAAGATGTTCTTCCGCAGGAAGAGATCGGGCGTCCGTTGCTTGATGAACGAACGCCACTCGAGCGAAGCCTCGGCATCCCCGTCCCAGAGCCATTCGCGATCGAGCGGACGGAGCTCGAGCATCCACGTCGGCGGCTGGGTCCCGTGCCGGAGGAGCGCGTACGCGTACGCCGTGGTCAGGAGCGCGTCGTAGTGCTCATCGCCGACCGACGGAGCGCGCTCCGTCACACCCGGATCGACCGGTGTGTCGGGAGCGGCGTGCAGAATGCGGCTGACTGCATCGGTCAGAGCCCGGTCGGCGGCGGCGACGTGGCCGATTCGGAGCGCGTCGCGGATCAGCTCCGCTGCCCTCGACAGTGGGATCAACAGTGCGTTCCCGGCCATGGTCGAATCCTACGGGTCCGTCCGGTCGCGCCGGCCCTCGATCTTGCGGGCGGTTCCGGTTCGTGAACCGCGGAGGTCCTGAACCGGAGCCGCCGAACCGATCAAGCGGTCGCGAGCGCCGGGTACAGCGCCGTCAGCGGCGCACTGAGTCCGGCGCGGACGTCACGGCTGACCTGGTCCGCCAGGACCTCGTGCTCACCGGCCTCGACCGCGTCCCAGATGAGCCGGACGATGTCGGCCGGGTCGGACTTCTCGACGTCGAGCCCCGCCGTCATGCCGGTGTCGGTGTAGCCGAGGTGTGCGCCGACGACCTGGGTGCCCTGGGGTGCGAGCTCGAGGCGGAGCGAGTTCGTGATCGACCAGAACGCTGCCTTCGACGCCGAGTACGCGCCGGCGAGCGCGACCCAGCTCAGGGCCGAGTGCACGTCGATCAGCGCGCCGCCGCCGATCGAGGGGGCGAAGACCTTGGCGACACGGAGCGCGCCGAAGACGTCCGTCGCGAAGATGCGCTCGACCTCCGCGACGGAGGTGTCGACGAGCGGGTCGGCGCCGGCGATCCCGGCGTTGTTCACCACGACGGTCACGTCGGCTGCGGCACGGGCTGCGGCATCGACGCTCTCCTGGCTGGTGACGTCGAGGGCGAGCGGCACGATGCGTTCGTCGTCCCACGTGCGCGGGGTGCGGGCGGTCGCGTAGACCTTGGTGGCGCCGCGGTCCAGGGCCTGCTGGACGAACTCGGCGCCGAGGCCGCCGTTCGCTCCGGTGACGAGGACGATGGCGTTGGTGAGGTCGGTCATGAGGGGCTCCAGACGAGAGAAGTTGAGTACGGAAACCGAACCTAGCACGTTGTGTCCGGAAATCGAACCCAGCTAGGATGAACGCATGCTCGGCATCCTCGGCGGCGACGAGCGCTGCCCCATCGCACGGTCCCTCGACGTCCTCGGCGAGAAGTGGACGCTCATGATCGTGCGTGACGCCCTCGCCGGTTCCACGCGCTTCAGTCAGTTCCAGCAGAGCCTCGGCGTCCCGCGCGAAGTCCTGACCGCACGACTGGCCTCCCTCGTCGACGGGGGAGTGCTCGAGCGCACGACCTACAAGCCGGAGGGTGCCCGGGCGCGCGAGGAGTACGTGCTCACCGACGCCGGCCGCGATCTCTCGCTGGTCCTCCTGGCACTCGGCGGCTGGGCGGATCGGTACCGCCCCACGGAGCTGACGTCGGACCTGCGCTTCGTCGACACCGATTCCGGCGAGCCGGTCGAAGCGGTCGCGGTGACGCAGGAGTCCCAGCAGCGTGTGCCGCTCCAGCGGCTCACCGCCGTCATGGACCCGGCCAACTGACGGACGGGAGGCCCGTGGCGGCCCCGCCCCGCGCCTCCAGGACGGTTTGGTGGTGCGTCAGCGACGCACGTCGCACCCGCAACTCGCGCCCAGGACCAACTCGGCGGGCACCAGATCGCGGTGCCACTGGTTGTCCGCGTCGAGCCCGAGCACACGGTCGACGGCGGCGGTGGCCATCGTCTCGATCGGCTGCCGGACCGTCGTGAGCTGCGGGTTCGTGTAGTCCGCCTCGGCACCGCCGTCGAACGACACGATCGCGACGTCCTCCGGTGCGCGCAGCCCGAGTTCCCACAGTGCCCGCAGTACACCGACGGCCTGCATGTCCGAGCTGACGAAGACGGCGCGGGGTCCGGTCCCGTCCGCGAACATGCGGAGGCCGGCCTCGTACCCGCCCCGCCGGGTGAAGTCGCAGCGCACGATCGGGCCGTCCGGCAGCCCGGCGTCGCGCAGTGCTCGCATCCAACCCTGTTCGCGGAGTTCCATGGAGCCGGCGTGCCCCATGACCAGGCCGATCGACCCGTAGCCGTGCTCGACCAGGTGCTGGGTGCCGTCGTACGCGCCCCGCAGGGCGTCGACGCCGATGCTGGCGTACTCGGGCACCTCGAAGAAGGTGTTGAGCAGGACCATCGGGATGCCCGGGTCTGACACGGTGGACAGGTCCGGGTGGGTCATGATGCTCGTGACGATGATCCCGTCGACCTGGCGGGCGGACAGGCTGCGGAGCCGCTCGCGCTCCTGGCTGGCATCGCCGTCGCTGTTGGCGAGCAGGACGTCGTAGCCGCGGGCTGCTGCGGCGTGGGTGACCTCGACGGCGAGCTCCGACCAGAAGGGGTTGTCGAGCTCGGGGACGATGAGCCCGAGCATCTTCGACGACCCGGTGCGCAGGGCCTGGGCGCTGGCGTTCGGCCGGTACCCGAGGACCCGGATGGCGTCACGGACCCGGGCTGCGGTGGCCGCCGCGACGGGGCGGGGGCCGTCGTGCACGACGTAGCTGACGACGGAGGTGCTCACGCCGGCGTACCGGGCGACGTCGGCGCGGGTGACCGCCCTCGGGGTCGTCGGGACGCTCACGGGTGCCACCTTCGTCGGCTCGGAAGTCGCGTTCGGGTGCCGGCCCGTGCGGACCGACACCCGAACACCACTTGCTATTCGCTGGCGATACTAGACGAGGGCACCGCGGTGGTCGTCTGAGGGGCGTCCCCGAAGTCCGGCACCTCGAGGCGTGCGCCGCCCTGCAGAGCCGACTGGTGGGCGATGATGCCGGGCAGCGTGAAGCGTGCGGCGGTCCAGGCGTTCACCGGCGGCAGGGTCCGGTCGACGACGGCGCGGACGAAGTCGTCGGCCAGGAACTGGTGCGAGCCCTCGTGCCCGGTCGGCACGCCGGCGTACTCGGCGGGCAGGCGGTCGGTGTCGTGCACCTCGGCGTACCCGGACACGAACGCGTCGCGCAGCGAGGGGTCGACGCCGGCGAGACGCGGGTCGTCGAGGTCCATCGTCGCCTGCGTGTTGATCTTGTCGCTGATGTCGTGCGAGTCCTCCTTGTCCTGCCAGACGCTGGTCTTCGCGAGCTGCTCGAAGCTCGCCTCGGTGCCGAAGTAGCGGAAGCGGGACTCGCGGATGTGCGACGGGTAGCCGACACGGCGCATCTCGTTGATGCGCATGACGCCGCCGTTGTCGAGCTCGAACAGGGCGGTGGCGTTCGAGAAGTCGTTGTCGAACTGGCTGACGTCCTTGTCGAAGACGCCGTCGCCCCGGTCGTCCTTGACGCCGATGCAGCTGACGCTGACCGCGTGTCCGGGGATGGCGCCGAGGACGCCGCCGACCGAGTGGGTCGGGTACAGCATGGGCGGGTAGCTGGCGGTGCGCTTCCAGTCCTCGCCACCGCTGAACTGGTACGCGGCGTAGAACCCGAGGTCCATGTCGTGCACGTAGTCGCCCTCGGAGTAGAAGACCCGGCCGAAGGCGCCGTCGGCGACCTGCTTGCGGGCGAACACCGTCGCGGGGTTGTAGTAGCTCGTCTCGCCCATCATGTAGGTGAGCCCGGTCTCGCGGACGGCCTCGATGATGTCGCGGATCTCGTCGACCGAGATCGCCATCGGCACCGCCGAGTAGACGTGCTTGCCGGCGCGGAGCGCCTTGACGACGAGCGGACCGTGCGTCCAGCGCTGCGTGAAGATCGCGACGGCGTCGACGTCCGAGGCGAGCACGGCGTCGAAGTCGGCGAACGTGCCGTCGAGGTGCTGCGACTCGACGAGCTCCGACGCGCGGTCGTCGACGAGGTCGGTCACGAAGACGCGGTCGACGTCCGGGTGGAGCTTGAACAGCTTGGCGAACTGGGGGGCGAACTGGCCCGCGCCGACCATTCCGACAGAGATCATCAGTGACCTTTCCAGGGTGAGGGATGCGTCGCCGGGCAGGTCGCGCCGATGCGATCGACCGCCATCCTGACACGATTGTCTACACGTGACAACCCCGGATTCAGAGCGTGAAAGAGCCTCTTGCCACCCGGTGTCACCACGTGTAGATTCCCGGCTCACGGACTGCTGCACGTCAGTCCACCGCAGACGAAGGAGTCGCGATGGCCACCGAGAGCCCTGTGTCGTCACCCTTGACGACCGCCAGCACGAGACGGAGGAGTCGGGCAGCCGACCTCCCGCTCGCCCGTACCACCGTCCCACGCCGCCGCCGTCCCCGGAACGACCTGTGGCTCGCGCTGCTGTTCATCGCGCCGGCCGCGATCGGCTTCGTGGTGTTCCTCGCCTGGCCGACCGTGCGGGGCATCTACCTGAGCTTCACGTCCTACAACCTGCTCACCGAGCCGGAGTTCACCGGGCTGCAGAACTACGCGCGGCTCGTGCAGGACTCGATCTTCTGGCACTCGATGGTCGTCACGATCGAGTACGTGCTCATCAACATCGTCATCCAGACGGTCGTCGCCCTGTTCATCGCCGTGATGATGCACCGCCTGACGAAGTCGACCTTCGTGCGCGGCATCGTCCTGGCGCCCTACCTGGTGTCGAACGTCGTCGCGGCGCTCGTCTGGCTGTGGATCCTCGACACTCAGCTCGGCATCGGCAACGAGATGCTCGCGGCCCTCGGCCTGGACCGCATCCCGTTCCTGCAGAGCGACGTCTGGGGCATCCCGTCGATCGCGCTCATCAACGTGTGGCGGCACGTCGGCTACACGGCGCTCCTGATCTTCGCCGGTCTGCAGTCGCTGCCCGAGACGGTGTACGAAGCCGGCCGCATCGACGGTGCGAGCGAGTGGAAGATGTTCTGGCGCATCACGGTGCCGCTGCTCCGCCCGATCCTGTCGCTGGTGCTCATCATCACGGTGATCGGGTCGTTCCAGGTGTTCGACACCGTCGCCGTCACCACGCAGGGCGGCCCCGCGAACGCCACGAACGTCGTGCAGAACTACATCTACAACCTGGCGTTCGGCCGGTTCCAGTTCGGCTACGCGTCCGCGGTCTCGGTCGCGCTCCTCATCGTCCTCAGCATCATCACGATCATCCAGTACCGCCTCACCCGCTCGGGTGAGTCGGACCTGGACTGAACGGAGCGCCGCACCATGACCACGACCCTCACCCGTTCCGTCACCACGAAGCGTCCGCCCCGACCCGGAGCCGGCCACCGTCGCCGTCCGTCGGTCGGCCGCGTCCTCGCCTGGGTCGCGATGATCATCGTCATCGTCGTCACCCTGTTCCCGTTCTACTGGATCCTGCGCACCGCCCTGTCGTCGAACGGTGCGATCAACTCCGACCCCACGTCATTGCTGCCCGTCGGGTTCAGCCTGGGTGGGTTCGAGCGCGTCCTCGGCCTGCAGTCCACCGAGGAGGCCCTCGCCCAGGGTGGCTCCGGCGCTGCCCTGAACTTCTGGCGGTACCTGCTCAACTCCGTGATCGTGTCGACGCTCGTCACGGTCGGCCAGGTGTTCTTCTCGGCCGCCGCCGCGTACGCCTTCGCCCGGCTGCGCTGGCCCGGACGCGACAAGGTCTTCGGGGTGTTCCTCGCCGGCCTGATGGTGCCCGCGATCTTCACGCTGCTGCCGAACTTCACGCTCATCAAGCAGCTCGGGCTCGTCGACAACCTGCTCGGCATCGCGTTGCCGACGATGTTCATGACCCCGTTCGCGGTGTTCTTCCTGCGGCAGTTCTTCCTCGGCATCTCGAAGGAGGTCGAGGAGGCCGCGCTGATCGACGGCGCGGGCAAGGTCCGGGTGTTCTTCCGGCTCGTCATCCCGATGGCCGCTGCACCGATCGCGACGCTCGCCGTACTGACGTACATCACGAGCTGGAACGACTACTTCTGGCCGCTCATGGTGTCGTACACGGACAGCTCGCGGGTGCTCACCGTCGCACTCGGCGTCTTCAAGTCGCAGTCCCCACAGTCCGGCACCGACTGGGCCGGGCTGATGTCCGCGACCCTCGTGGCGGCGCTCCCGATGATCGTGCTGTTCGGCGTCTTCGCCAAGCGGATCGTCAACTCCATCGGCTTCTCCGGGATCAAGTAGCCCCGGCTCGGACAGGACCACCACACCATGACGAACAACCTCTCCCGCCGCGCACTGTTCGCGGGCGGCGCTTCAGCCCTCGCCCTCGGTGCGCTCGCCGCCTGCTCGTCCCCGAGCCGGGGGACCGCCTCGAAGAGCGGCGCCCGCACCGTGAGCTACTGGCTCTGGGACTCCAACCAGCTGCCCGCCTACCAGCAGGTCGCGAAGGCCTTCCACCGCGAGAACCCCGACATCACGGTGCAGATCACCCAGCTCGGGTGGGCGGACTACTGGACCAAGCTGACGGCAGGGTTCATCGCCGGCACCGCGCCGGACGTCTTCACCGACCACCTGACGAAGTTCCCGCAGTTCTCCGACCTCGACGTCCTCTACAAGCTCGACGAGCTCGACGCGACGAAGTCCATCAGCGACGACGACTACCAGTCCGGCCTCGCCGAGCTGTGGAAGGGCCAGGACGGCCACCGCTACGGCTCGCCGAAGGACTGGGACACCATCGGGATGTTCTACGACCGGAAGGCGATGCAGAAGGCCGGCGTCTCCGACGACGAGCTCGCCACGCTCGAGTGGAACCCCGACGACGGCGGCTCGTTCGAACGGATGCTCGCGCACCTGACCATCGACTCCAAGGGTCGGCGGGGTGACGAGCCCGGCTTCGACAAGGAGAACGTCGAGGTCTACGGCATCTCGTCGAACGGGTCTGGCGGCGACGGCTTCGGCCAGACGCAGTGGTCGCCCTTCACCGGGTCGACCGACTGGTTCTACACGAACGAGAACCCGTGGGGCGACAAGTTCCGCTACGACGAGAAGACCGTGCAGGACACCCTCGCCTGGTACTACCGCCTGGCCGACAAGGGCTACATGGCGAAGTACGGCGTCTTCTCGACGACGACCGGTCCGGACGTGCAGCTCGGCGCGGGCAAGTGCGCGCTGTCGTTCAACGGTTCGTGGATGATCGGCACGTACCTGAACATGAAGGACCTCGACATCGCCGTCGCCCCGACGCCGATCGGGCCGACGGGCAAGCGGGCGTCGATGTTCAACGGGCTCGGCGACTCGATCACGAAGCAGGCGAAGGACCTGGAGGCGGCGGCGAAGTGGGTCGCGTTCCTCGGCAGCGACACCGCCCAGGAGATCGTCGGCCGCGCAGGCGTCGTGTTCCCGGCCCGTCCCGCCGGTACCGAGGCGGCGGTCGCGTCGTTCCGGAAGCGCGGGCTGGACGTGTCGGCGTTCACCCGGCAGGTCGAGGAGAAGACCACGTTCCTGTTCCCCGTCACCCGCAACCCGGCGGACGTGCAGGCGCTGCTGCAGCCGGCCTTCGACAACGTCTACGCGAACGGCAAGCCGATCTCGACGTTGACCGGCATCAACGAGCAGGTCAACAACCTGCTGGCGCTCACCTGAGCGCGCGGGTCGCCTGACGCGACCACCCCTCGGTCTGGAGGCACGGGGCACGCCCGCCCCGCGCCTCCAGACCGTCAGACTGGTCACGTGGAACGACGTGAGCAGATCCTGGTGGCCGCTGCGGAGGAGTTCGACCGCGTCGGCTTCGCCGCCGCGACGATCGCGGCCATCGCCCGCGGGGCGGGCGTCTCGCAGGGGGCGCTGCACTTCCACTTCCCGACCAAGCTGGCCCTCGCGCTCGGTGTGATCGACGAGCAGAACGTCCGGACCTTCGACGTCGTGAGCCACACCGAGCAGTCACCAGCAGCTGCCCTGGTCGGCGCCTCGCGAGCCATCGCGGACCTGCTGCGGACCGACCCGATCGTGCGGGCGGGCATCCGGTTGTCACTGGAGCGCGGCGAGTTCCACGCGGCCACGGTCAGCTTCTACGAGCAGTGGATCGGCGGGATCGTCGACGTGTTCCGGCTGGCGATCGCGAGCGGCGAGCTCCGCACCGACCTGACCGCGGAACAGCTCGGCGCCACCGTCGTGCCGTACTTCACGGGCGTGCAACTGGTGTCCGACGTCCGCACCGGGCGGGCCGATCTGTTCCCCGCGGTCGCGACGATGTGGCGGGTGGTCCTGACGGCCACGGCGGACCCGGCGCACCGCGACCGGCTGCTCGGGGTCGTCGACGAGGCGTTCAGCGGTCGTGGAGTTCGCGGTCGCGGAACCACTTGAGCAGCCACGCCGCGCTCGTGCGGTCGAACGACCGCGGGAAGTCCGTCTCGCCGGACAGGAACGGACTGAATCCCGGCTCCGCCTGGACGTCCGCGTCGTCGAGCGAGCGGTAGGCCATCGACCAGCCGTCGAAGCGTCGCCGCTCGATGTCCTCGCGGATGAGCGACTTCACCTCGCCGTGCCGCGGATCACGGCTGATGGCGGCGAACCGGTCGTCGACGCTCCACGCGGGGCCCTCGAGCAACTGCATGAAGCGGCCACCCTTCACGACGAGCAGCCCGGAGACACCGAGCGCCTCGTTGCGGAGCCGTGAGCCGTCCAGCAGCGTCGCGAGGTCGCCGTCGTCGAAGGGGACGACGGCGCGACTCATGTAGACGATGGAGACGAGCACGGGTCCATCTTCGTGCGACGGCCCCGATTGCGCGAAACGGATGTCCGCAGAACGTTCTCGGCTCAGTCGGCGGGGAGTTCGTGGGCCGTGACGTCCTCGTTGCGCTTCTTGCGCCACGGACGCGCGGGGGTGTTCGGGCCGTCCCAGACCAGGATCGCGCCCCACGCGGCGGCCAGCAGCGGCACCGAGATGATGGCACCGGTGATGCCCGCCAGGACGGTGCCCGCGGTCAGGCCGATCAGGATGACGAGGCCGTGCAGCTTCAGGGTGCGTCCCATCAGCACCGGCTGGAGCAGGTTGCCCTCGAGCTGGTTCACGAGGATCACGATCCCGACGACGATGAGCGCCTGGACTGGACCGAGTGCGACGAGCGCGACCAGGGCGGCGAGGATGCCGGCTGCCGTCGCACCGACGATCGGGATGAAGGCCGTGATGAACACGACGACGGCCAGGGGGAGTGCCAGCGGGACGCCGACGATCGCGATGCCGACACCGATGCCGATGGCGTCGACAGCGGCGACCGTGGCGGTGCCGCGGACGTACCCGCCGAGGGTCGAGACCACCCGGTCGCCCACCCGACGTGCACGGTCGTAGCGCTCACCGGTGAACGGGCGGAGCAGGAACTCCCAGATGCTCGGGCCGTCCTTGAGGAAGAAGAACAGCACCACGATCATCAGCACGAGGCCGGTCAGGAAGTTCGCGGTGGCCGAGGCACCGGCCAGGGCGCCGGAGCCGAACTGCGCACTCGTGATGAAGTCGGTGACGGACGCCACGGCGTCGTCGACCTGCTTGTCCGAGATCGAGATCGGCAGGTTCTTCGCGAAGTCCTGCAACTGCTGGAACCCGTCGACGGCCGACTTCTGCAACTGCGACCACTGGTTCTCGACGGCGACGACGATGAGCCACCCGATGAGCCCGAGCACCGCGAGGACGCCGATGAGCACCGCGAGGGTCGCGAGGACCGACGGCACCTTGTGCTTGCGCAACCAGGACACGATCGGGTGCATGGCCGAAGCGATGATGAGCGCGAGGAGCACCGGGATGGTGACGACGCTCAGCACGCTGCCGGCGTAGACGACGCCGGCGATGACCACGACGACGATGATCACCTGCAGGCACCGCGTCGCCAGGCGGCCCGTCGAGTCGGACCACGCCGCCTGGATCTTCGAGGGAGAGGTCGGCTGGGGGCTGTCGCGGAAGAACGGCATGGGATCGACCGTACTTATCCGCGGGGCGGCGCGCCCGGACCCGCGCTCCGTGCCGCGTTCGTCGGGGTCCTGGCCGTCCTCCGGGTTGCTGCGGTCGACGCCGACCTGGCACGCTGGCGGCGGACCGAGGGGGAACGGTGGCGGATCGGAAGCGCGCGGGGTGGCGGACCGGACTGGGGTGTCTCGGGGCCGCGCTCGTGCCGGTCGGCAGCGTGGTCGTCGTCCTCGTCATCGCGGGAGTCGTCGGCGCGGCGACCCGGAACGCCGACCCAGGCACGACCGAGTCGGGCACGCTGTCGCGCGACTCGGACACCCGCATCGCGGTCACCTACCGCACGACCGCTCGGGCGTCCGAGGCGCAGGCGGAGCAGTGGGGCCGCAGCGTCCTCGGCACGAACGACCCGTCCGAGGGCACCCCGTACGTGGTCGTCGCTGACCTGGAACTGCCCGACGGCGGCCGGGTGACCGAGGACGATCTCCGGGCCTTCACCATCGCGGTCGAGCACGACGACGAACGCAGCGGGTCGAACGTCGAACCGACGTCCTCGGCCGAGCCGGTCGACGGGTGCGTGACGACCGCCGGGGCGCTCGCTGAGGCGCTGTCGGACGGCGGCTCGGTGCGCTCCTGCAGCCTGGTGCGGCTGACGGCGACGCCCGAGGTGGTGAGCGCCGGACAGCTCTACCGGCAGGAGCGCGTGCGCCGGACGTCACACACCCGGGTGTTCCGGGCGCACTGGCAGGTCGGCGACATCGGCGTCTGGTCGGGCCGGGTCGACTGACGCATCGGCGGTGTGTGCGTCGCGAACGTCTCGGGTGTCGCGGGAGTCCCGTGCGGCGGGCGCGACGACGAAGGCGGCGACGAGCAGCACGAGGGGCACCAGCATCGCCGCCTGCAGCCCGAGGTGCTCGCCGACGAAGCCGAGCAGGGGCGGTCCGACCAGGAACGCGATGTACCCGGCGGTCGCGACGACCGACACCCTGCGGTCCCCGTCGGTCGGGTGGTCACCCGCTGCCGAGATCGCGAGCGGGAACCCGAGCGCGATGCCGAGCCCCCAGACGGCGGCGGCGATCGCCGTGACGACCGGACTCGGCGAGACGACCACGAGCAGGACCCCGATCCCGCCGACCGCGGCACAGAGCCGGACGACCGGGCCCCGCCCGAGCCGCGTGACGAGCGGGGTGCCGGCCGACCGGCCGATGAGCATGGCGAGCGCGAACCCGGTGAAGACCAGCGAGCCGACCGCTTCCGGGGCGTCGTGGTCGGTCGTCATCAGGAGCGGAAGCCAGTCGCTGGCAGCACCCTCGGCGAAGGCCATCGCAAGCGTGATCACCGCGATGAGCGCGAGCTGCACGGTGCTGACGGAGCGGCGGGTGGCCGTGGTGACGCGGGACGCGCCTGCGGCGTCCTCGGTGTCGGCCCCGTCCGTCTGCGCCGCCGCACGCGGCAGCGGCTGCAGGTTGAGCGCCGCGAACGCCGCGAGCGCCGCCATCACCGCAGCCCCCACCAGCAGGTGCACGACCACCGGTGTCCGGGCAGCCGTCATCGCGATGCCGACGACCCCACCGACGACGGTCCCCAGGCTGAAGCAGGCGTGCAGCACGGGCACCACCGGGCGGCCGATGCGCCGTTCGACCGCGGCGGCCTCGACGTTCAGCCCGATCTCGGCGACCCCCGACCCGAACCCGATCAGGAACAGCCCCGCCCAGACACCCGCCGGCACCTGCGCAGGGGCGAGCAGGGCGACGAGGACCATCCCGACCACGGGCAGCGCGCCACCGAGCAGGATCAAGGGTCGTGTCCCGAGCCGTCGGACGAGCGCACCGGCACCGAGGATCCCGATCATCGACCCGATCGACAGCCCGAGGAGCACGAGCCCCATCGCCTCGATCGACGCCCCGAGTTCGTCGCGGATGGCGGGCGTCCTGGTCACCCATGTGGCGATGCCGAAGCCGGTCATCGTCGACGTGGCGAACAGGGCCCCTCGAGGGTGCCGGGTCATGTGACCATCTGATCGGTCCGCCGACGGCCCGTCAAGGGCGGGAGCGCTCGCCGCGGTCGGTGCCGCCTAGGATCGGGCACATGGCGACCGTCCTCCTCGTCCGACACGGACGCACCACCGCGAACGCCACGGGCGTGCTCGCCGGACGCACCGCCGGCGTGCGACTCGACGCCGTCGGCCGGAAGCAGGCCGACCGCACCGCGGAGCGCATCGCGGCCGTGCCGGTCGTCGCCGTCGTGTCGAGTCCGCTCGAGCGGTGCCGGCAGACGGCCAAGGCGATCCTGGAGCGACAGTCGGGCGACCCCGCGTCGGCCATCGAGCGGGCGATCACCGAAGCGGACTACGGCGAGTGGCAGGGGCGGAAGCTCGCCGACCTGGCGAAGGAGCCGCTCTGGCGGACGGTGCAGGCGAACCCGAGCGCCGTGGTGTTCCCCGGCGGTGAGTCCATGCAGACCATGCAGTCCCGGGCGGTGTCGGCCGTCCGGCGCATCGACGCCGAGGTCGAGGCGGAACACGGGCCCGGAGCGGTCTGGGTCGCGGTGAGCCACGGCGACATCATCAAGTCCGTCCTGGCCGACGCGTTCGGCATGCACCTCGACCTGTTCCAGCGCATCGGCGTCGGGCCGGCGTCGGTGTCGGTCGTGCGGTACGGCGAGCACCGGCCCGAGGTGGTCGCGACGAACACCGAGTCCGGCGATCTGTCGTGGCTCGCGACCGCTCCGGCGCCCAGCGGGGACGCAGCGGTCGGCGGCGGGGCCGGACATCCGGAGGCCCCGTCCGAGGCAGGCCCTGCCAGACCCTGAACGGGCGCAGGCCCGCACTCCTACAATGCGGGTATGCCCTCCATCGTCCACGGCTTCGACTGGCCGGACCGCCTCGTCGTCGGCACCATCGGCCGTCCGGGCGAGCGCGCCTTCTACCTGCAGGCCCGCTCCGGCAAGCGCGTCACGAGCGTCGCCCTCGAGAAGGAGCAGACCGCCGTGCTCGCCGAAAAGATCGACGAGCTGCTGGACGAGGTCGCCACGGTCGAGGCGAACCGCTTCAGCGTGCCGGACACGGCCCCCGTGGAGCTCCGCGACCCGGAACCGCTCGACCAGCCGGTGGAGCCCGAGTTCCGTGCCGGTGCCCTGAGCCTGGGCTTCGACCCGTCGACAGCGCAGGTGGTCATCGAGGCCTACCCGATCGATGACGACGTCGAGATCGTGTCCGAGGAGAGCGAGGACGGCCTCGAGATCGAGGCGGTCGTCGAGATCCCCGAACCCGACGAGCTCTTCCAGGTCAAGATCCCGGTCGGCACCGCACGCGCGTTCGTCGAGCGCACCCGCGAGATCGTCGCCGCCGGCCGTCCGCCCGGCGACGCATGAGCGACGGCTCACTGAGCATCACGGCGCGGATCCGTGAGGCCTCGAACGCGACGTTCCTGGCCGAGCTGGACGGCGAGGCGGTCGTCTACAAGCCGATCGAGGGGGAGCGCCCGCTCTGGGACTTCCCGGACGGCACGCTCGCCGGCCGCGAGGTCGCTGCGCACCTGGTGTCCGAGGCGTTCGGCTGGGGCATCGTGCCACCGACGTGGCTCGGTGACGGACCGTTCGGACCCGGCATGGTGCAGCGCTGGCAGACCGTCGACCCGGACCAGGACGCCGTCGACCTCGTCACCCCCGAGGCCGCCGAGGCGGACGGTTCGCCGTGGCTGCCCGTCCTCGAGGCGATCGACGAGCACGACCAGCCGGTGACGCTCGTGCACGAGGACTCCGAGGCGTTGCGCCGCATGGCCGTCTTCGACGTCGTGGTGAACAACGCCGACCGCAAGGGCGGGCACGTGCTGGCGATGCCCGACGGACACCGGTTCGGTGTCGACCACGGGCTGGCCTTCCACGTCGAGCACAAGCTCCGCACGGTGCTGTGGGGGTGGATCGGGGAGCCGCTCGGGCCGGACGAACTCGAGGGGCTCGACCGGGTGTCGGAGGCGCTCCGCGGTGCCCTGGGCGACGAACTCGCCGAGCACCTGACGCCGGAGGAAGTCGACACGGTGCGCGCGCGGTGTGCGGCGCTGCGGGCCGTCGGCATCTTCCCGCCACCGCCGGGGCACGGCCCCGCGGTGCCGTGGCCCTTGTTCTGACGCACCCGTCGTGAGCCGGCGGCCCGGCCCGGCCAGCCGTGGCGACTCCGGTCCGGGACGGTGGGGCCCGTCGGGTCCGGACCCCACCGACCGGTCCGCGTCCGTGATCCGTGGACGCGGAGAACCGTGGCGTCCGGTGGCGTGCGCCGTTGCACTCCGGGACCCCGCGGGAGTCGACCGGTCGAGAACGGATCAGGTGCACTCGGCCGACCGCTTCCGGCACGCCGACGAGGTCAGCGCGGGAAGAACGATCACGGCGGCCGGGGTCTGGGGCAACTGTGGTGGCGCTCAGCATACGACCATGGAACCCCGCGCAACAGCCCCTGTCGGGATCGACCCGGCGGCTAGTCGAACAACGACTGCCCGCCGCGGCGCGACCCCAGGTACGACCCCACGACGGCGACACCGAGGTCGTCGTTCTCCGGAGCGACGACCGAGCCGTCCACCCGCTTCGCCATCGCGTCGATGAACCGTGCGAGCCCCGGGTCGTCGCCGAGCCGGAAGAACGTCGTCTGGGCGCCGAGCCGACCGGCGTTCTCGAGCTCCCGAACGGTCAGTGCGATCGTCACGGGGTCCGGCGGGTAGTCGAACCACACCTGTCCGTTCGGCTCGAGGTGCGACGTCGGTTCCCCGTCGGTGACGATGAGCAGCACGGGTTGCGCGGTCGGGTGCTTCCGGAAGTGCCGGTTGGCGAGGAGCAGCGCGTGGTGCAGGTTCGTGCCCTTGTCCCACATCGCGTCGAGACCCACGAGCTGCTCGATGTCCACGACCTCGGCCTCGCGTCCGAACGCGATGAGCTGCAGGTCGTCGCCGCGGAACCGCGTCGAAACGAGCGTGTGCAGCGCCAGGGCCGTGCGCTTCATCGGCACCCAGCGGTCCTCCATCGCCATCGAGAACGACGTGTCGACGAGCAGCGCCACGCAGGCCTGTGTGCGGGACTCGGTCTCCTGCACCTCGACGTCGTCGATGGTCAGGCGGACGCCCGGGCCGACCCGCCCGTCGGCCGCGGACCGGGTCAGCGCGTTGGTGATCGACCGGGTGACGTCCCACGGCTCGGTGTCGCCGTACGCCCACTGCCGGGTCGCGCCCGAGGGTTCGCCGGCCGCGCCGGACTGCCGGATGTCGCGGGCACCCTGTCGGCCGGACATCCGCTCGGCGACGTCACGGAGCAGGCTCTTGCCGAGCTGCCGCATGGCCTTCGGGGTGAGCCGGAGCTGCCCGTCCGCTCCGCGGCGCATCGCCCCGGAGTTCCGCAGGGCCTTCTCGAGCTGCTGCAGGGTCCTGGCGTCCACGGCGGCCTCGGCACCGAGTTGCCGGGTCAGGGCGTCGAGGTCCAGGTCGTCGAGCTCGGAGCCCGGTCCGGACTGGGCGAGTTGGTCGGCGAGGGCGTCGAGGTCGGCGATGTCCTGGAAGACCCCGGTCCCGTCGCCGAGCCCGAGCCCCTGGTCGCCCTCCATGCGCTCGGATCCGCCCCAGTCCTCACCGGGGCGCAGGGACCGCAGGTTGCCGTCGAGCTGGGACAGCTGCCCCATCAGGTCGGGGGAGCCGAAGGCCTGCTGGGCGAGGGCGTCGAGTTCGTCGCGCTGCTCCTCGGTCATCGAGTTCCGCATGCGCTGGGCGGCGGCGGCCCGTGCCGCGAGGTCGTCGAGCAGCTCGTCGACGTTCGCGGGGTTCGACGGGAAGTACTGCCCGTGCTCCGCCATGAACGCGTCGAACTGCTCCTGCGAGTCGGTGCCGGCGCGGTGGTCCTCGAGCAGCTGGTTGAGGTCCTGCATCATCGCGCTGACCGCGGCACGGTCCTCGTCCGTGGCCCCCTCGAGCGCCTGCTTCATGCCCGCGAAGCGCTGGTCGAGCACCTCGCGACCGAGCAGGTCCTTGATCTCGTCGTACTTCTGCCGGGCCTCGCGGCTCGTCCAGTCGTACCCGCCGAGCTCCTGCACCGCGGCGGCCGGCGACGGGGACAGGCTGTCGAGCTGCATCTCGGCCAGGGCGCGGTCGCCGTCGTCGAGCTCGACGTTGCGGGCGAGTTCGCCGCGTTCGGCGCGGAGCGCCTGGTCGAGCAGCTCGCGGACCTGCTGCAGGGTGCCGTCGAGGTTGTTCTTCGCGGTGAGGTCGCGGCGCCGTTCCGCGACCTTGCGCGCGAGGTCGTCGAGTCCGCGCTGCGTCCGGCCGCCTCGGCGCAGGAACTCCCGCATGGCACGCTCCGGTGAGGTGCCGGCCATCACGTCCTGCCCGATGGCGTCGAGCGCTTCGGCCAGGTCAGCGGGCGGGGCGAGCGGATCCGGTCCGTCGGTGTATGCCCCGTACCGGGTGTCCCGCGTCAGTCGTCGGTTCTGCCTAGCCATAGACGGCTTCGCCCCCGCCGGACTCCTTGCTGATGCGGCGGGCGAGGAAGAGCCCCTCGAGCGCGAGTTCGATCGCACCCGCGCGCTCGCCGTCGTTCGTGGCGCCGAGACGCTCGCAGACCTGGTCGTACAGGTCGGACTCGCCGATCGACGGCAGCCCCTCGAGGAACGCCCGTGCGCCGACTTGTTCGCCCGTCGTCACCATCGTCCCGCCGTCGAGCGCCTCGACGAGCACCCCGAAGTCGAGTCCGCGGAAACGGGCGCGCACCGTCTCGGCCGTGGCGGTCCGCAACAGGTGCTCGAGGACCTCGTCCGCGCGGTCCTCTTCGCCGTTCTCGAACTCGATCTTGCCGCCGAGCACGTCGACCGCGGTCTCGAGGTCGATCGGTCGCGCGACGGCCTCCGGCTCACCCTGGCGTGCTGCACGGTGCACGGCCGCCGCGGCGACCGTCTCGGCGCCGGCGATCGCGAACCGGGCGCTGACACCGCTGCGCTGGTCGACCGCGCTCGACCCGCGCAGGGCACGGGTGAAGCGGGCGAGGATCTCGACGATCGCGTCCGGCACCTCGGCGGTGAGCTGCGCCTCCTGCCGGATGACCGCGATCTCGTCCTCGAGTTCGATCGGGTAGTGGGTGCGGATCTCCGCGCCGAAGCGGTCCTTCAGCGGCGTGATGATCCGGCCGCGGTTCGTGTAGTCCTCCGGGTTCGCGCTGGCCACCACGAGCACGTCGAGGGGGAGCCGGAGCACGTAGCCACGGATCTGGACGTCGCGTTCCTCCATCACGTTGAGCATCGCCACCTGGATGCGTTCGGCGAGGTCCGGCAGCTCGTTGATCGCGACGATGCCGCGGTGGCCGCGGGGGACGAGTCCGAAGTGGATGGTCTCCGGGTCGCCCAGGCTGCGCCCTTCGGCGACCTTCATCGGGTCGACGTCGCCGATCAGGTCGGCGACGCTCGTGTCCGGCGTCGCGAGCTTCTCGACGTAGCGGTCGTCGCGGTGCCGCCACGAGATCGGCAGGGCGTCGCCGAGGTCGTCGGCTCGGCGGGCGCTCGCGGTGGTGATGGGCTCGTAGGGGTGCTCGCCGAGCTCGGAGCCGGTGATCACCGGGGTCCACTCGTCGAGCAAGCCCTGCAGGGTGCGGAGCAGGCGGGTCTTGCCCTGGCCGCGCTCACCGAGCAGGACGACGTCGTGTCCGGCGATCAGGGCACGTTCGAGTTGCGGGATCACGGTCGTCTCGAACCCGTGCAGGCCGGGCCAGGGGTCGTCTCCCGCGCGCAGCGCGGTGAGCAGGTTGTCGCGGATCTCGGCGCGGACCGTCTTCTGGACGTGGCCAGAAGTGCGGAGCTCGCCGACCGTGCGGATGTCGGGTCGGGTCACCTCTTCGACGCTACGCCGCGATCGCGAAAGCGACCGGAAGGCGGACGGGAGGCCCGTGGCGGGCCCGCCCCGCGCCTCCCGTCTTGTGGGTTTCCATAGCAACCGCAATGATTGGAGTTCCGGCATCGGAGCCGGATTCGATAGGGGGATCCGGCTCCGAGCCGGCCCCGTCGTACCGAATGTGAACCATCTCGCCGATCTCGGCGTAGGTTCCCCTCTCGTGAGCAGCACGAACGGGGCGATCAAGAGCCTGGTCCCCGCCAGGATGGACAGACTGCCGTGGACGAGGTTCCACTGGAGTGTCGTCGTCGGACTCGGGGTCTCCTGGATCCTGGACGGTCTGGAGATCCAGATCGTCTCCAACGCCGGCTTCCAGGCCGACCTGAACCTGTCGACGCAACAGGTGACCTCCCTCGGCACGATCTACCTGGTCGGCCAGGTGGTCGGAGCGCTGGTGTTCGGGCGCATGTCCGACCGGCTCGGGCGGCGCAAGCTCTTCATCCTGACGCTCGCGATCTACCTGATCGGCTCGGGCGTCGCCGGTCTCGCCCAGGACTTCTGGTTCCTGGCCGCGTTCCGGTTCGTCGCCGGCCTCGGCATCGGCGGCGAGTACGCGGCGATCAACTCGGCGATCGACGAACTGATCCCCGCGAAGTACCGCGGACACGTCGACATCGCCATCAACGGCACCTACTGGGGCGGCGCCGCGCTCGGTGCCTTCGCGAACATCTACCTGCTCGACACGGCCAACTTCTCGGAGAGCATCGGCTGGCGCATCGGCTTCTTCCTCGGCCCGGTGCTCGGCATCGCGATCATCTTCCTGCGGCGGCACATCCCCGAGAGTCCGCGCTGGCTCATGACCCACGGGCGCGAGGAAGAGGCAGAAGCGACCGTCACCCAGATCGAGGAGGCGGTCGAGAAGTCCACCGGCAAGCGGCTGCCGGACGTCGACGAGTCGAAGGCCATGACCGTCACGCCGACGGACCGCGTCGGGTTCCTGACCATCGCGCGCGTGCTGCTCAAGCAGTACCCGACGCGCACCCTGGTCGGGGCGTCGATGATGATCACGCAGGCGTTCCTCTACAACGCGATCTTCTTCACCTACGCGCTCGTCCTGACGAACTTCTTCGGCCTGAAGACCGCGCAGACGTCGATCTACTTCTTCCCGTTCGCGATCGGGAACCTGCTCGGACCGATCATCCTCGGTCGGTTCTTCGACACGTGGGGCCGTCGGCAGATGATCTTCCTGACGTACCTGGTGTCGGGGCTCGTCCTGGCGACCTCGGCGTTCCTGTTCCGCGCCGACGCGATCTCGGCGACGGTCCAGGTGGGCTTCTGGTGCGTGTCGTTCTTCTTCGCCTCCGCCGGTGCCTCGAGCGCGTACCTGACGGTCAGCGAGATCTTCCCCCTCGAGCTGCGGTCGCAGGCCATCTCGTACTTCTTCGCCCTCGCGCAGGTCTTCGGTGCCGTCGCACCGCTGATCTACGGTGCCTTCATCGGGGACGGGTCCTCGCGTGAACCGCTCTTCTGGGGGTACCTGCTCGGGTCCGCGGTGATGATCGGCGGTGGGGTGATAGCCCTGGTCTTCGGGGTCGATGCCGCACGGAAGGGGCTCGAGGACGTCACCCAGCCCCTGTCCGTCCTGACCGGGGACGCGGAACAGCAGCGGCGCTGAACAGCAACGGCGGCCATGCAACATTCTGTATTCAGAGTGTTTAGCACGGCCGTCGTCGTGGTGTCACGGTGCTGGCATGGCACTCCTCCACAGCGCGACACCCACCACGACGATCCACGACGGTGCCGGTGCGGTCGGCCAGGGTGACCGCCGTGCGTGAGGCTGGCGCGATGGAGCAGTCACCGATGCGTGTCGGCCGGGGCGACCGCGACCCCCACGGCCTCCGGCGCAGTCTGTTGCGCGACGCGGTCTTCCTCCGCCTGCTCGACAGCGTGCTGCGCGGCGAGTACCGCCGCGGGCAGCGCCTGCGCCTCGACACCATCGCCGAGGACATGCGGGTCTCCCGCACGCCGGTGCGCGAAGCCCTCGTCTCCCTCGAGTCCCATCAGCTCGTCACCGTGCAGCGGTACGTCGGCGTGGTGATCACGCAGTGGTCCGTCGGGCAGATGACCGAGCGCCTGCGCATCGCCCGGGCGCTGGTCGTCGACCCGCCGGTGAGCGGCACGGGCCACGACGACCGCTTCGACCCGGCCTGGCTCCGCGAGTGCTGGACCGAAGCCGGGGCCTTCGTCGAACTCGCCGCGTGGTTCCTCCGGCGGCGCGGCGCCTCGGTCAGCGCCGACTGGATGCTGTCGCAGCGCACCGTGCTCGACACGTTCTTCACCGACGACATCGCACTGGCCAACGGGATCGACGCCGTGGTCGACCGGGCGCGGCGACTCGACCTCGTCGACCAGGCCGTGCGGGCAGCGGAGCGTGACGCGCTCGACGACTGCGCCGTGGTGCTGCTCGAGCTCGCGGCGGCACTCATCGCCCTGCCGGACCGGTTCCGGGTGGCCGTGGCCTCCTGAGCCGTCCCGGCTGCGGGTTCGTACAGGTCGGCGCCACGGCGCACGGATCCGGGGGTCGACGGTGGCCCGGTGGGCTGGCTCCGACGTCGTTCGCACTGGATCGCCAGGGACCTCCGTGGCAGCCTTGACCGGTTGCCACCCCGGCGCGTCCACCGACGACAGGAGAGCCCGTGAACGACGTCCGCGATCGCTCCCACCGTCTCAACCGAGCCGACGGGATCGCACGGCACGGACGTCTCCGTCGGTCCGGACCCTTCCGGACCGTCGCTGCGCTGGTCGCGAGCGTGGCCGCAGTCGCGCTCGTCAGCACCGCCTCGGTCGCCGCGATCGCCGCGAAGCAGGTGACCGACGACCTCGGTGACGGCGTGCAGATCGAGGGGCAGCCCGCGCCGCGGTCGAACGGCACCAAGGCGCCGTCGCTCAGCGCGTACAAGGGTGGCTTCAACATGCTCGTCGTCGGGACGGACAACGACCCGGACCAGTCCGCGGAGTTCGGGGAGCGCGACGCGACGCTCAACGACGTCAACATCCTGCTCCACGTCTCGGCCGACCACACCAACGCGACCGCGGTGAGCATCCCCCGCGACCTCGTCACCCCGATCCCCGCGTGCAAGAAGACCGACGGCTCCGGCACCGCGCCGGCCATGGCCGCGCGGCCGATCAACACCTCGTTCAGCGACGGCGGGCTGAACTGCGTGACCCAGACCGTGCAGGGGCTCACCGGCCTGGACATCCAGTACTCGGCCGCGGTCTCGTTCAACGGCGTCATCGAGATGTCGAACGCGATCGGTGGTGTGCCGGTCTGTGTGGCGCAGCCGATCGAGGACCCCTACACCGGGCTCGACCTGCCCGCCGGTACCTCGACCCTGCAGGGCGACGAAGCACTCGCGTTCCTCCGGACCCGGCACGGCGTCGGTGACGGTTCCGACCTCGGCCGGATCTCGAGCCAGCAGGTGTTCCTGTCGTCGCTGCTCCGGACCGTGAAGTCGAACGACACCCTCACGTCGCCGACCACCCTGTACAAGCTGGCCCGCGCCGCGGCGTCGAACATGCAGCTGTCCCAGAGCCTGAACGACATCGGGACGATGGTGCAGATGGGTCGGGCGCTGCAGGACCTCCCGCTGTCGCAGGTGAACTTCGTGCAGTACCCGGGCACGACTGGCGGGACCGGGGTCTACGAGGGCAAGGTCCAGCCGACGACGTACCTGGCGGACCAGTTGTTCGCGAAGATCAAGGCGGACCAGTCGTTCTCCCTGGGGGAGGACAGCACGGGCATCGGGTCCGAGGCGAACGCGGCACCGTCGGAAGCGGCCTCGGCGCCGGCTGCTGCGGCGCCGTCGGCTCCGGCGTCCGCACCCGCGGCTGCTGCGCCGTCGTCGCCTGCCGCCGCTGCTCCGACGGCATCCGCGACGCCGGAGACCATCGACGGGCTCGAGGGGCAGTCCGCCGACCAGGAAACGTGCTCCAAGGCCTTCGGCTACTGACCCGGCGGCTCAGGCCCCCACCCCGCGTCTCGCGAAAGCGACAGTCTGCCGCCGAACATCCGCGGCACACTGTCGCGCTGACGGCACAGACCACGGGCCGTGCTGGGGCACTGTCGCTTTCGCGTACTGGTCGGCCGCCATGCTCGGACGCAGAAACGGGGGCGCGGTGGTGGACCGCGCCCCCGGAAGCCGCTCCCCGAGCGGGCGCCAGACAACCGGGCGCGCCGGGCCCGGCTCGGAGAGCGACGTCGGTGCTGTGTCGCGACTACGGGGACGAGCCCCGGAATGTGATCGCCGCGTCTCGATGATGCTATTCACCGGGGTACGTCGGGACAACCCCGAGGTGTCCCCACTTCGGGGGACCCGCGTTCTGCGACCGTGCCACGCGCGGGGTGCGGTCGGGTCGAGAGTGGCCCGGTCCTCCTGTATGGTGGTCGGAGCGCTCGCGAGAGTGCTTGGAGACGTCGCATAGTCCGGCCGAGTGCACCACCCTGCTAAGGTGGAGTCCCCTTTAGGGGACCGAGGGTTCAAATCCCTCCGTCTCCGCACTCCATGAAACCCCGGTCCGATCGGACCGGGGTTTCGTCGTCTCCGTGCTGGTCTGCACGCCGCGTGAACCAGGTTGCGGACACGGCACCGCGGAACGGCGTGGTGCTGTGTCCGGAATCTGGTTCCGCCGGGCTGCCGTCAGGCCGTCGCGATGCTCCCTGTCGAGGTCAGCTCGCCAGCGCCGCGCGAACGCCCACGCCGCACGGCACCCATGGCGACGAGCGTCAGGGCCACGGCGGCGAGGGTGATCCCGGCGCCCGCCCAGATCGGCGAGGTGTAGCCGAGCCCGGCGGCGATGGTGAGCCCACCGATCCAGGCACCGAGCGCGTTCCCGAGGTTGAACGCCGCGATGTTCGCCCCGCTCGCCAGGGTCGGCGCGTGGTCCGCGTACTGCATCACGCGCGTCTGCAGGGCCGGCACGGTCGCGAACCCGAAGGCGCCCATGAGCACGAGTGCGATGACGGTCAGCACGGGCGAGGTCGCGACGAGGGCGAACAGCCCGAGCACCACGGTGAGGGCGACGAGCACGACGAGCAGGGTCCGGTCGATCGAGCGTGCGGCGAGCTTGCCGCCGACGAAGTTCCCGACGAACAGCCCGACGCCGAACACCACGAGCAGCCACGGCACCGCTGACGACGGGAACCCGGACACCGAGGTCAGCGTGTACGCGATGTAGGTGAACGCCCCGAACATCCCGCCGTAGCCGAGCACGGTCATGCCGAGCGACAGCCACACCTGGCCGGAGCGGAAGACGCCGAGCTCGCGGGCCAGTGACGGCGTCTCGGCCTGGCGGACGGCGGGGACGAGCACGAGGACGCCGACCAGGGCGACGACACCGATCGCGACGATGGCCCAGAAGGTCGAACGCCAGCCGAGCGCCTGGCCGAGGAACGTGCCGAACGGCACCCCGAGCACGTTCGACGCTGTCAGCCCCGTGAACATCAGGGCGACGGCCGAGGCGCGCTTCGAGCGCTCGACCATGTTCGCGGCGACGACGGAGCCGATGCCGAAGAACGCTCCGTGGCAGAGTGCCGCGATGACGCGTCCGGACATCATCACCTCGTAGGTCGGTGCGATCGCCGACAGCGTGTTGCCGGTGATGAAGAGCACGAGCAGCCCGAGCAGGACGGGCTTGCGGGGGAGCCGGGTGGTGGCTGCGGTCAGGCCGAGGGCGCCGACGATGACGGCGAGTGCGTAGCCGGTGACGAGCCAGCCGGCCGTGGTCTCGGTGACGCCGTAGTCGGCGGCGACCTCGGGCAGCAGGCCGGTGATGACGAACTCGGTCAGTCCGATGCCGAATCCGCCGAGTGCGAGGGCGATGAGTCCCGCGGGCATGGGGGTTCCTTCCGTTGTGCGGTGGCGCTGTGCCGCGTACGCTGGTTGTTGCAGACGCGCGGTATTGATAGCTGCACACGCGGGGTATCCGCGCAAGCAATTGCGTGCGCCCGCAACGACCGCGGCGACCGACCGCGCAGCCGACCAGAAGGAGCCCGATGTCCGTCGACGACACCTCCACCGCTGTCCGTGCCCACGGCTGGCGCACCCTGGCGGCACTGCACGGCCTGATCGAGACGCGACTCGAGCGCGCGCTGCGCGACGTCGACCTCTCCGTGGTCGAGTACACCGTGCTCGATGCCCTGCGCCGGCAGGGCGGCTTCCACATGCGCATGCAGCAGCTCGCCCGCGCAGCTGCCCTCAGCCCGAGTGCCACGACCCGGCTGGTCAACCGACTCGAGGAGCGTGCGCTCCTCACCCGCGTGCTCTGCGCCGACGACCGCCGCGGGCTCTACACCGAGCTCACCCACGCCGGTCAGCGGCTGCTCGACGCGGCCACGCCGATCCACGCCGCTGCGCTCGAGGGGGCGCTCGCCGAAGCGCGCGAGGTCCCGGAACTCGAAGAACTCGCGGTCGCGGTCGACCGGCTCGAGGGTGCCACGGTCTGATCCGTCGGCCGGGAGGCCCGGATCACCGCCGCCCCGCGCGCTGCGGTCGCGGGGTGGTGGCGTCTCAGGCCCGCGGCGGCGCCGTCGTGGACCGCACGACGAGCGACGGCGGCACCAGGACCCGGCTCGGAGCGGGTCGTTCGGCCGCGCCGACGAGCTCCACGAGCCGGTTCGCCGCGAGCCGCCCGACCTCGTCGTTGTGCGGGTCGACCGTGGTCAGGCGCAGCAGGGGTGAGGCGGCGAGCGGGGTCTCGTCGTTGCCGACCACCGAGACGTCCTCGGGGACCCGGAGTCCGGCTTCGCGCACGGCGGCGATCGCGCCCATCGCCATGACGTCGTTCGCGGCGAACACCGCCGTCAGGTCCGGGTGGTCCCGCAGTGCGCGGCGGGTGCCCTCGTACCCGGTCGTCTCGGACGTCGGGCCGTCGCCGTAGACCAGCGGTGCGATGCCGGACGCGACCATCCGCGCGACGGTGCCCTCGCGGCGGACCGCAGCCGGGCCTCCCGAACCCGTGACGTGGACGATGCGGCGGTGACCGAGTCCGATCAGGTGATCCGCTGCCAACCGGCCGCCGGCGGCCTCGTCCGAGGCGACGACGTCGAGTCCGCCGGGAACGTCGGCCCGGGCGCCGGCGACGACGACGGGGGTGTCGGCCGGCACGACGAGGTCGGGGAAGCCCTCGGCGGCGAGGACGACGCCGTCGACCCGCAGTGAGACGAGGTCGTCGAACGGCGAGGAGTCGAGGTGGGCGTTCGCACGGGTGTCCGCCAGGGTGAGCCGCAGGCCGTGCGGTGCGAGCGCGTCGCGGATGCCGTCGAGCAGGGGGACGAACCACGGGTTGCGGAAGTCGTCGACGATGACGCCGACGGTGCGGGTCCGGGTGCCGGCGAGGATCGCGGCGGCGCGGTTGGGGCGGTAGCCGAGCTCGGCGGCGGCCGCGAGCACGGCCGAGCGGCGTGCGTCGGAGACGCCCGGGTCGTCGCGGAGCACCATCGAGACGAGTGACTTCGAGACGCCGGCACGGGTCGCGACGTCGATGATCGTCGGGGGTCGTGACACGCGGCTCCTTGACAGGACATGGGGTGGTCGGGCTACAGTCTACCGACACGTTCTGGAACGTTCCAGAATCGGCACCGGACTTCTCGAAGGAGAGAACCATGAGCGACAGCATCGGCGTCGCCGTCATCGGGGCGGGCATGGCGGGCAAGGCCCACATGGCCGCGTGGCGGAACGCACCCTCACTCTTCGCCCCGACGCTGCCGCCCGTGCGGCTCGTGTCGATCGGCGACGTGTACGAGCCGTTGGCGGCCGAGGCTGCACAGCGGTTCGGCTACGCCCGCCACGACACGGACTGGCGAGCCATCGCCGAGGCCGACGACATCGACGTCGTGAGCGTCGTCGTCGCGAACAAGCTCCACCGCGAGATCGTCGAGGGGCTGCTGGCCGCCGGCAAGCACGTCCTGTGCGAGAAGCCGCTGTCGGACTCGCTCGAGGACGCACGGGCGATGGCCACCGCGGCCACCGAGGCATCGCAGCGCGGGCTCGTCGCCCGCGTCGGCTTCACCTACCGCCGCGCCCCGGGCCTCGCCGCGATCAAGCAGCTCGTCGAGGACGGCACGCTCGGCCGCGTCCTGCACGTCTCCGCCCGCTACTGGACCGACTACGGCTCGTCGCCCGACGTGCCCTTCTCGTGGCGCTTCGCGGGTGCCCCCGGCACCGGAGCCCTCGCCGACGTCGGCTCGCACCTGGCGTACGTCGCCGAGTTCCTGGCCGGCGAGGTGCAGAGCGTCAACGGCGGCATGTTCACCACCGCGATCACGAAGCGCCCGATCGCCGCCGGGTTCGCCCTGCGCGGCCAGGCCGTCCCGCTGACCGGTGAGTTCGCCGACGTCGAGAACGACGACTACGCCACCTTCAACGCACGCTTCGGCGACGGCTCCGTGGTGGGCTCGCTCGAGGTGTCCCGGGTCGCCACGGCGCACCCGAACGGCCTGGTCATCGAGGTCTTCTGCGAGAACGGCGCAGCGCGCTGGGACCAGGAGCGCGCCTCGGAGATCGGCCTCGCGCTGCAGTCCGACGGCTCCCGCCTCGGTGGGTACCGCCAGGTCGTCCTCGGCCCGGACCACCCCTACGTCGCCGGTGGCATGGCGATGGACGCGCCCGGTGTCGGCTGGGGACAGAACCAGATGTTCGAGTACCAGGCACGCGCGTTCCTCGACGAGGTCGCCGGCGTCGCGGACCCGCTGCCGGCCAACGCCACGTTCGACGACGGCGTGCACAACATGGAGATCCTCGACGCGGTGGCACGGTCCGCCGGGGCCGGTGGGGCCTCCCTCGACGTGCCGTCCGTCCGCACCACCGAAGGAGCGCACGCATGAAGCTGGGCCTGTACAACGCGATCTTCCACGACCGACCGCTCGCCGAGGCCCTGACCGCCATCGCGGGCAACGGCCTGACCGGCATCGAGCTGAACACCGGCGGGTTCCTGCCGCCGGTGCACGTGCCGGACGTCGACGCGATCCTCGAGGACGACGCAGCACGTGACGCCTTCCTCGCGCAGTTCGAGGGCACCGGGGTGTCCATCGCCGGCCTGAACTGCAACGGCAACCCGCTGCACCCGGACCGAGCGATCGGCCAGGCCCACGCCGAGGACATCCGGCGCAGCATCCGCCTCGCCGCACGCCTCGGCCAGGACCGCGTCGTCACGATGTCCGGGCTGCCGGCGGGCGAGCCCGGCGGCACCCGACCGAACTGGATCGTGAACGCCTGGAACTCCGCCGCGCTCGACGTCATCGAGTACCAGTGGAGCGTCGCGGTGCCGTTCTGGCAGGAGATCGACGCCCTGGCGCGGGAGCACGGGGTCAAGGTCGCACTCGAGCTGCACCCGCAGAACGTGGTGTTCAACCCGGCGACGATCCGCGAGCTCGTGCAGCGCGGTGGCCTGACGAACATCGGCGTCGAACTCGACGCGAGTCACCTGTTCTGGCAGCAGATGGACCCGGTGGCGGTCGTCCGCGACCTCGGCGACCTGGTCTTCCACGCCGCCGCGAAGGACGTCCGGATCAACCCGCACGCGGCGATCAACGGCGTGCTCGACAACTCGTTCCGTCGGCTGTCGCCGGACGAGCCGCGCACGAACCTCGGTGGCGACGAGTGGGCCAACGAGTGGCCGAAGCCGTCCGCGTGGGACTTCGTCGCGCTCGGCAAGGGCCACGACGAGGCGTACTGGTCGGCGTTCCTCGAGGCCCTGCGCGAGGTGGACCCGGACATGTGGGTCAACATCGAGCACGAGGACACCGAGCTCGGTCGCGAAGAAGGGGTCGCGGTCGCCGCGAAGGTCCTGCTCGCAGCCGACACGGCGCTCACGACGCGCGCGTGAGTCGCGTCTGAGACGCACCACGCGATCCGGACGGGAGGCCCGTGGGACGTGCGCTGATCGGCGCACGCTCCACGGGCCTCCCGTCCAGTGCGCATCGGTGACACGCCCACCGGGCGCTGTCACCGGACCGATGTAGCATGCACGACACCTGTCCCGAGACGAGGAGCCCTGCGTGCCGGAGCCGACCGACCCCGCCTTCCCCCTCGAGCGCATCCGAGAGGTCGGCGACGCCATCGTCGCGTCCGTCTCGACGGTGATCGACGGCAAGACCGAGGCGATCCGCACCGCCCTCACCGTGATGCTGGCCGAGGGGCACCTGCTCGTCGAGGACGTCCCCGGCGTCGGCAAGACGGTCCTGGCGAAGGCACTCGGCGCCTCGGTGGGCGGCTCGGTGAACCGCATCCAGTTCACGTCCGACATGCTGCCGTCGGACGTCACCGGGGTGAACATCTTCGACCAGTCCTCGGGCACGTTCCGGTTCTCACCGGGGCCGGTGTTCGCGAACGTCGTCATCGGTGACGAGATCAACCGCACCAGCCCGAAGACCCAGTCCGCCCTGCTCGAGGCGATGGCGGAGTCGCAGGTCACGGTCGACGGCGTGACCCGGCTGCTCGACCGCCCCTTCATGATCGTGGCGACGCAGAACCCGATCGACATGGAGGGCACCTACCCGTTGCCCGAGGCCCAGCGTGACCGTTTCATGGCGCGCATCACGATGGGGTACCCGAGCGTCGACGCCGAACGGCAGATGCTCGCGAACCGCGGCGGCGGCGACCCGCTGTCGCACCTGCGACCGATCGTCGACGTGACCACGCTGCGCGGGATCATCGAGGCCGTGGCGAACGTCCACATCGCCCCCGACGTCGAGGCGTACGTCATCGCGATCGTCCGCTCCACCCGCACCCACCCCGACCTGGTGCTCGGCGCCAGCCCCCGCGCGACGCTGCACCTGGCCCAGGCGGCCCGTGCCCACGCGGCGTTGCTCGGCCGGCCGTTCGTCACGCCGGACGACGTCGCCGCCCTGGCACCGATCGTGCTCGCCCACCGGCTCGTGCCGGTGGCGCGCGGACTCGGTGGCACGGGCGAGGACACCGTGCGCGAGATCGTCGTCCGCATCGTCTCCGACACCGCCGTGCCGTTCACGGCGACCCCCGTCCGCTCCTGATGCCCGGCCGATCGGCACCGTCGTCGCTGCTGCGGCGCACCGGTGCCGCGCGCTCGACGCTCGGGCGCTTCGGCCGCCGCGGGCTGTCCCTGCTCCGGCGCACGCCGTTCCCCCGTCCGACCGTGCGCGGCTGGACCGTCATCGCGATCGGCATCGGGCTGATCGGGGGCGGACTCGTGGGCACCACCAGCGTCGCCGTCTCGGCCGGGCTGCTGCTGCTCGTGCTCGTCGTGCTCGGCATCGTGATGGCGTTCGTGGTCGCCGCACCGCTCCGGGGCAGCCGGAGCACGGCCCGCGCGATCGTGCAGGTCGGCGAGGTGTACCGCGAGCGGATCACCCTCGGCAGCACCAGTCTGCCGATCGGCCCGCGGTCGACCCTGCTCGTCCGCGAACAGCTCGAAGACGCCTTCGCGAGTGCGTCCGAGGCGGAGACCTACGCGCTCGTCGGCCCGGGCCTGCCGCCAGCGGTGCTCGACGTCGAGGCGCTCGCGATGCACCGGGGCCGCACGCTCGTCGGACCCGTCACCATCCGGGTCGAGGACCCCTTCGGCCTGCTCCGCATCGACCGCCCGGTGGTGCCGGCGGAAGAGGTCGTCGTCGTCCCCGCGAGCGCACCCCTCGCCGCGATCGACACCGGCGCCCTCGCCGGGGCCGTCTCCGCCGACGAAGGGCGGGTCGGGCAGGGCGGGTCCGCCGACGACAGCGAACTCCGGCCGTACCGTCCCGGCGACCCCATCCGTCGGGTGCACTGGGCGCAGAGTGCTCGACGCGGCGAACTGCACGTCCGGCAGACCACGCAGGCGCAACCACCCGAGGCCGTCATCGCGCTCGACGTCCGGCGCGAGTCCTACCAGGGCCTCGGGCGTGAGGACCTGGCGGAGCTCTCCGACCTGGGCGGTGACCAGGCCTTCGAGCACGCCGTCGTCGTCGCCGCCAGCGTCGCCCGCGCCCTCGCCGCCCGGACCTCGCGCGTCGTGCTCGTGAGCGACGGGCCGTCCGGCAGCACCCGGCACGCCGGTGACGTCGGCGGCCTCACCGACGTGCTCGTCGGACTCGCGGACGTCCGGCTCCGCAGCGACGCTCGTCCGGTCACCGAGGTCCTGCCCGAGGTGCGTGGGCGGGACGTGCACGGCATGACCGCGGTGGTCACCGGCAACTGCACCGCCGAGCAAGCGGCTGAACTCGTGACGGCGACGAGCGGATCGAGCCGCGGGATCATGGCGACGATCGTGCCGCCGGACCCGGTGGTCCGCGGGATCCTCGACCGCGGTGGTTGGCGCACCCTCGTGGTGCCGGTCGCCGGGGCGACCGCGTCCGGAGCCGCACGGTGAGCGGCGCCGCTGCGTCGTCGCGCCGGCCCGTCGACGTGCGCGAGGTCCTGGACCGCGACGACGACACCCGTGACACCCCGAGCACCTGGGTCGTCGCGCTCGCCCCGGTGCCCGTGCTCATCGCCGCGCTCGCGATCCGCCCGCTCGTGCAGGGCACCGCCTGGTGGGTGTCCGGCGTCGTGGTCGTCGCGGTGCTCGTGGCCGTCATGCTCGCGGTGCGTCGCCGGGCCCCCGGGGTCCGGTTCGTGGCACTCGTCGCCACCCTCGTGCTGTGCTCGTGCGCCGCCGCCCTGGTCAACGACGTGCAACCCCTCGGCTGGCTCGACGCCGACGGAGCGTTGGGCGAGACGCTCGCCGCCATCCGCCTGAACCCCGCGCCGCTGCCGCAGACCGACGCCATCCGACTGGTCGTGACCGTGTCGATCGCCTGGGTGGCGGGCGTCTCGTTGTTCCTCGCCGCGATCGCCCGGATCCCGTCGCTCGCCGCCGCGCCCGCCCTCGTCATCCTCATCGTGCCGGGGATCATCACCGGACAGCCGGCGGGCACCGCACTCGTGATCACCACGGCCGTCGCCTTCCTCGCCCTGCTGTGGCTGTCGGTCCGACCCGTGCAGCGAGCGGTCCCGGCCGCGGTCGTCGGTGCGATCGGGCTCGTCGTCGCGATCGGCCTGCCCGCGATCGTGCCGCTCAACGCGAGCTGGCTGTCCGGCGTCACCGGGGCCATCCAGTCGCCGATCCAGCCCGGGCGACCCGGCACCCTGCTCGAGCTCGGCAACGACCTGCGGCAGCCGAGCGAACTCGAGGTGCTCCGGTACCGGTCGTCCGACGGCCAGCCCGAGTACCTCAAGCTCGCCGACCTGGACGAGTTCGGCACCGGGGACTGGGTGCCGACGGTGACGAACGCCGCTGAGGCCGACACCGCCGACCAACAGCAGTGGGCCGAGGGCGTGAACCCCCGCCTGGCGACGCGCGGTGACGTCACGGTCCGGATCACCGGGCTGTCGAGCACGTACCTACCGGTGCCGTCCGGGGCGGTGTCGATCGAGTCGCGTTCCACCAACCTCGACCTGTCGCAGTGGCGCTGGATGGGGTCCTCGAGCACCGTGCGGTCCACCGGTCCGGCCACGCCGCGCGGTGCGACGTACGAGGTCTACGGTGCCTCGACCTTCGCGAACGCGTACCTCGACGCCGTCGCGGCCTCGGGTGTCCTGTCCCGTGCCGACGGCCGGGGGTTCCGCGAGCCGAGCGGTGACCAGCTGCAGACCGACCTGACGCTGCCGAAGGACCTGCCCGCGAACATCACGTCGACCGCGGAGCGGGTGGCCGGGGCCGCGTCCGACGACTACGCCCAGGCCCGCGCCCTCGAGCAGTGGTTCCGCAGCGACCTGTTCACCTACTCCGAGACGGCCCCCGTCGAGCAGGGCTACGACGGCGACAGCATGGACGTCGTCTCGACCTTCCTGCAGGTGCGCGAGGGCTACTGCGTCCACTTCTCGTCGGCGATGGCCGTGATGGCCCGGACGCTCGGCATCCCGTCCCGCATCGCGGTGGGGTACCGGGCCGGGGCGGCGCAGCCAGACGGTGAGTACGCGGTGTCGAACCGGCAGCTGCACTCCTGGCCCGAGCTGTACATCAAGGGGGCCGGGTGGGTCGCGTTCGAGCCGACGCCGGACTCCGACGCGGCAGCGCAGCCCTCGACCGAACCCACGGAGACCCCGACCGCCGCGACGCCCGAGTCCCCGCTGCCCGCGCCCGAGCAGTCCGCCCCTGCCGAGTCCTCGGCGACACCGACCCCCTCGGCGTCGGCGCAGCCGGGTGCGGCCGGTGCCTCTGGCGGCAGCGGTCCGGCCGGCCTGCTGTTCGGCGCGGCACTCGTCCTCGCGTTGCTCATCGCACCCGGACTCGTCCGAGCGCTCCGACGGCGGTCGCGGTTGTCGGCCGTGGCCGCTGGTCGCTCACCCGCGGTGACCGCCTGGCGTGAGGCCCTCGACGACGTCGCCGACCACGGCTACGCCCCGGGGCTGGCACCACCCGGTGACGCAGGGGCTGCGGCCCGGACTGCCCGAGCCGTCCTCGGGCGACTCCGTCAGGTGCTGCCGCCGTCGGCACTCCCGCACCTCGACGCCGTGGTCGACGCCGTCGACCGTGAACGGTTCGCGGCCGGCGGGGTCGCAGCGGTCGACGGCGAGGCGCTCGTGCAGCACGTGCAGCAGGCGCGGGAGGCGCTCGACGCCTCGGTCTCCGGTGGACGGGTGCTGCGGTCGCGCCTGCTGCCGCCGAGCCTGCTGCCGTCGTCCGCGTGGTCGCACGAGGGCCGTCGGCGCTCCCGTCGCCCTGCTTGACCGCGGAGTCTCGGCTGGTGCGAGGTTGGCCACTCGGTGCGGCGCAACAAGCTCGCACCGAGTGGTCAACGCCGCACCACGCCGCAGCAACACGCCAGAGCGCCACGCCGCAGCACCATGCCGCCGCTCGGTCAGCGGCGGCGGACGACCGCCTCGACCAGGGCGGCGATGACCTCGCCGGGGTCGACCCCCGGCAGCGCGGGCCCGTCGAACACGACCCCGACGTTGGCGGCGACGAGCGCCGTGGCGAAGGCGTCGAGCGGCATGCCGGCGTCGACCTCCGGGTGCGCCCCGAACCACAGTCGCACCAGCTCGTGCACGCCGTCCTGCAGCACCCGTCGCTGCCGCACGAACTCGGGCAGCAGATCGGTGTGTCGGATCGCGTAGGCGCGGAACTCCGACAGCAGGGCGAACTGCGCGCGCTGGTCGTGCCGTCCGAAGGCTGCCCGCACGACGTCCGCGATGTCCGCCGCGGCGATGTCGGCACGGATGAGCTCCTGCAGCGACCCGAGCACCAGGTTCGTCCCGCGCTGCATGACCTGCGCGAGCAGGTCCTCCTTCGACGAGAAGTTCGAGTAGACCGCGCCCTTGCTGAACCCGGCGCGTGCGGCGACCTCGTCGAGACGGGCTCCGTGCACGCCCTGTTCGGCGAAGACGGCAGCGCCGGCGATGAGGAGACGTTCTCGGACCTCGGCCCGTGGTGTCCGCGGCGTGGGAGAGTCGGAGACGTCGTCGTTCATCGTTCCTGCCGGGGCGGGGCACCGGGGCTGGAACCCGGGCGGGCGAGCTGGGGGCGTGCGAGCTTGGGGTGGGAGAGCTTGGGGTGGGAGAGCTTGGGGTGGGAGACCTGCCGCGCCGCGCGTCTGATCACGCGCGGCATCAGCGAAGCCCCCATCACCACGTCTGCGCGGAACCGGCGCGTTCGGGTCGCGTCGGTTCGGTGCGGACGACATGAGCCGGGTCGATACCCGACGGTAGGGATGCTACGCCGGAGCACTGACAGATGACACCCCTCAGTCGTCGAACGAGGAATCCGTTGCCGTGTCGTGTTCTTCGCGCACACTGCCCGCTCCCGTGCGCCGTCCGGGGCGTCGGAGCAGCCGGAGTGCGTCGGGTCGCAGGCTCCGCCCGCGCCGCAGCAGCGAGCCGAGCGTCGACTTCGGCTGCCAGTCACGACCGTTGGGCAGTCCCCAGCCGCGGCGGACCGCACCCCAGCGCAGACCGAGCGACAGCGCGATCGCGGCCACGATCCCGATCGACGGCGACCCGAGGGCGGACGCGACGACCATGACCACCGACGCCGCGACGGCCACGGTGGCGTACAGCGCGTTCCCGCCGAACACCGCGGGCACCCGGCGGAGCAGCAGGTCACGCATCGCGCCGCCGCCGACCGCCGTGATCGTGCCCATGATGATCGCGGCTGGCCACTCCAGGCCGGCGTCGTAGGTGCGCTGTACCCCGACCACCGCCCAGAACCCGATCACCGCGGCGTCGAGCACGGTGAACAACCGGTCCCAGGTGATCTCGGAGAACGACACGAAGAAGGCGATGAGTGCCCCGGCCAGGGCGACCGGCACGTAGAGCGGGTCGACGAGTGCGACCGGGGGGCCGTTCTGCAGCAGGGTGTCGCGCAGCATGCCGCCGCCGAGCCCCGAGACGAAGCCGACGACCAGGAACCCGAACAGGTCGAAGTCCATCGCGCGGGCGATCGATCCACCGAGCAGGGCGGACGCGAACACCCCGGCGAGGTCGAGCACGTTCGTGACCGACGCCAGGCCATCGACGGACAGCAGGTTCATGAGAACCATCAAACCCCACGCCGGACGACTGGCGGGCCGAACGGCGGTTAGGTTAGCCTCACCTACGTCATGCTCGCCACTCTCGTCATCGGCCTCCGTGAAGGCCTCGAAGCGACGCTCATCGTCGGCATCATCGCCGCCTTCCTGCGTCGCAACCGTGTCCCCCTCGACCCCATGTGGTTCGGCGTCGGGGTCGCCGTCGTGCTCAGCATCGGCGTCGGGTTCGGCCTGCAGGTCGTCGAGCAGGCCCTGCCGCAGGCGCAGCAGGAGGGCATGGAGGCGATCATCGGCATCGTCGCCGTGGTCTTCGTCACCGGCATGATCGTCTGGATGCGCACCCACGCGCGCACCCTGACCAAGGAACTCGAGGCGAGCGCGACCGAGGCGCTCGGCCGCGGCACCGCGTGGGCACTGGCCGGCATGGCCTTCCTCGCCGTGCTCAAGGAGGGCTTCGAGACCGCGGTCTTCCTCCTCGCGACCTTCCAGGCGTCGTCGGACACCGGTCTCGCCGCCCTCGGCGCGGTCAGCGGCATCGCGGGCGCCGTCGTCATCGGCTACGGCATCTACACCGGAGGCGTCCGGCTGAACCTGTCGAAGTTCTTCACCGGCACCGGCGTCTTCCTGGTGTTCGTCGCCGGCGGGCTCGTGCTGACGGTGCTCCGGCGCGCGCACGAGGCCGGGTGGATCGTCATCGGGCAGCAGCGGACCGTCGACCTGTCCTGGCTCGCCCCAAACGGGTCGGTGCAGGGTGCGCTCGTCACGGGCGTGCTCGGCATCCCGCCGGATCCCCGGGTGATCGAGGTGCTCGGCTGGGTCCTGTACGTCGTGCCCGTGCTCGCCCTGACGCTCTGGCCCCGCGCCTGGCGTCCGTCGGCGGCACGCGTCCCGATGGTCCGCGCCACCGTCGCCGGAGCCCTCGCGGTGGCCGCAGCCGCGCTGGCGATCGCCGTCCCGACGGGCGGCGTCGACCTGCCCGGCTCCGCCACCGTCCGCGGCGACGCCACGTCCGTCTCGGCGGACGTCCACGGTGCGTCCGGCGTCCTCCGCGTCGCCGGCACCACCACCGGCCAGGAGGCACGGCTCACGTTGCCGACGTCGGCCCACCGCCGCGTGACCCGCGCGGGCGTGGCCGCCGACCGGTGGCGGATCCGCACGTCGGCCACCGCCGCGGACCGCCCGGCGACGCTGACGCTCGACGACCTCGTCGACCTGTTCGGCCGGATCCCCGTCGGCGTCTCGCCGTCGACGAACCCCGGCCCGTTCACCGCCCGCTGGGCGGTGCGCGACACCGTGACCCTCTGGACGGTCCGTGGTGGGGTCCTGGACGCCACCCGCGACGAACGCACCGTGCTGACGCTGAGCGGTGGGGGCCTCCCGTCCGCGCGCACCACGACCCTGGACCGCTCCGTGTGGTCCGTCCCCGACTCCCGCGTCGAGCAGGCAGCCACCTCGGTGGCGGCCGCGGACACGCGGGCTGCCGAGCTGCTGCTCTGGAAGGCCTGGTTGCCGATCGCCCTCGGCGTCGCAGCTGCCGCCCAGGCGCTGCTCGCGCTCCGTGACCGCCGTCGTCGGACCGTACCCGTGAACCCCACCCCCGAAACCGTCCCGACGCGCGGCCCACCCGCCGGGGACCCTGCAAGGAGCAACGACTATGCCGTTCGGTAAGCCCGTTCGACCCCTGATCACCCTCGGCGCCCTCGGCGTCGTCACCGCCCTCGCACTGACCGGTTGCGCGAGCTCCGACGGTGCCTCCGACAGCTCCACCGACGCCGCGAAGGTCTCGCGCGTCACCATCACCCTGACGAACGACGGCTCGGACCAGTGCAAGGTCTCCGAGACGAAGGTCCCCGCCGGGCCGGTCACGTTCTCGGTGAAGAACGAGTCCTCGACCGCCATCACCGAGGTCGAACTGCTGCAGGACCAGCGGATCCTGGGCGAGAAGGAGAACCTCGCACCCGGCCTCGACGCCGTGCAGTTCACCGCGACCCTGACCGGTGGGGAGTACCAGGTGTACTGCCCCGGAGCCGACACCGAGCTCACCGACTTCACGGTCACGGGCAAGGTCACCTCGACCGCGAACAGCAGCGCCGCCACCCTGCTCGACGAGGGCACGAAGGGCTACGCCGACTACGTCGACGGCCAGGTCACCGACATGGTCACCGCGGTCGAACTGCTGCAGAAGGACATCGACGCCGGCGACCTCGACGCCGCGAAGACCGACTACGCGAACGCCCGCCCGTTCTACGAGCACGTCGAGAGCGACGTCGACGGCTTCGTCAAGAAGGGCCACAAGGCGACCGACAACGCCGGCAACCTCGACTACCTGATCGACATGCGCGCCTCGAACCTCGACCCGGCCGTCGGCTGGAGCGGGTTCCACGCCGTCGAGAAGGACCTGTTCCAGGCGGGGGAGATCACCGCGTCGACCAAGAAGACGGCGGCCGACCTGACCGAGAACGTGCAGCTGCTCGCGAAGCTCGTCCCGACGCTCGACTACAAGCCCGAGGACCTGGCGAACGGCGCCGCCGGCCTGCTCGAGGAGGTCCAGTCGAACAAGGTCACCGGTGAGGAAGAGGCGTACAGCCACATCGACCTCGTCGACCTCGCCGCCAACGTCGAGGGTGCCCGTCAGGCCTTCGCGTACCTCAAGCCGGGCCTGACGAAGCTCGACCCGACCCTGACGAAGCAGATCGCGAAGCAGTTCGACGCGACGAACACGATGATGGACGGCTACCGCAACGCCGACGACCTCGGCGGCTTCGACACGTGGGACGCAGCGACCAAGAAGTCCGACGCGAACCGCATCTCGCAGCAGATCCAGGCCCTGCAGGACCCGCTGTCCCGCCTCGCCGAGAAGGTCGCCACCGCGTGACGCAGCCCGACGACGACCGCGCAGCCCGCACCGGGGTCTCCCGGCGCGGGCTGTTCGGCGCGGGACTCGCCGCGGCCGGAGCCGGGGCGGGCGCCGCGGTCGGCATCGGCGGCGCGACGGCCGCGACGGGGGTCAACCCGTTCACGGCGGCCGCCAACGGTGACGAGTCCATCGACCTGTCCCAGAGCCACCCGTTCTACGCGACCGCCGCACGGCAGCCGCAGGGCGGGGTGCAGACCGCACCCCAGCGGTACTGCGTGTTCATGACCTTCGACCTGTCCACCAGCGTCGCGACCGAGCTGCAGGTGCTCCTCGCCCGCTGGTCAGCGGCGATCGCGCAGCTGCAGGCGGGGAAGACCGTCGGCAGCGTCGAGCCCGCGCACGGTGACGGCGTCGGCGCGGACACCGGTGAGGCGCTCGACCTCGGCCCGGCGTCCCTGACGGTCACGGTGGGGTTCGGCCCCGGCGTGTTCGACGAGCGCTTCGGGTTGGCCGACAAGCGTCCGGCGGACCTCGCCGACGTGCCCCGGCTGCCGAGCGACAACCTGCAGGCCGGACTGACCGGCGGCGACCTGTCGTTGCAGGCCTGCGCCGACGACCCGCAGGTGGCGTACCACGCCGTCCGCGACCTGGCCCGGATGGCGCGGGGGACGGCGACCGTGCGGTGGACCGTGCTCGGCTTCGGTCGTGCGTCGGCCGGCCCGCACCAGACGACGCCGCGCAACCTGATGGGCTTCAAGGACGGCACCAGGAACATCACGACGGACGAGGACCACGACCGCTTCGTGTGGGTCGACGACCCGGGCGACGGTGCGGCGTGGATGACCGGCGGCACCTACCAGGTTGTGCGGAAGATCCGGATGAACATCGAGATCTGGGACGCCGACGTCGTCAGCGACCAGCAGCGCGTGTTCGGTCGGTCCAAGATCGAGGGCGCACCGCTGTCCGGCGGGACCGAGCACACGACGCCGGACTTCGCGGCGACCGACGGCGACGGTGCCACGAAGATCGACGCGACGTCCCACATCGCCCTGGCTGCCCACGAGGCGAACGGCGGGGTGAAGATCCTCCGCCGTCCGTACAACTACACCGACGGCCTCAACGAGTACGGCCAGCTCGACGCCGGGCTGCTGTTCCTGGCGTACATGAACGACCCGGAGCACTTCACCCGGCTGCAGCGGAAGCTCGGCGCCTCGGACCGGTTGAACGAGTACGTCTCGCACATCGGGTCCGCGGTGTTCGCGATCCCGCCGGCACCGCGCAAGGGGTCGTACATCGGCGAGCAGCTGTTCCGCTGACCGTGTCCGGAGCGCGCTGACGCCGCTGGGGGAGAGGGCGCCCTCCGCCGTTTCCCTGGAGGCGGAGGGCACCCGCGCCGCGGGGTCTCGTCGAACGGAACCACCGCCGACCTGAGAGGCGACCCGGCGCGACGCGTCGCGATGCGACAAGCCCGACAGTACCCTGCCGATCCCCGGATCCGCAGTGCGAGCGCTGCTATGGGACAGGGAGCGCGGCAGCGGATCCGCGCGCGGTGCGCGCCGGACGCGATCCGTGCCTCCCGGCGTGACGGAACGGGCCGTCTCACGGTGGTGAGACGGCCCGTTCGTGTCGGACAGGAGGCCCGGTGTCAGTCCGTCTGGACGCTCGCGTCGGTCCGTGCTCGCTTCCGGCGCACGGCGACGAGTGCGGTGATGCCCGCCAGCAGGAGCAGGCCCGCTGCGATCCCCGGCGCCGTCAGGTCCGCGCCCGTGTAGGCGAGGTCGCCGCCGGCGTTCGTCGAGTCGGACGGGTCGCCCGCCAGGTCCGTGCCGGTGCCCGTGTCCGTTCCCGGAGCGTTGCCGTTGCCGTTGCCGGCACCCGGGGCGTCCCCGTTGCCCGCGCCAGGGTCAGCCGGGTCCGTGGGGTCGGTCGGGTCCGTGGGCTCCGTCGGGTCCGTCGGGTCGACGGCTGCGGCGAGCGGGATGGTCACGGCGAGCGTGATCGTCTGGCCGCCCGGCAGGGTGACGACGAGCGGCTCGTCCGTCGTCGCGGCGGCACGGGCAGCCGTCCGGACCGTCGCTGCGTCGGCCGACGACTCGACGGTCGGCACGGCGAAGGTCAGCGTCGCACGACCCTGCTCGTCGTTCGTGTCGACGATCGTCGGGTCGATCTCGGCGGTGGCGAGCTCGACGTCACCGGCGCTCACCGACACGGTGCCGGCCGCAGCGGGGTCGTCGCTGCTGAACACGAGCGACGACAGGTCGATCGTGATCTCGTCGCCGGGCTGGAACCCGCCCTCGGGGGTCGGCGTGACCGTGGTGCCGACGGCACGCTGGTCGGACGGCGGGGTGACCGTCGGGTTGTCCAGGAAGTAGTCCACCTGCGCCTGCAGGTCGACCTGGCCCGAGTCGGCGATGTTCGCGCCGGTCGCGAAGGCGGCGAAGTTGTCGCCACCGGTCGACAGGAACGAGTTGACCGTCACCTTGAGGGTGTCGTCGAGGGCGATCGACTCGCCGTTCAAGGTCATGCCGGTGATGCGCTCGCCACGGCCCTTCGCGGGGTCGTAGGTGTACGCGAAGCCGTCCGAGACGCCGAGCTTGAGGAACGGACGCGGCAGGCCGTCCGGCTGCCACTGCTGCTCGAGGGCGTCCTTGATCTGCTGGCCGGTCATGTCCTCGGTGACCAGGGTGTTCGCGAACGGCTGGACGAGCGCGGCCTCCTTGTAGGTCACCGTGCCGTCCGGGTCGCCGGCGCCGCTCGACGCGTAGACCATGTCCGTGCGCAGCCCGCCGGGGTTCATGAAGGCGATCTGCGAGCCGTTGCGCTCGGTCGCGGAGCGCTGCACTTCGGCGATGTAGTTGCCCAGGACGGACTCGCCGCCGCGGTTCTCGGTCGTGCGGTCCGACTGCACAGCACGACGCAGGTCGCCGGTGATCTCGCCGAGCTTCTTGCTGCCCTCGACGTCGGCGACGGCCTTCGCAGCCGTCACGATGTCGGCCACCGCGTCCACCGAGGTGGAGTCAGCCGGCACGCGGGTCTCACCGTTGACCGACTTGACCTCGGACGTGATGCCGGTGAGCTGCTTGTCGGCGTCGACGGTGAGCTGCAGGTGCCCGAAGTTCACGCCGTAGGAACCGGTCTGGATCACCGGGCGGGTCGTACCGTCGGGACCCGCGATCTGGTGGTTGTAGGTCGCGTGGGTGTGTGCGGAGACGATCGCGGACACCTTCGACGAGACGCCCGAGGTGATCGTGCCGAACACGCCGGACCCGGTCGCGTCGGCGAGGGCGTTCGTGGGAGCACCCTCGTGCACCAGCAGGACGAGCACGTCGGCCTCGCCGTTGCTGTCGACACCGTCGGTGAGCTGGTCGGCATACTTGTTGACCTGGCTGACGATCGGGGCCATCGCGAGGCCCTCGACACCGCCGGGGCTGACGAGCCCCGGGATGAGGTCCTCGGTGGTCGCGCCGATGAAGCCGACCTTCACGCCGCCCTTCTCCACGATGGAGTACGGCTCGAACGCGGGGTCGGTCGTGCCCTGCTTGACGATGTTCGCCGAGACGTAGGGCCAGTCGGCCCGGTCCTCGATGCGCCCGGTCAGGTCGTCCTGGCCCTTGTCGAGCTCGTGGTTGCCGATCGCGCTGACGTCGAGGTCCATGGCGTTGAGCGCATCGATCGTCGGGGCGTCCTGCTGGATCAGCGAGGTGAACGTCGAGGCACCGACGTTGTCGCCGACGCTGGCGAAGATCGTGTTCGGGTTGGCCTCGCGGTACGACTGCACGACACCGGCGAGCTTGGCGGCACCGGCAGCCTTGTCGACGGCGGTGCCCTCGGACTCGATGCGGCCGTGGAAGTCGTTGACGTCGATGATGTCGATCGTCGTGTCGCCCTCGGCGGCGACGGCGGTGGAGGGGACGGACAGTGCGACGAGCACACCCGCGGTGGCGAAGGCCGCGCCGCTGATGATGCGCCGTCGGCGGCGCGGAGAGGAGTGGAGGTTCATCGTCGGAGAACCTATGAGGACGCACAGCCGACCCGCCAGTGTCGGGTCGAAGTCGTCACACGACGTTCACATGAGCTGGGGTTCCTGTGCGATGAGGGGACGGAGCGTGCGGTGGGCGATGCGCAGCCCTTCGAGGACCTTCTCGTCGGTGCCGCCCCAGAGCGGGTCCTCGTGCTCGACCGACAGGGTGCCGTCGAACCCCGCTTCGTACAGGCGGTCGACGACGTGCGGCCAGTCCACGACGCCACGGCCCGGCACCCGGAAGCGCCACCAGCCCATGTCCCACGGGTCGTCACCCTTGTCGACCTTGCCGAAGAACCCGTACGCGTCGCGCTTCGCCGGGAAGAGCTCGAGGTCCTTCGCCTGGGCGTGCACGATGTGCTCGGCGAACGGCAGGATCGTCTCGACCGGGTCGATGCCGATCCAGGTCAGGTGCGACGGGTCCCAGTTCAGGCCGAAGCCGAGGCCGGTGACCCAACCCCAGAGCTCGGGGGAGTACGCCAGGTTGCCGGGGTAGCCGTCCGGGTGCCAGCCCTCCATCACGCAGTTCTCGATGATCAACCGCACGCCGCGCTCGCCGGCGTAGTCGACGAGCTCGGGGAGGACCCGGTTCCCTTCTGCCATGTTCTCCCGCACCGACCTGCTGTTGTCGCGGCCGATGAACGTGCCGACGTACGGCACGCCGAGCACCTGCGCGGCATCGATCGCGTGCTTGAGGTGGGTGCGGATCTCCTCGCGGCGGTCGAGGTCCTGGTGCAGGTTGTTCTCGTAGTATGCGAGCGCCGAGATCTCGAGGCCGGTGCGGTCGAGCAGGTCACGGGTCGCAGCGGCGTCCTCGTCGGTGAACGTCGCCACCGGCAGGTGCGCCGCCTCGAAGTCGCGGCCACCGGTGCCGGGCCACACGCCGACCTCGAGCCGCTCGTACCGTTGCTCGGCGGCGAAGTCCGCGATGCGGTCGAGGGTCCAGCCGGGCAGGCAGGCCGTCAGCATGCCGAGCTTCACCGGATCTCCCGCCACGTGGTCTCGGCCGCGCTGGTGATCACGGCGTCGATGATGTCGGCGGAACGTGCGCCGTCCGCGAAGGTCGGCAGGCCGTCGGGGGCCACACCGGTGCGGACCGCCGTGTACGTGTCGGCGACGAACGCGGCGAAGGCGTCGAGGTAGCCCTGCGGGTGCCCGGACGGCACGATCGCCAGACGCCGCTGGTCCGGGTACCCCTGCGACGGGTCGCGCACGACGATCTGCGCACCACGCTCGTTGCCGAACCACGCGGAATCGGGCTGTTCCTGGTCGAAGGCGGCGCTGCCCCGGGTGCCGTCGACCTCGAACCACAGGCGGTTCTTCCGACCGGACGCCACCTGCGAGATCACCACGTTGCCGATGCGGCCGGTGCCGGTGCGGAACGTCGCGACCGCGGTGTCCTCGGTGGTGACCTCGGCCCGTTCCGCGGCGTCGGCGACCGGGTCGGGGTCCGGCGAGCCGGAGAACGACGGCCCCGAGGCCGCGGGGCGGGTCGGGTAGACGATGTCGGTCGCCGCGGACACCGAGGCGAAGCGCTCGCCGGTGACGAACTCGACCAGGTCGCACCAGTGCGAGCCGATGTCGGCGAACGCGCGGGACAACCCGCTCGAGGTCGGGTCGACCCGCCAGCTCGAGGCGTCCTCGTCGAGCATCCAGTCCTGCAGGTAGTGGCCGTGCACGGCGAGGAGTCGACCGAGGTCGCCGTCGGCGATGCGCGCGCGGATCTCACGGATCATCGGGTGGTAGCGGTACACGAACGGCACCGTGGCGACGACACCGGCGTCCGCTGCCGCTGCGACGAGTTCGGCGGCCTGCGCCGGGTCGATCGCGAGGGGCTTCTCGCACACCACGTGGATGCCCGCGGCGATGACCGCCATCGCCTGCGGGTGGTGCTGGTCGTTCGGCGTGCAGATGTGCACGACGTCGGGGGCGTCCGCGATGACGTCGTCGAGCGAGGCGTACCCACGAGGCAGGTCGAGTTGCGCCGCGACCTGCTCGGAGCGCGATGCGTTCCGGCCGAGCACCCCGAGCACCTCGGCACCGGCGGCCCGGGCCGCGCGGGCGTGGACCCCCGCGATCATGCCGGTGCCGATCACGACGACGCGGAGGCGTCGTCCTTCGTACCCACTGCTCATGGTGCTCCCTCGCGCCGAACTGTCACCACCGTAGCGGCCCGGCCGTCCACCGGGGCCGATGAGTACGGTCGGAGGCATGTCGAGCCTCCAGACCAGCCTGCTCATCCTCGGAGCCAGCGGCGACCTGTCCAAGCGCCTGCTCCTGCCGGGTCTCGCGACCCTGCTCGAGGTCAAGGACGACTGGGACGTCCAGCTCATCGGGGCGGGTGTCGAGGACCTCTCCGACGCCGACTGGAAGGCGCAGGTGCGCGAGTCCTTCGAGAACGCGCAGGCGTCGAAGAACGAGGGCGACGAAGGGGCGGAGGGCGACTCGTCGCTGTCGGAGCGGCTGCAGGCCGTGATCGACGCGTCCTCGTACCGGAAGGCCGACGTCACGAGCGCCGACGACCTGCGCGCGCTGCTCGGAGCCTGCGACCACGACCCCGCGATCTACTTCGCGCTGCCCCCGGCCGTGACCGAGAAGAGCTGCGAACAGCTCGCCCACCTCGACCTGCCGAAGCGCACCCGCCTGGCGCTCGAGAAGCCGTTCGGTACCGACGCCGCCAGCGCCGAGCACCTGAACGACCTGCTGCACTCGTTCATCCCCGAGGAGCGGATCCACCGGGTCGACCACTTCCTCGGGCGTTCGACGGTGCTCAACCTGATCGGGCTGCGCTTCGCGAACCGCATCATCGAGCCCCTGCTGTCCTCGCAGCACGTCGAACGCGTCGACATCGTGTACGACGAGACCCTCGGGCTCGAGGGCCGCGCCCGCTACTACGACAAGGCCGGCGCCCTCACCGACATGATCCAGAGCCACCTGCTCCAGGTCATGGCCGTCGTGGCCATGGAGGCGCCGGCGTCGATCGACGCCGACGACCTGCGGACCCAGAAGGAACTCGTGCTGCGCGCCGTGCGGCCGTGGGGCGGGGACGTCGTCGCCGCCGGCAAGCGCGCCCGGTACACCGCGGGCACGGTCGGCGACCGCAAGCTGCCGTCGTACGCCGACGAGGACGGGGTCGACCCGTCGCTCGGCACCGAGACCCTGGCCCAGCTGACCCTCGAGATCGCGAACTGGCGATGGGCCGGCGTCCCCTTCACGCTGCGTTCCGGCAAGGCGCTCGCGAAGCAGCGCCGCGAGATCGTCATCACGTTCAAGGACTCCCCGCAGGTGCCCGTCGGTCTGTCCGGCGCCGCCCAGCCGGACCGGCTCCGGATCTGGATCGCCCCGGACGAGATGCAGCTCGAGCTGAACGTCAACGGGCCCGGCGACCCGTACACGATCGACCGCACCAGCCTCGAGACGACGTTCAACCCCGGACGGCTCAGCGCCTACGGCGAGGTCCTGGCCGGTGTGCTCGAGGGCGACGCGACCCTGTCGGTCCGCGGTGACAGCGCCGTGCAGGGCTGGAAGGTCGTCGGACCGTTCCTTGAGGCGTGGAAGGCCGGCACGACGCCGCTCGACGAGTACCCGGCCGGGTCGAGCGGTCCTGAGGACTGGGACAACATCGACGCCTGAGCCGGACGGCGGCGTAGCGTCGGACGACGTGACCACCATCGACGACGTCCTGCAGACCGTTCCCGAACCCGCCGGTGCCGACATCCGTGTCGAGCCCGTCCACTACGACCACGAGGGCACCGACCTGCTCGGCGTGCTCGCGAAGGACGCGGCCGTCGCCGGTCCTCGCCCGGCCGTCCTGGTCGTGCACGACTGGCACGGCGTGAACGAGCACGTCGAAGCGCGCGTGACGATGCTCGCCCGCCTGGGCTACGTCGCCTTCGGTGCGGACATCTACGGTGCCGGCGTGCGGCCCGGTGACGACACCGCCGGCCAGGTCGCCGGGTCGTACTACCAGGACCTGCCGTTGCTCCGGGCACGTGCGACCGCCGGCCTCGACCGGCTGCGACAGGACCCCGACGTCGATCCGGCCCGCATCGTCGTCATCGGCTACTGCTTCGGCGGCTCCACCGCGATCGAGCTCGCGCGCACCGGAGCGGACCTCGTCGGTGCGGTGTCGTTCCACGGCGGGCTCATCACGCACGACCCCGCCGACGCCTCGGCGATCCAGGCGAAGCTGCTCGTGCTGACCGGGGGAGCAGACCCCGTCGTGCCCGACGACGCCGTGCACGCCTGGCAGGACGAGATGCGCACCGAGCCCGGCGTCGACTGGCAGGTCGTCACCTACGCCGGGGCCATGCACGCGTTCGCCGTGCCCGGGACCGACGCGCCCGACCACGGCGCCCAGTACCAGGAGCGCGCCGACCACCGATCGTGGCAGGCGCTGCGGGTGTTCCTGGCCGAGGTCTTCGACGAGGAGGCCGCAGCGCTGTGACGTCGGGGGCTCGGCTGTCGCCTCGCGACACGCCGGGCGGAGCGGTCGGGTGGCCTCGATTGGCGCCCGGGCCGGAGCTGTTGTAGAGTCTTCCACGGCCGCAAGGCCACGCGCTCGTAGCTCAATGGATAGAGCATCTGACTACGGATCAGAAGGTTGGGGGTTCGAGTCCCTTCGAGCGCACAGTGCCGGTTGAACGGCATGACACCGAACAGACGAAGGGCCCCGGCGGATTCCGCCGGGGCCCTTCGTCGTTGGTGGTTCGTGCGCGAGTCGTTTTTCACCGACGCTGACGCCCGAGCAGCGCGATCCCCAGCACGACCAGCGCCACGACGACGAGCCCGACGACGACGAGCAGGGGGCGCAGGTCGATCGACGCGGTGTCGTGGCACTCGACGGTTCCCACGGCACAGGAGGCGAGGACGGTCGTCGTGGTCATGGTCCGAGTGAAGCACGGCGAGGTTGGATGGGGAACATGACGACGACGTCCGTGTTCGAACTGGTACCACGCACGCAGTGGGTCGCGGACGACGAGCTCGTCTTCGCGATCCTCGATGCACACCCGGTGTCACCTGGCCACACGCTCGTCATCCCGAAGCGGCGGATCACCAGCTGGTTCGATGCGACCGAGGGAGAGCTCGCCGCGATGACCCGGATGGTGGCGCTGCTGAAGGCCCGGCTCGACGAGCAGCACCACCCCGACGGCTACAACGTCGGGTTCAACGACGGATCGGCCGCTGGCCAGACCGTCTTCCACGCCCACCTGCACGTCATCCCGCGCTTCGACGGCGATGTCGCGGCGCCGGCTGGCGGGGTGCGGCACGCCGTCATCGGGCGCGGCCACTCCTGAGCGCGGTGGTCAGTGGCCAGTGGCCAGTGGCCAGTGGCCAGTGGCCGGAGGACGGGGCGACGAGTCAGCCCCAGAGGTGGATCGTCGAGTCGATGACGCCGGACAGCGCGAGGGCTCCGGGGACGAGCACGCCGAACAGGGTGAGCGTCGCGCCGATCAGGATGGCCGCGAACGCCAGTCCGTCTCCACGCTCGCCGGTCCGTCGGACCTCGTGCCGCGCGATGAACCCGACGACGACGCCGCCGATCGGGGCGACGAAGGCGAGCGCGATCGCCACGACGGCGAGCAGGCTCAGCGGCGCGAGTCCGGGTGTCCCGTCCGTGCTCGGGGCGGAGGCGGCCGGGGCGGAGGCGGCCGGCGCGGAACGCTCGGGGGCGAGGTCGGTCACGGGTGTCTTCCGTTCAGTCGGCGCACGTGGCGAGCTGCGGGCGTGCGAGGTCCGCTCAAGAGTAGAGCGACGGCGCCCGGAGCGGAGGCCCGCATTCGGGGTCCAGCTGCCCGGTCGGGCGACTTCGTGAGCAGAAATGGTCGGGTTCATCGACGGGACTCGACCATTTGTGCTCACGAAGCGCACGCGCTCACGAAGCGCATGGCTCACGAAGCGCACGCGCTCACGAAGCGCACGCGCTCACGAAGCGCACGCGTTCAGCGCCCGAGCGCCGTGAGCTGCTTCTGCAACCCGCGCTCGAGGTACGGCTCCAACGACGTCGCCCACGTCGCCGTGATGTGCGTGGTGTCCCGGTAGACCAGCACGCCGCCGATCACCGCGGGGCAGGTCGTGTCGGTGCAGTAGTAGTCGGTCAGGTCGATCACCCCGGCTCGTCCTCCGGCGGCCTTGAACGCCCGCACGGCCTCGATCGACGAGTCGGTCTGGGCGAGCGCCTCGGAGCGGGGCCGGTCGCACGACGGGTTCGTCGGCCCGGACATCTTGCTCACGCAGGCGATGACGTCGGGCCGGGGGACCGGGTTGTCGCGGATCGCGATGACGGGGAGTTCGTCGCCGGCGGCCTGCTCCCAGGCGTCGACGAGGCCGTTGCGGGTCGCGATGTCACGCGAGGCTCCGGCCGGCAGGCTGACGGGCATCTGCGTGGCGGAGTGGGTGACGACCAGCGCGTCGGCGTCGCGGTGGGCGCGGACGTAGTCGATGGCCGCGTGCTTCCAGGCGTTGCAGCCGCGCAGCGCACCGGCGTTCACCGAGTTCTGCTGCGCCGTGGTGAGGTAGCAGCCGCCGATGCCGGCGAGGTCGATGCGCCACCCGTTGTCGTCGGCGATCTTCTCGTAGGCGCCGAGCAGGGCGTTGCTGTGCGAGTCGCCGATGACGATCAGGTGCTTCGACCAGCCGGTCGCCTTGCCGAGCACGCAGGTGCGGAAGGTGCCGCTCCAGCACTCGGGGCGGTTCGCGTCGTCGTCCTCGGCAGCGGCGGGGTCGGGGACGCGCGTGTCGGCCAGCGCCGGGTCGACGCAGGGGTCGGCGGAGCTGATCCGTGCGGCTGCGCCGATGCAGGACTCGTCGTCCTGTGCCCGTTCGGTCGCGAGCCGCTTCGTGAGCTGCTCGGTGGCGCCTTCGGCGTGGACCTCCTGCACGTAGACGGCGGTCAGGGTCGAGGCGCCGAGGGTCACGACCGTGAAGGTGCAGATGACGCCGAGGGCGACGACCCCGCGGGGCCGCAGGTCGCGCAGCCAGGTCGAGAAGCGGACGGGTTCCTCGAACCAGATGGTCGTGACGGCGGCGAGTCCGACCGACACCAGGAGCACCGAGGTGCTGGTCGCCCAGTCGAGCGGGCGTCCGAGCATGATCGGCAGGATCACGACGAGCGGCCAGTGCCAGAGGTACAGCGCGTAGGAGATCCGTCCGGTGAACGCGACCGGTCCGAGCGCGCCGATCGACTCGAACACGGTGCGTCCGCCGAACAGCACCACAAGGGTCGCACCGGCGACGGGGAGCAGCGCGGCGATCCCGGGGAACGGCGTCTCCGCCCCGATGACGAACAGGGACAGGACGAGGGCCACGGCGCCGATGCTCGTCAGGATCATGCGCACCCGCCGGGCGACCTCGGTGCGGACCTCGGGCAGGTGCACGGTCGCGGCGAGGCCGCCCAGTGCGAACTCCCACGCGCGGGTGCCGGTGGAGAAGTACGCGACGCCGGGGTTCGTGCTGGTCTGCACGATGCTCCACACCAGGGACAGCACGACGACCGCGCCGAGCAGCAGGCGTGCGGTGGTCAGCGTCGAGAGGCGCCCGCGCACGGCCACGGCCAACCCGATCAACAGCAGCGGCAGGACGATGTAGAACTGCTCCTCGACCGACAGCGACCAGAAGTGCTGGAACGGCGAGGGGTCGTCCGCCGAGGCCAGGTAGTCGACCGAGTTCGCCGCCAGCTCCCAGTTCTGCAGGTAGACGGTCGACGCGATGAGCTCGCGGCCGTACTGCCCCCACAGTGCGCTCGGCACGGCGACGAGCACCGCTGCGCCGGTGGTGGTGATGGTGAGGAACGCGGCCGGCAGCAGGCGTTTGGCCCGGCGGGACCAGAACCGACCGAGGTGGATCGTGCCGGTGGCGAGCTGTTCGCGCAGCAGGAGTCCGGTGATGAGGAACCCGGAGATCACGAAGAAGACGTCGACCCCGACGAACCCGCCCCGCAGGGCGTGCGGCCACAGGTGGTACACGACGACGGCCAGCACCGCGAACGCGCGGAGAGCCTGGATGTCCCACCGCGTCGTGTCGCGCGCGCGGTGCGCGGGGCCCCGCTCGCCCGGCGTTGCAGTGTTCACTGCGACGATCCTACGAGAAGCGCGTCACGCCCTGGGACGGCACGCGAGAAGACGGGAGGCCCGTGGCGGTCTCGCCACGGGCCTCCCGTCCGTCGTTCGCTCGCCCCCACCCCGTGGGGTTCCGAGACCTCGGAACCTCGCGGGCACGCACCGTCCTGATCGGAACCTCGACGGAACGCACGCGGGGTGTCGTGGAACCTCGACGCAGCGCGCGTCGCGTGTCGATCCGCGCGCAGCGTCAGACGCTCGCGCGCACCTCGGCGAGCGACGGGTAGTCGGTGTAGCCCTCGGCGCCCGCGCCGTAGAAGAGCTCGGGGCGGGGCTCGTTCAGCTCCGCGTCCTGCTCCCAGCGGTGGGCGAGGTCCGGGTTCGCGATGGCGGGACGACCGACCGCGATCGCGTCGGCGATGTCCTGGTCGTGGACGACGGTGATCGCTTCCTCACGCGTCGTCATCGCGCTGAAGCCCGAGTTGACGATGAAGGGTGCGCCCGCGGTGCGGCGGACGTGCTGCACGAGGTCGCCGGTCGGCTCGGCGTGCAGGACGTCGATGAAGGCGAGTCCGAGCGGCGCGAGGCCCTCGGCGACCGCGGTGTAGGTCGCGCGGACGTCGGCCGCGTCGTCCTCGATGACGCCCTGGATGCCGTGCTCGGGCGACAGGCGGATGCCGGTGCGGTCCGCGCCGACGGCCTCGGCGACGGCGGTCGTGACCTCGATCGCGAAGCGGGCGCGGTTCTCGGGGGAGCCGCCGTACTGGTCGGTGCGGGTGTTGGACACCGGGGACATGAACTCGTGCACCAGGTAGCCGTTGGCGCCGTGGACCTCGACGCCGTCGAGTCCGGCGGCGATCGCGTTGCGGGCAGCCTGCGCGAAGCCCTGCACGGCGTCCTGCACCTCGGCGGTGGTCAGCTCGTGGGGGACGGGCATGTCGGCCTTGCCGGTCGCGGTGTGGGTCTGACCGGGAGCGGCGATGGCGCTCGGGGCGACGATGCGCGGCGTCTGCGAGATGTCGGGGTGCGAGACACGGCCACCGTGCATGAGCTGCATCACGATGGTGCCGCCCTCGGCGTGCACGGCGTCGGCGACGCGGCGCCAGCCGGCGATCTGCTCGTCGGTCTCGATGCCGGGCTGCCCGGGGTAGGAGCGGCCTTCCTGCACGGGCCAGGTGCCCTCGGTGATGATCATGCCGAGGCCCGCACGCTGACGGTAGTGCTCGACGAGCAGGTCGTTCGGGATGCCGTGCTCACCGGCGCGGGTGCGCGTGAGCGGGGCCATGACGACGCGGTTCGACAGGCGCAGGGCGCCGAAGGAGGTGGGTTCGAAGAGCTTCACGAGGGAGTGGAACGTCGTGTTGCTCGGTGCAATTCCCGCCGTCAGTCGCGCGGGCAGACCAGGGTCGACGAACGGACCTGGCCCTCGGGGCGGATCACCTGGTGCAGGGAGAGGGGCTTGCCGCAGATCGGGCAGCCGCGGTCCACTGACCGGTCGTCGATCCCCTCGGGGTGTCCGGCGCCGATCTGCGACGGTCCCATCTTGTTGATGAGCGTCGTGTTCCACCGTTCGTACCACTTGCCGAAGCGCCCCACGGTGTGTCCTTTCGTTCGTGCACGAACCATTATGGCACCATCGGCCCCGGGATCACACCTGGTCGACCCGCTCCAGCAGTTCCGTCAGGTCGTCCTTGAGCGCTTCGAGGCGTTCCAGTGGCCACCCGAGCCGGTCCGCGACCGCCAGGGGGACCGCTCGTGCGCGGTCGCGCAGGGCCCGCCCGGCCGTGGTGAGCGAGACCTCGAGCTGCCGTTCGTCGGCGGCGCTGCGGGTCCGGCGGACGTAGCCGGAGGCCTCGAGTCGCTTGAGCAATGGGCTGAGGGTGGCTGAGTCGAGCCGCAGTTCGCCGGCGATCTCGCGCACCGACCGGGGATCCTGCTCCCAGAGTGCGAGCATCACGAGGTACTGCGGATGCGTCAGGCCCATCGGCTCGAGCAGGTCGCGGTACAGCCCGATGACGCTCCGGCTCGTGGCCGCGAGGGCGAAGCAGAGCTGCCGGTCGAGCGCGAGCGGGTCGGGTGCGGAGGTCATGCGCCCACGATACCGTTCGCCCACGAAGTGTTCCGGGGTCCTCTCACGATGCCGCGCGGGCGCTTCCATGCGTGAGCAGGATCCGACAGAACACCAGTCGATCAACGCGTGTTCTGTCGCACCATGCGGACACATCAGGTGCGTGCGCATGTTCCGACGTTCCACGCGTCGATCAACGGGTGGATCGTCGGAAGGTGCGGACGCATGCGTCCGGCCGCCGGGCGCGGGGTGGGCGCACGCACGGGAGGCCCGGTGCCGGTCTCGTGGACCGGCCCCGGGCCTCCAGGCTGGGTGCGTCGACTACGCGCGGTGCGCGGGCGGGTGCCCCGACTCGTGCGCGTTGGCGTCCGGCGCCACGGGGAGGGCGTGCGACCCCGTGTGGGTCTCCTCGTGGCCGGGCTGACCGGCGACCGGGTGCGACCGCTCGAGCTTCGCGCCCTCGACGTCGACGTCCGGCACGATCCGGTCGAGCCACTTCGGGAACCACCACGCGCTCTGGCCGAGCAGGTGCATCGCAGCCGGGATCAGCAGCATGCGGACGACGAACGCGTCGATGAGCACACCGAACGCCAGCCCGAAGCCGATCGGCTTGATGGTGGAGGAGTCCGAGAAGATGAAGCCCGCGAACACCGAGATCATGATGATCGCCGCTGCCGTGACCACCGCGCGACCGGCGTGCAGCCCGCGCTGGACCGCGACCTTCGCCGAGGCGCCGTGGGCGTAAGCCTCACGCATGCCGGACACCAGGAACAGCTGGTAGTCCATCGCCAGACCGAACAGGATGCCGATCTCGATGATGGGCAGGAAGCTCAGGATCGGCGCCGGGTCGTGCACGCCGAACACGGAGCCGAGCCAGCCCCACTGGTAGATCGCGGTCAGGCCACCGAAGGACGCCATCACGGACAGGATGAAGCCCGCCGTCGCCGTGATCGGGACCAGGAAGGACCGGAACACGATGATCAGGATGATGAGCGACAGGCCGACGACCACCACGAGGTAGAGCGGCAGGACGTTCGACAGCTTCTCGGACACGTCGATGTTGGCGGACGCGTTGCCCGCGACTCCGAGCGTGACCGTGCCGTCGTCGGTCGTGACGGTCTGCTCGCGCAGGTCCTTGACCAGGTTCTCGGTGGAGATGCTGTCGGGACCGCCGCCGGGCTTCACCTGGAACGCGATGATGTCGCGGTCCGACGAGGTGCCGATCGGCAGGACGGCCTTGACGTCGTCGTTCTTCGCCAGGGCCTCGCCGATGGTGACCTCGGTCGCGGTGACGTCGGACTTGCTGATCGACTCCGGCAGGGTCGCGACGACGAGCAGCGGGCCGTTCTGGCCGGCACCGAACTCCTCGTCGAGGGCCTTGTACGCCTTGTACTGGCTCGAGTCGACGGACTCGGACGCACCGGTCGGCAGGCCGAGGCGCATCTGCGTCGCGGGGAGTGCGATGACACCGAGCACGGCGACACCGGCGACGAGCGTGACGATCGCGCGCCAGGTCTTCATCGGCTTGTTCGGCACCCGGGTCGAGCCGGTGTTGCCGATCTTCGCGCGCTCCTTCTTCCGCAGGATCCTCATCCCGATCAGGGAGAGCAGCGCCGGGGTGAACGAAGTGGCGATGAGGATCGCGAAGAACACCGCGACCGCACCGACCGTGCCCATCAGCCCGAGGAACGGGATGCCGGTGATGTTCAGCGCGAGCAGCGCGACGATGACGGTCGCACCGGCGAACACCACGGCGTTGCCCGAGGTGCCGTTCGCGAGGCCGATGGACTCGTGCACCTGCATGCCCTGCTTCAGCTGGGTGCGGTGTCGGTTCAGGATGAAGAGCGAGTAGTCGATGCCGACCGCCAGGCCCAACATCACCCCCAGCACCGGCGTGACCGAGATGAACTCGACCAGGCCGGAGAACGACAGCGATGCGAGTGACGCCACGCCCACTCCGAGCACGGCGCTGACGAGCGGGATCGCCGCACCGATGACGGTGCGGAGCATCAGGAAGAGCACGAGCGCGGCGATGATGACGCCGACGATCTCGCCCGGGCCGAGGATCGACGGCACGCCCTGCGCGATGTCGTTCGACACGTAGACGTTCACGCCGCTGATGTCGGCCGAATCGGCGTCGTCCGCGATGGCGGTCTTCGTGTCGGCGGGGACCTCGTAGGTCGACTTCGTGAACTGGACGGTGCCGATGACGGCGCTGCCGTTCGACGACACGAAGCGGACGTCCTTCGACAGGTCGAGGAGCTTCGAGCCCTGCTCCAGCTCCTCGGAGCTGTCGTCGAGCTTCTTCGTGTTGGCGTCGATCGTCTTCTGTGCGTCGGCGATCTGCTGCTCGCCGGCATCGATCTGCGCCTGCTGGGCGTCGATCTGCGCCTGGGCCTGCTGGAGCTGCGCCGCCGCAGCCTGCGCCTGCGCTGCGGGGAGCGCTGCGCCGGCGGCCTCGGCCTGGGCCTTCTGGGCGTCGAGCTGCGCCTGGGCGTCCTTGATCTGCTGCTTGCCGGAGGTCAGCTGCGCCTTCTGAGCGTCGAGCTGGTCCTGGCCGGTCTCGAGCTTCGCGCGGCCGTCGGTGATCTCCTTGCGGCCGTCGACGATCTTCTGGCGCTGCTCGTCGAGCTGGTCCTGGGTGTCGAAGCCGCTCGTCGCGCCCTTGACGCCGTCGAGCTTCTCGACCTTGGTCAGGAAGTCCGCGACCTCCGACTTCTGCGCGTCGGTGAACGCCTTGCCGTTCTTCGTCTCGAAGACGATCGTGCCGTTGCCGCCGTTCGCGGACGGGAACTTGTCGGCGAGCTCGTCCTGCACCTGACTGGTCTTGGTGTTCGGGATCGAGATCGCAGATGAGATCGTGCCCGAGAACAGGCTGTAGGTGACGCCGGCGACGGCCATGATCACCACCCAGGTGATGATCACGAGCCAGTGGCGTCGTGCGGAGAACCGTCCGAGACGGTAGAGGAGACCGGCCATGCGGTTGCCCCGTTCCTTTCGTTGCAGGTGCTGTGTGGAGCGGGGTGCGCCGGTGGACCCCTGGGGAGGGAAGTGTCAGTCGGTGGGCATGTAGCCGCTGCGGACGCTGTGCACGAGTCGTGCCAGCAGGGCGTCCCAGTCGGCGACGGACTGCTCGTCGATCGCGGGGCCGGAGGTGGCCAGCCAGTGTTCCGCGATCACGACGATGCCGCTCATGAGCGACTCGACGAGCAGGGCGGCGTCGAGGGGATCCGCCGCCGGGTAGCGGCGTGCCACCTCGTCGCGGAGTCGTTCGGTGACCCGTGAGAACGCCGTCTGGGTGAGGACCGCGGCCTTCGGGTCGTCCTTGCCTGGGTCACCGAGGATCCGGTACATGCTCGAGATCGCGGCTGCCAGGTCGGCTCCGCGTGCGGCGGACTCGAGCTCGTCGAACATCGAGGCCCGGCTGCCGTCGCCGACCGGGGTGCGTGCCATGTCGGCGAGGAACCGGTCGATGATCACGGACAGTTCCTGCTCGCACACGGCCAGCAGGACCTCGTCGAGCGAGGCGAAGTGGTTGAACACCGTCCGCCGCGCGATGTCGGCCCGTGCTGCCAGGTCGTCGACGCTGAACTCGCGGCCGCCGCGTTCGTCGACCAGGTCGCGTGCGGCCTGCAGGATCGCCGCACGGTGCTTCGCCTTGAGGGCGGCGCGGCGGTCGGTCGTGAGGGTCACGAATGAGAACACTAGGTGCATCGATGCACTCGGTGCAACGACTACGAGTGCATCCTCAGGTTCGTACCCCGGGATGGAAACTCGGTTCTGAACAGATGTGCGCATGGTTGACTGCACCCAGCACGACCGCCGGTGCGACCGGTGGCACGACCACCAGAACGACCGCCGTACGAAGGAGTACCCGATGCCCGTCCGCCTGTCCCCGGAGACCCTCGACGAGATCGCCGCGAGCGGTGTCGCCGTCCCGACCTACGACCGCAGCGGGATCACCGCCGGCATCGTGCACTTCGGCGTCGGCGGCTTCCACCGCGCGCACCAGGCGATGGTGATCGACCGGCTGCTCCAGCAGGGCGAGGCGCGCGAGTACGGCATCTGCGGCGTCGGTGTCCTCGAGCAGGACCGCCGGATGGCCACGGCCATGGCGGAGCAGGGCGGGCTCTACACGCTCGTCCTCAAGCACCCCGACGGCACCCGCGAGTCCCGCGTCGTCGGCAGCATCGTCGACTACCTGCTCGCCGTCGACGACCCGGACGCCGTCGTCGAGAAGATGGCGCACCCGGACACCAGGATCGTCAGCCTGACCATCACCGAGGGTGGCTACAACTTCGACCACGTCACCGGCGAGTTCGTCGCGGACGAGCCCGGCGTCGCGGCCGACCTGCGCGGCGACGGACCGCCCCGCACGGTGTTCGGCCTGGTCGTCGAAGCCCTGCGCCGACGGCGTGACCGCGGCGAGCAGCCGTTCACCGTGATGTCCTGCGACAACATCCAGGGCAACGGCCACGTCGCCCGCGACATGTTCACCGCCTACGCACGCCTGCAGGACCCGACGTTCGCCGACTGGATGGACGAGCACGTGTCGTTCCCGAACTCGATGGTCGACCGCATCACCCCGGTCACCGCCGACGAGGACCGTGCCTGGGTCCGCGACGAGCTCGGTATCGAGGATGCCTGGCCCGTCGTCGCCGAACCGTTCTTCCAGTGGGTGCTCGAGGACGACCACCCCGCCGGACGTCCGCCGTACCAGGACGCCGACGTGCAGATCGTCGAGGACGTCGAGCCGTACGAGCTGATGAAGCTCCGGTTGCTCAACGCCTCGCACCAGGGCCTGTGCTACTTCGGGTACCTCTCGGGGTACCGCTACGCGCACGAGGCCACGCAGGACCCCGCGATCGCCACGTTCCTGCGCCGCTACATGGACGAAGAGGGCTCGCCGACCCTGCACCCCGTGCCCGGCATCGACCTCGAGGACTACAAGTCCACCCTCATCGAGCGCTTCCAGAACCCCGAGGTCCGCGACACCCTGGCCCGGCTCTGTGCCGAGTCGAGCGACCGGATCCCGAAGTGGCTGCTGCCGGTGGTCCGCGACAACCTCGCCGCCGGCCGGCCCGTCACGCTGTCCGCCGGCATCGTCGCGTCGTGGGCGCGCTACGACGAGGGCACGGACGAGTCCGGCGAGCCGATCCAGATCGTCGACCGCCTGGCCGAACCGCTGCACCGCATCGCCCTCACCCAGCGCGACGACCGGCTCGCCTTCATCGCGAACCGGCAGGTCTTCGGCGACCTGATCGACGACGAACGGTTCGTCGCGGCGTACCGCGACGCCCTCGACGGGCTCATCGCCGACGGCGCCCACGCCACGGTCGAACGCTTGTCGCGTTCTTGACGCGAGTCGCGCCCTGCGCGTGACCGGGCACCGGACGGGAGGCCCGGTGCCAGCTGGCGCCGCGCCTCCCGTCCGGTGCCCGGTAGCGTCACGGGCTATGGTCGCGTCGTGAACCGGACCGACCGCCTGTACGCGCTCGTCGAGGAGCTCCGCGCCGCTGCGCCCGCGCTGCGGAGCGCGCGCCGACTCGCCGAGCGGTTCGGGGTCAGTGTGCGCACGGTGGAGCGGGACCTGCTCTCCCTGCAGCAGGCCGGCGTGCCGATCTGGGCCGAGCCAGGGCGGACCGGCGGGTACACGATCGACGCCCGTGCGACGCTCCCGCCGCTCGGGCTGACCGTCGACGAGGCGCTCGCGGTGGCGATCGGCCTCGGCACGCTCGGTACCAGCCCGTTCCGCGACGCGGCTCGCAGCGCTGCCCGGAAAGTCACGGCCGTGCTCGCCGAGGACGACGCCCGACGGGCAGCGCGACTCGCGAGCCGCGTGCACCTGCTCGAGTCGGGGGAGCGCACACCTGCTCCCACGGCGCTCGCCGGTGCGCTGACGGGCGGGCGCGTCGTCCGGATGCGGTACCGCGACGCAGCGGGCGCGGAGACCGATCGCGTCGTCGAACCGCTCGGCTACATCGGGAAAGGCGAGGACTGGTACCTCGTCGCGTGGTGCCGGTTGCGCGACGGCGTCCGTGCCTTCCGCGGAGACCGGGTGCTGGCGGTCGAGGAGACCGACGAACCGGCCACGCCCCGGGTCGTCCACCTCGACGAACTCGACATCCCGCACGGCGTCCTGCGCCCCGTGCTCGGAGACCTGCTCGGGGACTGAACCGCCAGATCCGCCTTGTGGTTCGCCGAAACACCGACAGGACGGTGTCGCGGTGGTCGCGCATGCTCGACGAGTCCGGTCACGGTGGCCGGCCAGGAGGGCTTCCCATGCAGTTCGCATCCATCCGGATCATCACCGACGACCTCGACGGGATGGTGCGGTTCTACGAACGCGTCACCGGGACCGAGGCGCGGCGGCCCGCACCCGTCTTCGCCGAGATCGTGACCGGCGGCGCCGTGCTCGCCCTCGCGACCCCGGTGACCGTGGCGATGCTCGGACCGGCCGCGCCGGAGCCCCGCACGAACGGCGGCATGTTCCTCGAGTTCGTGGTGGACGACGTCGACGCCGCGTTCGCGGGGTTGCGTGGTGCCATCGACGACGTGGTGCTGCCGCCGACGACGATGCCCTGGGGAAACCGGTCGGCGCTGTTCCGTGACCCGGACGGCAACCTCGTGAACCTCTTCAGCCGCCCCGCTTGACCGTGTATTCTGTCAGTCACTGACAGAATCGAGTGCACATGCAGCTCCACGTCGAGACCCACGGTCACGGCCCGGTCCGGGTCGGACTCGTGCACGGCGTCCTCGGTTCGGCGCTGGTGTGGCGCGACCTCGTGTCCCACGCCGACCCGGACCGGTACACGTTCCTCGTGCCGGACCTGCGGGGTCACGGCGAGAGCGACCGCGCGGCGTCGTACACGCTCGCCGCGTTCGCCGACGACCTCGCCGAGACGCTGCCGCAAGGGCTCGACGCCGTCGTCGGACACTCGCTCGGCGGGCGGGTGCTGTTCGACGCCGTCGACCGGTTGCGCCCTGCGCGGGCGGTGTACCTCGACCCCGGCTTCCACCTGCGGGCACCGGGGCGGGGCGTGCTCGGTCGGGCGTTCTGGGCGCTGCCCGGGCTGCAGCCGCTGCTCGTGAAGGCGTACGACCGCACCGATCCGCGGTGGGGTCCGGCGAACGTCGCCCGGGCCGAGGAGAGCCATCGGCACTGGGACCGCACGACGCTGCGCGACGTCCTGCGAGCGGTCGCGACGACACCGGTCGCTCCGGCGGCCCCGTTCGTGCCGTCGACGCTCGTGCTCACCGACGACGGTCGACACGTCGTGCCCGCGGCCGAGGTACCGGTCTACGAGCACCTCGGGTGGGACGTCGAACGGGTGCGCGGCGTGCACCACGACCTCGCGATGGAGGACGCCGCGCGCACGATGCGGCTCCTCGACGACGTGCTCGGCGGGGCGCACGCATGAGCGTCACCACGGTGTTCGGCGGGGTGTCCAACGTCCTCGTCTCCGACGGCACGACCTCGCTGCTCGTGGACGGCTTCTTCAGTCGTCCCTCGTTCCCGCGGCTGATGCTCGGCCGGCTCCGACCGGACGTCACCCGGATCGAGGACGCACTCGCACGGTTCGACGTCGACCACCTCGATGCCGTGCTCGTCTCGCACTCGCACGCCGACCACGCCCTCGACGCCCCCGTGGTCGCGGACCGGACCGGGGCCGAACTCGGCGGCTCGACGTCCACCCGGATGATCGCCACCGGGTACGGGCTCGACCGCGTGCCCTTCCGGGAGCTCCACGACCGCGAGTCGTTCGCGGTGGGGGCCTTCACGGTCACGCCGCTGCACGCCCTGCACAGTGACGGCGACGTGGTCCCGGGCGAGATCACCGAGCCGGTCACCCTGCCGGCCCGGATGCGCGACTTCCGTACCGGCGGGTGCTCCTCGTTCCTGTTCGAGCACCCGGACGGATCGGTGCTGGTCCACCCGACGGCGAACTTCATCCCCGGAACGTTCGCGGGGCTCCACGCCGACACCGTCTACCTGGGTGCGGGTGCCGCCGGTGCGAAGCCGACGGCCTGGATCGAGCAGTACTGGCAGGAGACCGTCGGCGCCCTGCACCCGAGCGTCGTCCGACCGGTGCACTGGGACGCGTTCTGGCGTCCGCTGGACCGTCCGCTCAGGCCGCTGCCGAAGAAGCTCGACCGCCTCGACGTCACGATGCGCGCGTTCGCACGCCTGGCGGACGCCGACGGTGTCGACCTCCGGCTGCCGGAGCTCTGGCAGCGCGAGACCGTCTCCGCGCGGTCGGCGTCGTGACCGGGGTCCGGGCGCAGAACCGCCGGGCGCAGAACCGCCGGGCGACGGAGTGTGCCGTCGAGGATGCCGCGGTCGCGCTGGTCGGCGCGCGCGGGTTCGACGTCGTCACCGGGGCCGAGATCGCGACCGCGGCCGGCATCACCGAGCGCACGTTCTTCCGGTACTGCGCCGCGAAGGTGGACGCGTTCCTGTTCGTCTCGCGCGACGTCCACGACGCCGTCACCGCCGCCGTCACCGCCGCCGTGACCGCCCCGGTGACGTTCGATGCGTTGACCGAGGTGATCGCGGAGGTGCTCGCGACGTTCGAACGCGACCGCCCCGACGACCTCGACCGCCTGGTCCGGGTGCGCGCGCTGCTCGTCGCCGATCCGGCACTGCTGTCCGCCGTGCTCGAGCGGGACGCCGCGCAGACGCTGGAGCTGCAGTCGGCGTGGCAGGGCGCCGACCGGTTCGCGGTGCCGTTGGCGCTGCTCGCGCTGCGCGCCGCGTTCGACGAGTGGGCGGAGCGCCCCGCGGGGGAGTCGCTCAGCGTGGCGTTCCGTCGGACCTGCGCCGCGCTGCAGAGGGCCACCGGCGGCTGATCGCGCGTCACGCCCTGGACGCGTCCACCTGGCTGGAGGGAGGCCCGTGGCGGGCGTGACCCGCGCCTCCCGTCCGCTCTGGACCGTGACGCGAGACGCGCCGGGCGAAGACGTTCGTCTCGTGCGGTGACGGTTCTGGTTCACGTTCCCCGTGGATCACGAACCAGAACCGTCAGTCGTCAGAAAGCACGTCGTCGTCCCACGGCACCGGCGTCGTCTCGCCCGTCTCCCAGTCGTGGCGCAGGATCCCGTACCCGACCGACGCGACCGCGCGGCCGCCTTCGATCGGCCACCCCTCGCGGTAGTGCGCCTCCTTGACCCACCCGGCACGCACGAAGACCCGGCGCATCGCCGTGTTGTCCTCGCGGGTCTGGCCCTCGAAGCGGGTCACCGACGGCAGGGTGCCGAAGACGTGGTCGGTGACCGCGCGCAGTGTGGGGACGCCGAGTCCGCGGCCGCGGAACGCGCCGGCGATGCGCAGGTCGAACAGCGGGACCGGGTCTTCCAGATCCTCCAGCCGGACGAACCCGATGCGGCCGTGCTCCGTGTGGTCGACCCAGTACGAGTCGTGCTCGTCGTCGCGGTAGGAGCCGGATGCCACGGCCTCGACGGCCTCCGCACGGGTCCACGACCGCCGCACGTGGAAGGGGAAGTCCTCGGTCGACAGGAAGTCGACGAGGGCATCGTGGTCGATCCCGATCGGGTCGAGCCGGGTCAGCCGGACGGAGCGGTCGGTCATCCCGCCACGCTAGCGGGGGTGCAGCGTGGTGGCCCAGCGTCCGATCGCGTCGTACGCCTGCTCGCGCACGTCGGGCGCGGACAGCACCACGTCGTGCACGGCTCCCGGCAGCCGGCGGACCGTCACCTCGTTGCCGAGTGACAGGGCTCGGTGGGCCACCGTGTCGACGTTCAGCGCGACGTCGGCGTGTGCCATGCCGGGGTCCCACCGGGGTTGCAACATGCTCTTGTCGCTGAGCATGACCAGGACGGGGACCTGGATGTCGAGCCCGTGCTCGACCGTCTCCTGCCCCGCGAAGACCGCCGCGAGCCAACCGGGGTGCAGGGGGAACCCGCGTTCCGGCCGCCACTGCTGGTCGTACGTCCAGGAGCCCTCGCCCGCGGCCGACACGGTGCGCGTGTAGAAGCCCGGGTCGACGGCAGGCATCGGGGCGAGGGGGTTCCGCTTCGCGCCGAGCTTGATGACGGGCGCGACGATCGCCCGGCCCACGGCGGTCGCCTGGAACTCGAGCCAGGGACTGTTCAGGATGATCCCGTCGACGAGTTCCGGGTGCCGCGCAGCCCACAGCGACAGCGTCAGACCGCCGGTGGAGTGCCCCATCAGCACGAGTCGCCGCTCACCGGGGCCGGGGTGCTCGGCGGACACCGCGTCGAGCGCTGCGGCGATGTCCTCGTCGTACACCGCCAGGTCGTCGACGTTCCCCGGGGTCTGCTGGGGGCGGAGGCTCCGGCCGTACTTCCGCAGGTCCAGTGCGTGGAAGCGGGCACCGAGCCGTTCGACGCGCTCGGCGAGCTCCGTCTGGAAGAAGTAGTCCGACCACCCGTGCACGTACAGCACGTCAGCGCCGTGCAGCGGCCCGCGCCCGTGCAGCAGCAGGTCCGTCGGGGTGTGCCGACGACGGACGAGGGTGGCGACGACCGGCCCCTCGGAGTCGGAGCCGAGCGGCAGTTCGAGTCGCTCGTAGGGCGCCCCGAGGACGTCCTCGTGCCACCGCTGGACGACCATGACCCCACCGTATCCGGCACCGATGCGGGTGGTACCGGGGTACCACGGTCGCTCCGCGGAGATCGTCTGCGACGGCGATGTGGTGGACCCGGTGGTCTCCGTACCGTTGCCGCATGATCGAGATCCAGAACCTCTCCAAGCGCTACGGCGAGAAGGTCGCCGTCGACGACGTGTCCTTCACGGTGCGCCCCGGCGTCGTCACCGGCTTCCTCGGTCCGAACGGCGCGGGCAAGTCCACCACGATGCGCGCCGTCGTCGGACTCGACCGGCCGACCTCGGGCACCGCCCACGTCGACGGACGCCCCTACCGCGAGCTGCGCGACCCGCTGCGTCGCGTCGGCGCACTGCTCGAGGCCAAGGCGGTCCACAGGGGACGCAGCGCCTTCGACCACCTGTCGGCGCTCGCCGCGACGCACCGGATCCCGACGGCCCGGGTGCACGAGGTCATCGGGATGACCGGTCTCGAGAACGTCGCGAAGAAGCGCGTCGGCGGGTTCTCGCTCGGCATGGGGCAGCGGCTCGGGATCGCGGCGGCACTGCTCGGTGATCCGCAGACGCTGATCCTCGACGAGCCCGTCAACGGCCTCGACCCCGAGGGCGTCGTGTGGGTGCGTCGACTCGCCCGCAGCCTGGCCGCCGAGGGGCGTGCGGTGTTCATCTCGAGCCACCTGATGAGCGAGATGGCCCTGACCGCCGACCGCATCGTCGTGATGGGTCGCGGGCGGGTGCTCGCGGACATGGACATCGCGGACCTGGTCGCCGCCGCCACGGAGCGGTCGGTCACCGTGCGGACGCCGGAGCCCGAGCGGCTCCTCGACGCGATCGCCGGACCGGACGTCACCATCGGCTACGAGGGCGACGGGTCGCTGCAGGTCCGTGGCCTCGGCGCCGAGCAGATCGGCGAGGCGGCGGGTGCTGCGGGGATCGTCCTGCACCAGCTGGCCACCACCGAGGCGAGCCTGGAGCAGGCCTACCTCGAACTCACGCACGACCAGGTCGAGTACCGATCGGAGGTGGCCCGGTGAGCGCGGTCACGAGCGACACCCTGCCCCGGCACGACGGAGCCGGCAGCCACACGTCCGGCGTCCACTTCTCCGGCGTCCTGCGCTCGGAGTGGATCAAGCTCCGCTCGCTGCGGTCGACGGTGTGGAGCTTCCTGCTGGTGCTCGTCCTGCCGATCGGCATCGGTGTGCTCCTGGCGGCCTTCGCGGACAACGGCGGTCAGGGGCTCACGGGTGACGCGGCCCGGAACGCCCTCGTCCTCTACAGCACGAGCGGCACGATGCTCTCGTCGCTGATCGTCGCGGTGATCGGCGCCCTCGTCGTCACCGGCGAGTACGGCACCGGCATGATCCGCTCGTCGTTCGCGGCGGTCCCACGGCGGTCGGTCGCACTGGCGGCGAAGGCGATCGTCCTCGCCGTGGCCGTCTTCGTCACGAGTGCCGTGAGCGTCTGGGCCACCGCGTTCACCACCCTGCCGATCGCCGCGGGACGGAACGTCGAGGCGTCGCTGGACGCGAGCGTCGCGATGCCGCTGCTCGGCGCCTCGGTCTACCTGACGCTCATCGCGCTGCTCGCCTTCGCGGTCGGTGTGGTCCTGCGTTCCACAGCCGGCGCGATCGCCGGGGTCCTCGGCCTGATGCTGGTCGCCCCGGTCGTCGTGCAGCTGGTGCAGTCGTTCACGGGAGCGGACTGGCTCGGCACGCTGACCAACCTGCTGCCGCAGAACGCCGGGCAGCCGCTCATGCAGTTCGGCACCGAGGTGACGTCGGGGTGGCACGACGGCGTCCTAGCCTTGGGGGGATGGAGCGGATTCGCGGTACTGCTGGCCTGGGTGGTCGTCGCCTCGGTGACGGCGCTCGCCCTGGTCGAGAAGTGGGACGCGTGACCCCTGCCGACCTCGCCCCCGGTGCCGTCCAGGACGGTGCCGGGGGCATCGCCCTGCCCGACGCACCCGGCCGGCTCCGGCGGCTCTGGGCGCGCCACCCGGTCATGACCGACGCGCTGCTCATGGTCTTCTGGGGTGCGATCGAGGTCGTCGTCGCGTTCCGGAGTGCGTGGCAGGTCGACGGGAGCCCCGCCGCGCGGGTCACGGTCGTCGTCCTCGTGGTCATCGCCGTCTCCGGCATCCCGCTCCGGCGCACGCACCCCGCGGTGACGGCGGTGCTCGGGCTCGCGTCCGTCGTCGCGATGACGTGGACCCAGGCCGGGTACTCGCCGGTGCTCTTCACCGTCTATGCCGCGACCGTGTGGTGGTCGCGTGCCGCCGGGTGGTGGACGGCCGCGGTCGCCGTCGTGCTGGCCGCGGGGGCGACGGCGCTGCGCGTCTTCGTGGTCGCGCCGGGGTCCGGAGGACTCGCGGACGTCCTGTACCCGCAGCCCACGACGTTCCTGCTGGCAGCGGTCCTGATCGGGGTCAACGTGTCGAACCGCCGTCGCTACACGCAGGCGCTGATCGACCGCGCGCACCAGCTGGCCCGGGAGCGCGACCAGCAGGCGCAGCTCGCCACCGCCGCGGAGCGGGCCCGGATCGCGCGGGAGATGCACGACATCGTGTCGCACTCGCTCACGGTGATGGTGCGGCTGGCCGAGGGCGCGGCGGCCGGGTCGGCAGCCGGTGCACCCACCGGTTCGGCGGGGTCCGCTGCCGCTGCCATGCGCGGTGTCGCCGACGTCGGCCGTGGCGCGATGGGCGACATGCGCCGCATGCTCGGGGTGCTCGGAGGCGACGGCGAACCCGCGCTCGCGCCGCAACCGGGCATCCACGACGTCCCGCAGCTCGTCGACCGGTTCCGCGCGCTGGGCACCCCCGTCGCCCTCGAACGCATCGGCGTCGTCCCCGACGACGATGCCCTGCAGCTCGCCGTGTACCGGGTCGTGCAGGAGGGCCTCACCAACACCGCCCGGCACGCGCAGCGCGTCCGATCCGTCGACGTCCGCGTGGCAGCGTCCGCCACCGAGGTCACCGTGGTCGTCACCGACGACGGACGGACAGGAGGCCCGACTCGGCCGGGCGGATCGGCCCACGCCCCAGCGGGGTCGGGTCGAGGGCTCATCGGGATCGACGAGCGCATCCGCGCGCTGGGTGGGCAGGTGCGCGCGGGCTCCCGCGACGGCACCGACGGTTGGCAGATCCGGGCGACGATCCCGGTCAGGACGGAGGACCGGTGATCCGCGTGGCGATCGTCGACGACCAGCAGCTCATCCGGACGGGGTTCCGACTGCTGCTCGAGGCACAGTCCGACATCGAGGTCGTCGGCGAAGCCGGCGACGGCGGTGCGGGAGTTCGGCTCGTGCGTGCTCTGCGTCCGGATGTCGTGCTCATGGACGTCCGGATGCCCCACGTCGACGGCGTCACGGCGACGGCCGCGATCGTCGAACAGGTCCCCGAGACCCGGGTGCTCGTGCTGACCACCTTCGACCTGGACGAGTACGCGTTCGGTGGCCTGCGTGCCGGGGCGAGCGGGTTCCTGCTCAAGGACGTCAGCGCCGCGCAGCTCCTCGACGCCGTCCGGTCCGTGGCAGCGGGGGAGGCCGCGGTCTCACCGCGGGTGACGCAGCGGATGCTCGAGCTGTTCGGTTCCGTGCTCCCCTACGAGCGGCCGGCGGGTCCGGACCCGCTGGAGCCCCTGACCCCGCGGGAGCGCGAGGTGCTGCTCGCGATGGCCCGCGGGTTGTCGAACCCCGAGATCGCCGCACACCTGGTGACGAGCGAGTCCACGGTCAAGACCCACGTCGGGCGGGTGCTCGGCAAGCTCGGGCTGCGTGACCGGGTGCACGCGGTGATCTTCGCCTACGAGCACGGTCTCGTGCCGCGGTCCTAGCTGCGCGGGGCCCTCGCGAAGAACAGGGTGATCGCGCCGAGGGCGATGGACGCGACGATCAGCACCCAGGCGAGCACGGGGATCAAGCCGTCCCACGGTGTGAACAGGAGCACGATGCCGATCACCAGCACGACGGCGGCGGCGATCAGCACGAGGCGGTGCGGTCTTGCCGGGGTTCTGGTCACAGGTGCACCGTACGCGTCGGGACTGCGGACGGGCGCAGTCGCGCGCCGCTAGCCTGGCCGCAGTGACACGTTCTCCCGCTCTGTGACCCAGACCCCACCCAGTTCCGCCGACCGCTCGGGGCTCCGCGCTTCGTGCGGTGACTGCTTCGCCCTCTGCTGCACCGCCTTCGGGTTCCAGCGGTCCAGCGACTTCCCGATCGACAAGCCCGCAGGGAGCCCGTGCCGGAACCTGGCCGACGACTTCTCCTGCACGATCCACCAGGCGCTTCGTCCGCGGGGCTTCACCGGGTGCACCACCTTCGACTGCTTCGGGGCTGGCCAGTACGTCTCGCAGGTCCTGTTCGACGGCACGAGCTGGGTCGACGAGCCGGACTCGAAGCCCGAGATGTTCCGGGCCTTCGCCGTCGCCCGGCAGCTCCACGAGATGCTCTGGTACCTGGTCGAGGCGGTGTCTCGCTCGACCGCTCTGGGGTCAGCGGAAGCACCGACCGTGCTCCGGCTCCGCATCCAGCAGGTCCTCGACGGCGAGCTGTCCGGCGTCCTCGCGGTGGACGTCGAGTCGCTCCGGTCCGAGGTCCGTTCCGTCCTGATCGACGTCAGCGCGGAGGCCCGAGGTGGGTACCCCGCCGCCGGCGACTCGGCCGGTGACCTGCACCCGTCGGCTGACCTGGCCGGCCGCGACCTGCGATCTCGCGTCCTGGTCGGCGCCGATCTGCGCGGTGCGGTCCTGATCGCCGCGGACCTGCGGGGATGCGACCTGTCGGGCGTGGACCTGCTCGGGGCGGACCTGCGCGATGCCCGGCTCGGGGGAGCGGACCTGTCGAACGCGCTGTTCTTGACTCAACCCCAGGTGAACGCCGCGCAGGGCGATGCGTCAACGGTGCTGCCCGACGACCTCGATCGTCCAGGGCACTGGCCGCTCCGGTGATCCGGGTCAGGGCAGGACGATGACCTTGCCGACGATCCTCCCGGCTGCGCCCTCGGCGTGCAGTGCGGGCAGATCGGCGAGCGGGATGCGCCGCGTGACCTCGACCGTCAGGGCCCCGGCGTCCACGAGCGCGACGAGCTCCGTCAGGCGTTCGCGGTTCGGCAGGACGAACACAGTCGCTGCACGAACGCCTCGCGACTCGTCACCCGGCGTGGCCATGAACGCCGTCGTGCTCACGACGACCCCGCCGTCACGGACCGCTGCGACGTCCGCCGCGAACTGCTCGGGCTCGATCGGCGCCAGGTTGAGCAGCACGTCGACCTGACCGTCGAGGGCGTCGAGCAGGTCGACGTCGGTGTGGTCGATGACCTGGTCGGCACCGGCCGCGCGCACGGCATCGGCACTGCGGGGGCTGGCGGTCGCGATGACGTGTGCTCCGGCGCGCTTGGCGAGCTGGACGGCGTACTTGCCGACGACCCCGCCGGCACCCACGACGAGCAGACGCTGCCCGGCGGTGAGCCGGCCGTCGTCGAACAGGGCCTGCCATGCCGTCAGCGCGACGGACGGCAGGGCGGCGGCATCGGCCAGTGGGATGCTCGTGGGTGCTGCCACGACGGCCTCAGCGGGTGCGACGACGGACTCGGCTGCCCCGCCGTCCCGGTCCATCGGCAGGAACGCGATGACCGCGTCGCCCACGGTCAACTCGGTCACCCCCTCGCCGATCGCGTCGACCGTGCCGGAGACGTCGTAGCCGGGGATGTGCGGCAGCTGGATCGGGATCGGCAGGAAGCCGGCCCGCATGCCGTTGTCCGCAGCGTTGTACGCGGAGGCCGCGACGCGGAGCCGCACCTGACCGGCTGCCGGGGTCGGCTGCTCGACCTCGCCGTACTGGAGGACCTCGGGTCCGCCGACTTCGTGGAACTGCACTGCCTTCATGGTGATGTCCTCTCGGAGTTGCTTCGAATTCGAAGCGCTTATCGGAGACGCTAGCACTGCTTCGAACTCGAAGCAACAGGTAGGATGGCTCCATGAGCGACACCCCCACCGCACTGACCCCGACACAGCTCGGGGCCTACTTCGCGCTGACCGAGGTGAGTGCGCTCCTGCGCCCTGCGGTCGAGAAGCAGCTCCGCGACGTCGGCGGGCTGAGCACCGTGCAGTTCCAGCTCCTGGCGCGGTTGGGGGACGCTCCGGAGGGGCACCTGCGCATGACGGACCTGGCCGACGGCGTCGTTTACAGCCGCAGCGGGCTGACCTACCAGGCGCAACTGCTCGAACAGCGCGGCCTCGTCACGAGGTCACCGTCGCCGGACGACGAACGCAGCACCGTCGTCGCGATCACCGACGCGGGGCGCGAAGTCCTTGCCGACGTGTTCCCCGGCCACATCGGCACCGTGCACGGACTCCTGTTCGCACCGATCACGGACGACGACTCGAGTGACCTCGCCCGGATCCTCGGACGCATCAGCGAACACCTGCGAGCGAACCCACCGCGGTCAGCGTCGCGACGATCCGTGAAGGGGGCGTCCGCGTGACCGTCGGAGCGCGCGCCGCTCGGTGGATCATCGTCGGCTCGGTCGTCGTCGGACTGGCGCTGACCGTCTACGCGACGTCCTACTGGCTGTTCCCGACGTCGTTCCAACTCCAGGAGCGGTTGCCCGACGGATCGATCAACCCGCGCGCATGGGCCGACCTGCTCGTCTCGTACATCCTCGCGCTCGGCTGCTTCGCGGTCGCCGGATGGGTGGGCGTGCAGCGGCTCCGCACCCGCCGCCGCTGAGGCGTCAGCTGCGCGTGCGTGACCGTCGCCGCGACACGGTGGCGACGACGAGCGTGGCGACGCCGAGCGCGATCCCGATCAGACCGAGCAGGTAGCCGAACAGCATCAGGATTCCGCCGCCGATGTTCGCACCGCCCCCGGTGTCGTTCGCGAGCGACCACCCACCGATCCCGACCGACAGGAAAGCACCCAACAGGAACACCGTGCACATCACGTGCAGGACCCTCGTGCTCTGGGAGGTCATGGCGACTCGCTTCCGTGCGTGGACCGGTACCGGATTGTAGCGCGACCTGCGAGGGTGGAGCGATGACGCTCGAGATGCTCTGGGAACGAGCCGATCCAGACCAGGTGCTGCGGAGCCGCTTCGGGTTCACCGACGTCGCCGCTGCCGAGGACTGGCTCATCCGGACGCTCGAGCGGTGGTGGAACGTGCGCGTCATCGCCTGCGAGCGCATTGTGATGAGCGACCACAACGCACTCGCCTGGGTCTCGACCGCTGGCGGCCGGATGCTCCTGAAGTGGTCGATCGCACCGGAGGGGTTCGAGCGCTTGGCGTTCGCGGCGGACCTCACGACGTGGCTCTCGGAGCGCGGCCTGCCCGTTTCCGCCCCGGTGCCGACGCCCGACGGACGGGTACAGGTCGAGGAAGACGGGGTCTCGATGGGGCTCCAGCACGTCATCGGCGGAACCCTGCTGGACGTCCGCGATCCGGCACAGGTCCACGCGGCCGGTGCGACGCTGGCCCGCTTCCACGACGCCCTGCGCGACAGCCCCGATCGGGCGCGCGCCGCCGGTGTGCGCCCGCCGCCGACCCCGCTCCTGCAGCAGATCGCAGGCTGGCTCGACGGTGCGACGCACGTGCCGGACCGTGCCCGGGTGGCGCTGCGACGGCTGCTGGCGGCAGCGCCGTCCGACGACCTGCCGGTCCAGATCGTGCACGGGGACTACCGGGCGGCGAACGTCCTGTGCGCTGACGCGGACGTCGTCGCCGTCATCGACTTCGAGGACCTGCGGCTCGACCACCGCATCGTCGAACTGGCGCGGTCGGCCGTCCTGCTCGGGACGCTCTTCCACGACTGGGGGCCGGTCCCCGAAGCCGTCCATCGGCAGCTGCTCGACGGCTACCGCTCGGTGAGCGCGCTCACTGCCGACGAGCTCGCGTGGTGGGACGTCCTGGTGCTCTGGAACACGATGCTGTTCGTCCCGCCGGGGGACGACCCCACCGGGTGGGGCGCTGCCGCCGGGGCGCTCGCCGGTTAGCGGACGACGCGCTTCGCCGCCCGGGCGACGGCCACGAGCGCCGCGACCCCGAGTGCGATCCCGGCGATGCCGACGACCATGCCGCCCATGTACATGAACCCCGCGGCGAAGTTCACGCCGGTGCCGTCCGGAGTGAGGATCGTCCAGACGGAACCACCGGCGGTGAGCAGGAAGCCCAGACCGAGGAAGACGATCGCGAGGGTGACGATCGAGCGGATGTGGTGCACGGTCTGAACCTACCGAACCCGCGCCGGTGGCAGAGTGGCGTGATGGGGAGCATCCGGAACATCTCGGTCGGGCTGCCGACCAAGGACGGCCACGTGCTGCTGTCCGAGTCGTTCGACCAGATGCGCTGCCTGCGCTTTCACCGTGCAGTCGGCGGCGGCATCGAGTTCGGCGAGACCGCGGTCCAGGCGCTCCGTCGCGAGTTCCGCGAGGAGCTCGACGTCGCCCTCGACGAGGTCCGGCTGCTCGGTGTCCTCGAGAACCTGTTCGAGTACGAGGGGCAGCCCGGGCACGAGTACGTCCACGTGTTCGCCGTCCGGTCGGCGGAGCTGGACGCGGTGCCGCTGGACGCTGAACTCGTGGTGCTGGACGAGGGCGGCCCGGTGCGCTGGGTACCCGTCGACACGGACGTCCCGGTGTTCCCGGACGGCGTGCTCGACCTGCTCGCAGGCACCATCCCGGCGACGCAAGGTGACCACTCGACCCACTGACGTCACGATCCCGTCACGACGGGCGCATTCCCAGCGGACACGGCGGTGTTCCGCGGCGAAGTCCCGGCGACCGCCCGAGAACGGCTGGGACGCTCCCGAACTACCGCGCCAGATCGGTGCGGTGATGCACCACGGGGGATCCAGAGCGATGACGATGAGACGTGCAGGGGGAGCCGCGCTCGGCTTCGTGGGCGGCAGTGTGCTCGCCGGGTTGATGATCGGGGTCGGCGTGACGCCGATGATCGCGGTCGCCGGGGTGAGCACGACGTCGGCGATCGGGGTGTTCGAGTCGCTGCCGGAGCACATCGAGATCGGGGACCTGCCGCAGCGCAACCAGGTCTGGGCCTACCGCGGTGGCGAACCGGTGCACCTGGCGAACGTGTGGGCGCAGGACCGGCCGGAGCTGTCGTTCGACCAGATCAGCGACCAGCTGAAGCACGCCGCGGTCGACGGCGAGGACAAGCGGTTCTACGAGACCGGTGGTGTGGACGCGACGTCGATGGTCCGCTCCCTGGTGAGCGTCGCCGCGTCGCAGGGCGAGGGCGGTTCGGGTGGCTCGACGCTCACGATGCAGCTCGTGCGCAACATCAAGATCCAGCGGGCGAGCGAGCTGCCGACGCTCGAGGAGCAGGAGGCCGGCTACAAGGAGGCGACGAAGCGGTCGCCGCAGCGGAAGCTCGCCGAGATGAAGCTCGCGATCGGCCTGGCGAAGAAGTACACCAAGGAGCAGATCCTGACGGCGTACCTGAACATCGCCTACTTCGGCGACCAGACCTACGGCGTGCAGTCGGCCGCGCAGCACTACTACGGCAAGTCCGCCACCGACCTGACCCCGGCCGAGGCGGCATCGCTCATCGCGATCGTGCAGTGGCCGGAGCGCCGCGACCTGTCCACGCCGGACCACTACCGCGACAACGCCGCGCGGCGGAACGTGATCCTCCGCTCGATGCACGAGCAGGGACACCTGACGACCGACGAGTACCGCACGGCACGGTTGTCGCGGCTGGCCGACTACGTCCGGATCACCGCGCCGCAGCAGGGGTGCGAGGCCGTCGAGACCGGGGCGGAGTTCTTCTGCGACTACGCCAAGCGCGTCGCCGCACGTCTGCCGCAGCTCGGAGCGACGAAGCAGCAGCGCGCCGACGCCTGGCGGACGGGTGGGTACCGCATCCAGACGACGCTCGACCTCGACCTGAACGCGAAGCAGAAGGAACTGCTCGACCGGTACGACCCGAAGACCGAGACTCGTCTCGCGTTGGGCGCGACGCTGAACACCGTCGAGGCGGGCACCGGCCGGGTGCTCACGATGGCGCAGAACACCGATTACGACCGGTCTGAGCAGGCGCCACCGACGGCGACGTCGCTGAACTACGCCGTCGACCAGGCCGACGGCGACGCGACGGGCTTCCAGACCGGCTCGACGTACAAGATGTTCACGCTGCTGGCGTGGCTCGAGGCCGGCCGCAGCCCGGATACGGTCGTGAACGGCACCCCGCACCCGCAGAGCACGTGGACGGCGTGCGGCGAGCAGACGACGGCCTTCTGGCAGCCGAAGAACGACTCGCCCGGCCAGAAGGGGCCGTACTCGGTCCGCTCGGCCACGGCCCAGTCCGTGAACGCCGCCTACCAGTCGATGGCCGCGCAGCTCGACCTGTGCGACATCCGCGACGTCGCGAAGCGCCTCGGTGTGCACCTGGCCGCCGGCGGCGAGCTGCCGTGGAACCCCGCGTCGCTGCTCGGCACCGAGAGCATCGCGCCGCTGACGATGGCGGCGGCGTACGCGGGCGTCGCGAACGGTGGTCGCTACTGCGCGCCGGTCGTCATCGACCAGGTGACCGCACCGGACGGCACGGAGCTCGGCGGGCAGCCGCGCACCTGCTCGCAGGCCGTCTCGCCGCAGACCGCGGCGACGGCCTTCGAGGTCATGCAGGGCGCGTTCCGGGGCGGCACGGCGAGCGGCGGCCAGACCCCGGACGGCACCACGCTGTTCGGCAAGACCGGTACGGCCGACGCCGCCGACCAGGTGTGGTTGGTCGGCGGGAGCTCGCGCGCTGTGACCGCGTACTGGCAGGGCAACACCGACGGCGGGAAGCACAACCTGCGGTACTACTCGAACGGTCAGGGCAGCACCTACGCGGGGTCCCGCGCAGCGGTCTGGCGCGATGCGCAGACCGCGGTGAACGCCGCCTTGCCAGTGGGCTGACGACACCAGGCGGGGCACGTGTTAGAGAACGCACCACGGACAGACGGGAGGCCCGTTGCCAGCTGGCAACGGGCCTCCCGTCTGCTTTCCGGTTGCGTCTAGGACAGCTTCTTGCTGTCCTCGAGCCAGCCCGCGAGCTCCGTCATGTAGCCGGCCTGCGAGGCGTAGTCGAGCGCCGGGAAGGTGAAGCTGTGCACCTGGCCGGCCTCGAGCGCCGCGTTGTCGGCGAAGGTCGGCTGCTTCTCGAGGTCCGCGACCTGGTAGCCCTGCTGCGACAGCAGCAGCACGTCGGCCTTGATCTGGCCCGCGTTCTCCCACGAGTAGATGCCCCAGTAGAAGCCCTTCGGCTTCGGGTTCACGAAGTCGACGCCGAACGACGAGTACATCTGCAGCAGCGGCTCGTCGGTCGGGCGGGTGACGTAGGCGCCGTCACCGTCGGCGTACATGGAGACGACCGAAAGGTCCTGCTCCTTCGCGACCTTCTCGAGCTCGTCGCCGGCGGTGTCGAAGCGCTTCTCGGCGGCCTCGATCGTCGACTCCTTGGCACCGAGGGACTCGCTCAGGTCGGCGATCTTCTCGATGACGTCCTCGCCCTTGCCGCCCCACTTGACCTGGACGACCGGCGCGATGGCCTCGATCTGCTTCTCCTGCTCGTTGTCCTTGAAGCCGTAGCCGGGCTGCGTGTCGTCGAGCGTGCCCTTCTCGTCGGTCGGGTACACCGAGGTCACGACCAGGTCGGGCTTCAGTGCGGCGAGCTTCTCGAGGTCGATGTCGCCGTACCCGGTGCCGAGCTGCGTGATGCCGTCGGTGTCCAGGTCGTCGAACCGGGCGTCCTTCGCCATGGTCAGCTGGCCGAAGGTGCCGACCGGCTTCAGGCCGTACTCGATGAACGAGATCGCGATGTCGTTCAGCACGACGACGCGCTTCGGCGTGTGGTCGACCTTGACGGTCGTGCCGGTGGCGTCCTCGTAGGACCAGGCCTTCGACGCCGAGGTGTCACCGTCGGAGTCGTTCGAGTCGGTGCTCGAGCAGCCGGCGAGGAGGAGGGCCGAGACGGCCACAGAGGTCAGGAGGGTGGCTCGGAGGGAGCCGCGTCGGGAGAGCTTCACGTTAGGAGAGGCTAACCTAAGTCTGACGCGCCCGCCAGCACGGTGTCGCGTTCACGGTGCAGCGACGGGTCGTGCTCGTCGGCCTCGGGCACGATCATCGGGGCGCCGGTCACGGGGTCCGGGAACACGCGCGCGTGCAGCCCGAAGGCGCGCTCGAGCAACCCGGGGGTCAGCACCTCGTGCGGTGCACCGTCGGCGGCGACGCCGCCGTCGTGCAGGACGACGAGCCGGTCGGAGAACCGGGCCGCGAGCGACAGGTCGTGCAGGACCATCACGATGGTGGAGCCCTGCTCGCGGTTGAGTCGGCGCACCAGGCGCAGGACCTCGAGCTGGTGTGCGAGGTCCAGGTAGGTCGTCGGCTCGTCGAGCAGCAGCGTGTCGGCCTGCTGCGCGACCACCAGGGCGATCCACGCACGCTGGCGCTGCCCGCCCGACAGGCTCGCGACGTCGCGGTGCGCGACGTCGGTCAGCCCGGTCGCCGCGATGGCCTGCTCCGCCACGTCGGCGTCGTCCGCGGTCCAGGGCTTCGCCCACGACTGGTGCGGGTTGCGGCCGCGCATCACCAGGTCGAGCACGCTCGTGCCCGCAGGAGCGACGGGGGACTGCGGCAGGATCGCGAGCTTCCGCGCGACCTGGCGGTTCGGTTCCTTGCGGATCGGGGCACCGTCGAGCAGGACTTCGCCGGACTGCGGTTTCAGCACTCGCCCGAAGGCCTTGAGCAGGGTCGACTTGCCGCAGCCGTTCGCGCCGAGGAACGTCGTCACGGTGCCGCGCTCGATGCGCAGGTCGAGGTCGGTCAGCACGGGGTGTCGGTCGTAGCCGACGGACAGGCCGCGGGCTTCGAGGACCGGGGTGGACGGGGGTGTCGACGGGGGAGTCATCGGGACATCTCCTTGCGGTGACGGATGAGGAGCCAGATCAGGTACGGGGCACCGATCACGGTCGTGATGATGCCGACGGGCACCTGCCACGGGAACGCCGATCGGGACAGCAGGTCCGCGGCGAGGACGAGCGCTGCGCCGAGCAGACCGGCGAGCAGCAGGGGCGGACGGTTCGTGCCGGCCAGCCGGAGTCCGACCTGCGGTACCACGAACGCGACGAAACCGACCGGTCCCGCAGCGGCGACGGCGGCGGCGGTGAGCACGACGGCCAGGGCGATCACGAGCAGGCGGTGCCGCTGGACGGCGAGCCCCACCCCGGTCGCGACCTCGTCACCGAGCTGTCCGATGCCGAGCGCCGCACTCGTCGCCAGGGCGATCGGCACCGCGACCGCGGCGACGATCAGCAGCGGCCAGACGCTCGACCACGAGGTGCTCGACAGGCTGCCGACGAGCCATTGCGACGCCGCGGTCGCGATGGTGATCTTGGCGCGGACGAGCAGGTAGCTCGTCACGGCGTCGAGGGTCGCGCTCACGCCGATGCCGACCAGGATGAGCCGGTAGCTCTGCACCCCGCCGCGCCAGCCGAGCCCGTAGACGACGGCGGCTGCGACGAGCGCACCGATCGTCGCGGCCACCGGGATCCCGCCGCTGAGCACGATCGAGGACACCGAGTACGTGCCCCCGCCGAGCACGATGGCCGCCACGGCGCCGACGCTCGCGCCCGACGTCACGCCGATGATGTCCGGGGTGCCCAGGGGGTTCCGCGTGAAGGTCTGGGTCAGTGCGCCGGCGATGCCGAGGGTCAGCCCGACGAGCGCTCCGGTGAGGACACGGGGCAGCCGGAGTGTGGTGATGATGAAGCCGTCCGGGCCGGTCTCGAGCCCGACCAGGGAGCGGAGCACGATGCCCGGGGCGATCCAGGTCGAGCCGATCGCCACACCGAGGACGACGAGCGCCAGGACCAGACCGAGCGAGGCCACCGTGTACCAGAACACCCGCGGGCGCCAGGCGAGGCCGATCGGACCGATGCGGACACCGGAACGGCCGGGCGCGCGGACCGCAGCGCCCGTCACAGGGACACCAGCGATCGGCGACGGGCGACGGCGACGAACACGGGGCCGCCGATGACGGCCAGGACGATGCCGACCTCGACCTCCGAGAACCCGCCGATCAGGCGTCCGACGACGTCGGCGAGCAGCACGAGCGCCGCTCCGACGAGCCCGGAGACCGGCAGGGTCCACCGGTGACCGGTGCCGACGAGGGCTCGGGCGACGTGCGGCACGGTCAGGCCGACGAAGCCGATCGGCCCGGCGGCGGCGGTCGCACCGGCTGCGAGCAACGTGATGGCCCCGAGCCCGACGAGCCGCGCGACGAGCACGTTCTCGCCCAGGCCCTTGGCCAGGTCCGAGCCGAGCCCGAGCGCATCGAGTGCCCGGACGTTCAGGATCGCGAGCACCAGCCCGGCGACCAGGAACGGCCACACTGCCCCGAGGATGTCGAGCTGTCGTGCGGCGAGGGAACCGACGACCCACAGCCGGTACGCGTCGAGCGAGTCCTGGTCGGTCAGGACGACGAACGAGGTCAGCGCGCCCAACAGGGCCGAGACGGCGGCGCCCGCGAGGGCGAGGGGCACCGGGCTCGCCGTCCCGCTGCCCGCGATGGTCACCGAGAACACCACGACGCTCGCGACCAGCGCACCGCCGAGGGCGAACCACACCGTCGCGCCGGTGCTCGTGACCCCGAACACGTAGACGCCGAGGACGACGGCGAGCCCGGCGCCCGACGAGACCCCGAACAGTCCGGGGTCGGCGAGCGGGTTGCGCGTGTGTCCCTGCATCAGGAGTCCCGCGATCCCCAGCGCCGCACCGACCGCGGCACCGATGAGCGTGCGCGGGATCCGGGAGCCCCAGACGATCGCCTCGTCGGTGGTCGACCCGGTCCGGAACAGGCCGTCGAGCACCCGGTCGACGCCGATCCGGTTGCTGCCGAGGAGCATGCTCGCGACCGCCACCAGGACCAGCACGACGACCAGTCCGGCGATCACCAGGACGCGGCGACGGACGGCGGTGCGGTGGACACCGAGGGCTGCTGACGCATCGGCGGTGCGGGCCTCCGAGACGGAAGCCAGGGCAGGGGAGGGGGCTGGCACGGAGAACATCTTAGGTTAGCCTTGCCTCATGGCGAAGACTCCGCGGCTCCTGCCCGAGAATCCCCGGCTCTTCCGTGCCCGGGTCCTGCGGACCGAGCGCACGACGCCGTCGATGCAGCGCGTCACCGTCACCGGCGGCGACCTGCACGAGTTCCCGTTCCTCGGCTTCGACCACTGGTTCCGCCTGTTCACCGGGCGTCCGGACCAGGACGCGTTCCGGATGCCGGACCTCGACGGCAAGAAGTGGTGGCCGACGTTCCTGGCCATCCCCGAGGACGTCCGCCCGCACTGCGCGAACTACACCGTCGCCGCGTTCCGCCCGATGCCCGACGGCACCGCCGAGATGGACATCGACTTCGTCGTGCACACCGACGCCGACGGCGAGCCCGAGGGCCGTGCCGCGATCTGGGCCTGCGGTGCCCGCCCCGGCGACCAGCTGGCGATGCTCGACCAGGGCTGCATCTTCGACTACCCGGACGACACCAGCGAGATCGTCATCGCGGCCGAGGAGACCGGGCTGCCCGGCGTGCTCGGCATCGCCGCGTCACTGCCCCGGGACGCCGTCGGCCGCATCATCCAAGAGGTCCCCACCGCCGGCGACGTCCGCGAGATCGACGCACCGGCCGGGGTCACGGTCACGTGGATCGTCCGCGACCAAGTCGACCACCACGCCGTCCCGGGCCGCGCGGCGCTCGCCGAACTGCAGCGGCACGTGCCCGTCGACGACCGCGGGTACGCCTTCGTGGTCGGCGAGTCGACCCTCGCCACCGAGGGCCGCCGGCACCTGCACCGTGCGGGTCTGCCGAAGGCGCGCATCACGTTCTCGGGCTTCTGGAAGCACGAGGCCAAGGAGTCCGTCTCCGCCTGAGCGGTGCCCGTTCCTTCCCATGACGCGTGCGATGCCTGGTGCTTCCGGGCGTACCGTCACGAAACTTCTCGCCAGGTACGCCCGTTTCCGCCAGCTACGCCCGCGCCTGAGACGCGACCAGCACGACGGACGGGAGGCCCGGTGCCAGCTGGCACCGGGCCTCCCGTCCGTCGTGGGGTGGCGTCAGCCCTTGAGGCCGGAACCCGTCACGCCCTCCACAATCTGCCGCTGGAAGATCAGGTAGAGGATGATCAGCGGCAACGCCGCCAGGATCGCTCCGGCCTGGATGTCCGCGTAGCGCTGACCGAAGCTGCCCTGGACCGTGGCGAGCCCGACCGGGATCGTCATGAGGTCCGGGTTCGACAGCACGAACAGCGGCAGCAGCAGGTTGTTCCAGACACCGACGAAGGTCAGGATCGTCACCGCGGCGATCACCGGACGCGACAGCGGCAGGATGACCGACCAGTAGATCTTCCAGATGTTGGCACCGTCGATGCGTGCCGCTTCCTCCAGCTCCTTCGGGATCCCGTCGAAGAACTGCTTGAAGATGAACACCGCGATCACGGCGGGCACCTGCGGGAAGATGACCGACCAGTAGGTGTTCAGCAGGCCGACGGCGTTGAGCTCCTGGAAGATCGGGATGATCAGGACCTGCGTCGGGATCATGATGCCGAGGATGATGAGCAGGAACGCGATGTTCCGACCGCGGAACACCAGGCGGGACAGCGCGAACGCCGCCATCGAGGCGAACATGACCGTCAGGACGGCCGTGATGACGCTCGTGATGGCGCTGGCGAGGTACCAGTTCCAGATGTCGCCGGCCTGGAACAGCGACGCGTACGAGTGCAGCGTCGGGTTCCAGTTCGACAGGATCGAGTTCGCGCCGAGGGCGGCGACGCCGTTGTCGGACAGCGACGTCTTCAGGGCGAACAGGCTGGGGATGAGCCAGATGATCGCGAAGACGATCAGGATGATCCCGGCGACCAGGTTGAAGCCCTTGCCGGAGACGCCGATCTTGGCGGCGTTCGCGGGGGCGGCGGCCGAGACGCCGGTGCGGAGCTTGGCGCGGCCGGTGGTGATGCTCTCGGTGGCGGTCATGTCAGGCCCCGATCTCTCGCTTGGCGGCAGCGCGCTCGACGAGCTGCCGGATGACCGCGATCGCGACGATCACGATGAACAGGAGCACCGACGCTGCCGAGGCGGCACCGAGTCGGTTGTCGGTGAAGCCGACGCCCGTGATGAGCTGCAGCGAGACCTGGGTGGAGATGCCCGGTCCGCCGTTCGTCATCAGGTACACCTGGTCGAAGATCTTCAGGCTCGCGATGATCTGCAACAGGATGACCAGCGTCGTGGTGCGGCCGAGCAGCGGCAGCGTGATCGACTTGATCTGCTGCCAGTTCGACGCACCGTCGACGGCGGCCGCTTCGTACAGTTCGCGCGGGATCTCCTGCAGGCCGGCCAGGTAGAGCACGAAGTTGAAGCCGAGGGTCCACCAGACGGTGGCGATCGCGACACCGATCATCGCGGTGTTCGGGCTGGACAGCATGCCGGAGCCCGGGGTGAGGCCGATGGCCGACTGCATGCTCGCCCACAGGCCGGTCGCCGGCGTGAAGATGAACACCCAGATGAGCGAGATCGTCGCCGACGGCAGGATGAACGGCAGGAAGAACGCCAGTCGGAAGAACCACTGGCCGCGGTTCATCCGGTTCGTCAGGACGGCGAAGACGAACGCGAGGATGACGAGCGGCGGCGTCGTGTAGAGCGTGAACTGCAGCGTGTGCCAGAGCGACGACCAGAAGTCGGAGCGTCCGAGCATCTCGGCGTAGTTCGCGAACCCGGCGAAGCTGCCGAGGCCCGTGCGCACGGTCGAGGTGTTGAAGAAGCTCGAGACGATCATCCAGACCGTCGGGCCGAGCAGGAAGGCCGCGTAGAACAGGCCGAACGGGGCGAGGAAGAGCCAGCCGCTGCGGCCCTGGCCACGGGTGAGGCTGGTGCCGTAGGTGCGGTTCCGGCGCGGACGCGACGCGGTGGCCGCGTCCGTGGGCCGGTCGAGGACAGGTGCTGTGGTCACGTCATCGTGCCTTTCGCGCGGTGTTCACGGCGATCGCGTGGGTCGTGTGCCCGGAGCGTACGAGCCGGGCGGTCGTGTGCCCGGAGCGTACGAGCCGGGCGGTCGTGTGCCCGGTCACAGCGGGCTCGGGGTGTTCAGGTAGGTTGCGAGCTGCGACTTGATGGCACTGAGCGCCTGTGCGGGCGACGAGCTGCCCTGCTGCACGAGTGCCAGCTGGGCGCCGACGGTGCCCTCGAAGGTCGAGCCGGAGCCGCCGTACCAGGCGGGGTCGTCGAACACGGCGGTCTCGGCTGCGGCCGCGTAGTTCGACTGTGGCTTGAGCTCCTTGTAGGCGCTGCTGTCGAAGGTCGGGATGTAGGCGGGGACGTGCCCACCCTCGGCCCAGGTCAGGCTCTGCTCGAGCATCTGCTTGATGAAGAGCATGTGCTGCTTGCGCTGCTCCGGCGTGCGGTCCTTCTTCGGCAGCACGAAGGTGTGCGAGTCCGCCTGCGTCGCGGGCTTGTCGTAGAGCTGCGGGATCGGGGCCATGCCGAACTTCAGTCCCTTGATGGACTGCGCCGTGCTGATCTCCCACTCGCCCTGCATGAAGAAGCCGGCCTTGCCGTCGAACATCAGGGACTGTGCCGTGGCGTAGTCGAGCGCCTTGTTCATCCAACCCTGCTTGACCCACTTCTGGGTGCGGCTGGTGACCTCGTTGTAGGCGTCCTCGTTGACGGTGAGCTTCGCGCCGCCGTCGCTGATGAACGGGGTCGCGTCGTTGATCTGGTTGTACATCGTCCAGAAGAAGCGCCACGGGGTGGCGGTCTCCGGCACGACGTTGGCGACGTTGAGCGCGGTGCCGCCGGTGACCTTCGCGACCGCGGCGAGGGCACTCTCGAACGTGTCCATGCCGGACAGGTCCTTGAGGTTGCCGTCGCTGTCGAGCAGGCCCGCCTTCTTGCACACATCAACGTTGTAGAAGAGCACGAAGGGGTGGGTGTCGAGCGGGATGGCGATGTTGTTGCCGTCGGTCTTCTGCGCGGTCCACGCCTTCTGGTTGAAGTCGGCGGCACTGAGGCCGACGCTCGCCAGGTCCTCGGACGTGATCGGGTCGAGCAGGTCGCCGTCCCACAGTGGCTTCGCGCGGGTCAGGTGGGCGACCGCGACGTCCGGCGGCTTGTTCCCGACGGTGGCCAGTGTCAGCTTCGAGTAGTACGGGTTGCCCCACGCGAACGTGGTGGCCTGTAGCGAGCTCGATCCGCCGTGCTGCTTCGCGTAGCCGTCCTCCATCGCCTGCATGCGGAGGCCGTCACCGCCGCCGAAGAGGTTCCAGAAGACGAGCGTCTCGGGGTTGAGGGCGCTGCCGGCCAGGCCGGCCGCGATCGGGCTCGAGCACGCGGCGAGCGGCAGGACCGTCGCGGCCGCCGCTCCTGCGGCGAGGAAGCCGCGGCGCGAGAGGCGCGACGCGGGTGTTGCTGGGCGGTTCGGCATGGCATCACTCCATCGGGATGGGCCGGGCTCGGGAGCAGGGTCGGTGCTCCCGCCGGAGCATCGCTGCTCCGTTCGCGGAACACTGCTGCTCCGTGCACGAGAGCCGTGGGTCGGTGCTCCGTGAGCGCTCACATTAGCGCTCGCGAAGATCATCCGCCACCCCTTTCGCGTCGCCGTGGAACCCGGTAGCGTTTCGGTCAGGTGAGCGCTCACTTTCGTAACGGTCCGCTTCGCTACCCCTGGCGCCGGATCGAGCCCGCGCACCGCACGACCCGCAGTACCCGCTCTCGCACGATCGAAGGAGATCCATGCCCCGCACACACCTCGTCCTCGACGCCGCGTTCACCGTGGGGCCGGTGCGACGTCGCCTGTTCGGCGGGTTCGTCGAGCACCTCGGCCGCCACGTCTACGACGGCATCCACGAGCCCGCGCACGAGACCGCCGACGAGCACGGCTTCCGGAAGGACGTCGTCGAGCTCGTCAAGGAACTCGGCGTCTCCGCCATCCGCTACCCCGGCGGCAACTTCGTCTCGGGCTACAAGTGGGAGGACGGCGTCGGCCCCGTCGAGCAGCGCCCGAAGCGCCTCGACCTGGCCTGGCACTCGACCGAGACCAACGAGGTCGGCCTGCACGAGTTCCAGCACTGGCTCGACCAGGTCGGCTCGGAACTCATGCTCGCCGTGAACCTCGGCACACGTGGCACCGCCGAGGCGATCGAGCTGCTCGAGTACGCGAACATCGACGCCGGCACCGCACTGTCCGAGTACCGCAAGTCCAACGGGCGCCAGGAGCCCTTCGCCATCAAGATGTGGTGCCTCGGCAACGAGATGGACGGCCCGTGGCAGCTCGGCCACAAGAACGCCGAGGACTACGGCAAGCTCGCCGCCATGACCGCGAAGGCCATGCGCCAGATCCAGCCCGACCTCGAGCTGGTTGCCTGCGGTTCGTCCGGAGCGTCGATGCCGACGTTCGGCGAGTGGGAGCGCACCGTCCTCGAGCACACCTACGACGACGTGGACTACATCTCCGCGCACGCCTACTACGAAGAGGACAACGACCTGCCGTCGTTCCTCGCCGCCGGCGTCAACATGGACCACTTCATCAAGACGGTCACCACCGCTGCCGACCACGTGCAGGCGCAGAAGAAGTCCGACAAGCGCATCGACATCTCGTTCGACGAGTGGAACGTTTGGTCGATCACGAAGTGGCACGAGCAGGCCGCCGAGTTCACGCTCGACGAGTGGCCCGTCGCCCCGCGTCTGCTCGAGGACGTCTACACCGTCGCCGACGCCGTCGTCGTGGGTGGGCTGCTCATCTCGCTGCTCCGCCACGCGGACCGCGTCGCCTCGGCCTCGCTCGCGCAGCTCGTCAACGTCATCGGCCCGATCATGACCGAGCCCGGCGGCCCGGCCTGGCGCCAGACGACGTTCTTCCCGTTCTCGGTGACGTCGCGCCTGGCGAACGGCACGTCGCTGCAGGTCAAGGCCTCGGGTGACACCGTCGACGGCGGCAAGTACGGCGAGGTGCCGGTCGTGGACTCGGCCGCCACCGTGACCGAGGACGGCAAGGCAGCGGTCTTCCTCATCAACCGCCACCCGTCCGAGTCGACCACCGTCACGATCGACCTCGCGGGCTTGGCGGCCTCGGGCGACGTCCGTGCCGAGGGCGTCTGGGACGACGACATCCACGCCGTGAACGACCTCTCGTCCACCGAGCGCGTCGGGCTCCGCACGAACGAGACGGTCAGCCGCGACGGCGACACCATCACGATCGAGCTGCCGCCCGTGTCCTGGACCGCCGTGTCGATCGGCTGAGACGCCTCGGCGTTCGCTGCGGCGGGCGTCGAGTGAGCACAGAGGACGTCGGGCGCTCGCGCCCGACGTCCTCTGCTCGTTCGTGCGGGGCGCGGGGCGCCGGCCGCGACTTCACGGGCCGGGCGACAGTTCACGGGGCGCGGCGCGCGTGAGGTGTCGCTGGGCACGAAACGTGCGCGGCTGGCGGACGGGAGGACCGTGGCGGGCTGGCGCCGGGCCTCCCGTCCGGCGCGTGCGCGAGATCACGGGCTGGGCGACAGTTCACGGGGTGCGGCGCGCGTGAGGTGTCGCTGGGCACGAAACGTGCGCAGCGCGCAGCGCAGCGCAGCGCAGCGCGGCGCGCAGCGCAGCGCGTCAGCGCGCGGCGGGCGGCGGCGCGGTGCTCGCCCGCTCCACCAGGCGCACGGGCACCAGATCGGGGGCGGAGGACACGGACTCGCCGTCGATCTGGGCGAGCAGGTTCGCGACGGCTCGGCGCCCGACCTCGTCGAAGGACTGGTGCACGGTGGTGAGCGGCGGCCAGAAGGAGTCGGACTCGGGGGAGTCGTCGAAGCCCACCACGCTGAGCGACGACGGCACGGACCGCCCGAGCTCGTGCGCGGCGCGGAGCACTCCGAGCGCGGTCTGGTCGTTGGCGGCGAAGACGGCGGTGATGTCCGGGCGTGCGGCGATGGTCAGGCCGGCGCGGTAGCCGGAGTCGGTGCTCCAGCCGCCGTGGAACACCGGCGGGACGAGCCGACCGGCGCGCTCGAGGGTGTCCTGCCATGCGGCCAACCGGCGTGCGGCGGAGTACGACGAGGTCGGTCCGGCGACGTGCCAGACGGTCTCGTGGCCGAGGTCGAGCAGGTGCTGGGTGGCCTGGCGCGCGCCGTCGGTCTGGTCGGTGTCGATCGCCGGGTGGTCGGTGCTGCCGGTGGAGTCGATGATGACCATGGGCACACCGTCGGGCAGCACGACCTCGGCCGTGTCGATGATGTGCGACTCGATGATGATCACGACGCCGTCGACGGCCTGTTCGTGCAGGCGGGAGAACGCGGAGCGCACGCCTTCTTCGGTGCGCGAGGCCATCGGCAGCAGCGTGATCGTGAAGTCCGCTGCCCCGGCGGCGTCGGCGATCGCCTCGAGCGTGCGCATGTTGCCGAAGGACGCGAGCGTGAACATGATCACGCCGATGGTGCGGAAGCGCCCCGATCGGAGAGCCCGTGCGGCACGGTTGGGCCGGTAGCCCAGGGTGTCCATGGCGCGCTGCACGCGGTCGCGGGTGTCCGGGCTGACGTTGTCGAACCCGCGGGCGACGCGCGAGACGGTCTGCATCGAGACCCCGGCGGCGTCGGCGACGGCGGCCATCGAGGGGGAGCGGCGGGTGCCGGCGGGGGACTCGGTCGTCATCGGCTCGAGCTCCTTCCGTTGCGGGATCACGCAGTCTGCGTTCCCGGACGCTAGCGCATGTTGACGTTGCCATGCTATCGTCCTGACGTTCGATGTTGACGTCAACATCTGCGACCGCCAGAGCGCCCGTCACCGGGCCCGGGTCGCGGCCGAGACACCGGACACCCGAACGCAGCAGACGAAGGAGTCACATGAGCACGCTCGCAGCGCGGCCCGGCGAGGCAGCCGCAGCGCAGCCGGCAGCCCCCCGCCCGGCAGGTCGCCGGACCAAGGCGCGGGGGCGCTACACCGGTTGGCTGTTCGTCGGCCCCTTCGTGGTCGTCCTGATCGCCATGCTCATCGTCCCGATCGGCTACGCCCTCTGGCTCAGCCTGTTCCGCGACCAGCTCATCGGCGGCAACCAGTTCGTCTGGTTCGCCAACTACGTCCAGCTCTTCCAGGACGCCAAGTTCTGGTCCGGGTTCGGCCGGGTCGCGATCTTCCTGGTCGTCCAGGTGCCGATCATGCTCGGGCTCGCACTCGTCGCCGCCCTCGCACTCGACAGCGCACGGCTCTGGGGCACGTCGTTCTTCCGCATCGCGGTGTTCCTGCCCTACGCCGTCCCCGGTGTCGTCGCGGCCCTGATCTGGGGCTTCATCTACGGCAACCAGTTCGGCCTGACCGGTGCGGCGAACGACGCGCTCGGCATCGACCTGCTGCAGCCGTTCAGCCCCACCTGGGTGCTGACCTCCATCGGCAACGTGGTCACGTGGGAGTTCCTCGGCTACAACATGCTGATCTTCTACGCCGCACTCCGCACGGTCCCCGGTGAGCTGTACGAGGCCGCCGAGCTCGACGGCGCCGGCCCCCTGCGCACGGTCTTCTCGATCAAGCTCCCGGCCCTGCGCGGCCCGATGGTCATCGCCACCATCTTCTCGATCATCGGCAGCTTCCAGCTCTTCAACGAGCCGAACCTGCTGAAGACCCTGGCCCCGAACGTCATCGGCAGCGCCTTCACCCCGAACATGTACGCCTACTCGCTGTCCTTCAGCGGCCAGCAGTTCAACTACTCCGCCACCGTCGCGATCGTGATGGGCGTGATCACCGCGGTGATCGCCTACGTCGTCCAGGTCCGCGGAACCCGCCAGGAGAACCGATGAGCACCATCCAGCACCCCGCGGCCGGCGCCGCCGGACCGGCCACGGTCACCGAGGCGACCACGACGCAGCGCGACCCGCGCACCCGCTCGACCCGGGCCTCCAGGAAGGCCGAGCGGAAGGCCGAGCAGCACGTCGACGGACGCAGGCCGAAGCGTTCCGGCCTGCTGACCGCGGTCATGGTCGTCTTCGTCGTCTACTCGTTCGCGCCGCTGTTCTACCTGCTCGTGAACAGCACGAAGACGCAGGCGTCGCTGCTCTCCACCTTCGGGCTCTGGTTCGGCGGGGACTTCAACCTCTGGCAGAACATCGTCGACACCGTCACCTACAACGACGGCATCTTCCTGCAGTGGTTCGGCAACACGTTGCTCTACGTGGTCGTCGGTGCCGGTGGCGCCACCCTGCTCGCGACCGTCGCGGGCTACGGCATGGCGAAGTTCCAGTTCCCCGGACGCCGCGCGGTGTTCGCCATCGTGCTCGGTGCCATCGCGGTCCCCGGCACGGCCCTGGCGGTCCCGACCTTCCTGCTCTTCTCGCAGGTCGGCCTGACCAACACCCCGTGGTCGATCATCCTGCCGTCGCTCATCAGCCCGTTCGGCATGTACCTGATCTGGACCTACGCGGTCGACGCGATCCCCGCCGAGCTCCTCGAGGCCGCCCGCATGGACGGTGCCGGCGAGTTCCGGATCTTCTTCACCATCGCGCTCCGCCTGCTCGCTCCCGGTGTCGTGACCGTCTTGCTCTTTGCGGTCGTCGCCACCTGGAACAACTACTTCCTGCCGCTCATCATGCTGAGCGATCCGAAGTGGTACCCCCTGACGGTCGGCCTGAACCAGTGGAACGCCCAGGCCACCGGGTCCGGTGCGCAGCCGATCTACAACCTCGTCGTCACGGGATCGCTCCTCACGATCATCCCGATCGTGGTCGCGTTCCTCTTCCTCCAGCGCTTCTGGCAGTCCGGCCTCGCGGCCGGGTCCGTCAAGGCCTGATCCGTCGGACGGGAGGCCCGTGGCGACCTCGCCACGCGCCATCCGGTCCGGAACGCAGCAGCCCTACCCCCCTCTCCACGAAGAAGTGAAAGGCACCCCCATGAACAAGCGTCTCCGGCGCGGGCTCAGCGCCCTCGCCATCGGCGTCACCGCCACGATCGCCCTCGCCGCCTGCGCGACCGGCGGCTCGTCGTCCGGTGGCTCGTCCGACGACATCACCAAGGCACTGAAGGACGGTGGCACCCTGACCTACTGGTCGTGGACCCCCTCCGCCAAGGCCCAGGTCGCCGCGTTCGAGAAGCAGTACCCCAAGGTGAAGGTCAAGCTCGTCAACGCCGGCACCGGCGCCGACCAGTACACCAAGCTCCAGAACACCGTGAAGGCCGGCTCGGGCGCCCCCGACGTCGCCCAGGTCGAGTACTTCGCGCTGCCGCAGTTCGCCCTGTCCGACTCGCTGCTCGACCTGTCCGGCTACGGCTTCGACTCGCTCGAGGACAAGTTCGCGAAGAGCACCTGGAGCTCGGTGTCGATCGACGACAAGGTCTACGGCCTGCCGCAGGACTCCGGCCCCATGGCGCTGTTCTACAACAAGACGGTCTTCGACAAGCACGACATCGCCGTGCCGAAGACCTGGGACGAGTACGTCGCCGCCGCGAAGAAGCTGCACGAGGCCGACCCGAACGCCTACATCGCGGCCGACTCCGGCGACGCCGGCTTCACCACGAGCATGATCGCCCAGGCCGGCGGTACCCCGTTCACCACCGACGGTGACAAGGTGACCATCAACCTGCAGGACGAGGGCTCGAAGAAGTGGACGAGCACCTGGAACGAGCTCGTCGAGCAGGGCCTGCTGTCGAAGACCGTCGGCTGGACCGACGACTGGTACAAGCAGCTCGGCAACGGTGAGATCGCCACGATGATCACCGGCGCCTGGATGCCCGGCAACCTGGAGTCCGGCGTCGCCCAGGCCTCGGGTGACTGGCGCGTCGCCCCGATGCCGACCTACGACGGCGGCACCGCCCAGACCGCGAACAACGGCGGCAGCGCCGAGGTCGTCATGAAGCAGTCGAAGAACCCGGCCCTCGCCGCGGGCTTCCTGAAGTGGCTGAACTCGTCCAAGGAGTCGACCGGCGTCTTCATGAAGTCCGGCGGGTTCCCCTCGACGACCGCTGACCTCGACTCGTCGGCCTTCCTCGACGAGAAGCCGTCCTACTTCGGTGGGCAGCAGATCAACAAGGTGCTCGTCGACGCGTCGAAGTCCTCGGACAACGACTTCACCTACCTGCCGTACCAGGTTTACGCGAACAGCGTCTACGCCGACACCGTCGGTCAGGCGTACGAGAACGGCACCTCGCTCGACGCCGGCCTCGAGGCCTGGCAGAAGGCCCTCGCCAAGTACGGCAAGGACCAGGGCTTCACGGTCTCGACCAAGTAGCACCGGCACCAACTCCCCGGGGTCGTGCGGACATCGTCCGCACGACCCCGCTGTCTGAAAGAGTCATCTCATGCGATTCGCCATCGGCGACACCGACTTCCTGCTCGACGGCGAGCCGCACCGCGTGCTGTCCGGTGCGATCCACTACTTCCGCGTGCACCCCGACCTGTGGGCCGACCGGATCCGCAAGGCGAAGCTGATGGGCCTCAACACCATCGAGACCTACGTCGCCTGGAACGCGCACGCGCCGTCGCCCGGGGTCTTCGACCTTTCGGGCGGGCTCGACCTCGGCCGGTTCCTCGACCTGGTCGCTGCCGAGGGGATGCGCGCCATCGTCCGCCCCGGCCCGTACATCTGCGCGGAGTGGACCAACGGCGGCCTGCCGTACTGGTTGTTCACGGACGGCTCCGTGGGCGTCCGGCGCAACGAGCCCGGGTTCCTCGCGGCGGTCCAGACGTACCTGCAGCACCTGGCCCCCGTGCTGGTTCCGCGGCAGATCGACCAGGGCGGGCCCATCGTCCAGGTGCAGGTCGAGAACGAGTACGGCGCCTACGGCTCCGACCCCGAGTACCTGCGTGCACTCGAGCAGATGCACCGAGACATCGGGCTGACCGTCCCGTTCACGAGCGTCGACCAGCCGATGGGCACGATGCTCGAGGACGGTTCGCTACCGTCGCTGCACAAGACCGGCTCGTTCGGCTCGCGGTCCGCGGCGCGCCTCGAGCGCCTGCGGCAGGCCCAGCCGACCGGCCCCCTGATGTGCTCGGAGTTCTGGGACGGCTGGTTCGACAGCTGGGGCGAGCACCACCACACCACCTCGGCCGCGGACAGCGCTGCGGACCTCGACGTCCTGCTCGCCGCCGGCGGCTCGGTGAACATCTACATGTTCCACGGTGGCACGAACTTCGGCTTCACCAACGGCGCCAACGACAAGGGCGTCTACCGTCCGATCGCGACGTCGTACGACTACGACGCCCCGCTCGACGAAGCTGGTCGGCCCACCTCGAAGTTCCACGCCTTCCGCGCGGTCATCGAGCGCTACGCGCCCGTCCCGCCGCTGCCGGCGTCGATGGAGCCGGGCGGGTCGGGTCGACTCGCGTCCGATGCGGCGGACGGAGTCGGCCTGGAGGCCCGGATCACCCCCGCCACGGACCTCGCCGTCCGCCTCGACCGCGTCGCGTCGCTCCGCTCCCTGCTGCCCACGCTCACGACGTGGTCGGCGCACGACGAGCCGCCGACGTTCGACGCACTCGGTGCGGCCAGCGGCTTCGTCCTGTACCGGGCCGAGGTCGACCTGCCGACCGGCGGAGTGCTGACCATCGGGGAAGAGGTCCGCGACCGCGCGATCGTGTCCGTCGACGGCGTAGTCGTCGGCGTCCTGGAGCGCGAGCACCACGACCGCGCCGTCGTCCTGCCGCCGGTGACCGGCACGCTCGAACTGCTCGTCGAGGACCAGGGCCGGGTCGACTACGGCATCCGCATCGGCGAACCGAAGGGCCTGATCGGCGGAGTCGCCGTCGACGGTGTCCCGCTGTCGCGCTGGACCGCGGCACCGTTGGCGCTCGACCCGATCGCACCGTCCGCCCTCGATGCGCTGTCCGCGGTGGAGCCGACGGACGGCGAGGTGCTCGCCGGGCCGACGTTCGCCGCAGGGTCGTTCGACCTCGACGCGGTGGACGACCGCTACCTGGCGCTCGACGGCTTCCGCAAGGGTGTCGCCTGGGTGAACGGGTTCTGCCTCGGCCGGTACTGGTCGCGCGGCCCGCAGCAGACCCTGGCGATCCCCGGCCCGGTCCTGCGCTCAGGCCGGAACGACCTCCTCGTCCTCGAGCTGCACGCGTCGGCATCCCGCACGGCCCACCTGCTCCTCGAGCCGTCCTTAGGCCACACCGAGGGCTGACGAGGCTCGCCGCGTACCTGGTCGAATCGGGCGTACCTGGTCGGAACTTCCGACCAGGTACGCCCGATTCCGCTTTCCACCGCGGGCGTCATGGGACGTTTCGGACTTCGTGAGTCGCTGCCCACGCCCGCACCTCGAGGAGCGCCTCGCGTCGCCAGCGCCAGAGCGGGGCGAACCTCGTGCCGTCGTCCTCCCATGCTCGGGTCAGCAGCCAGATCTGCCGTCGGTGGCCGACACCGCGATCGTCGCGCCACTCGACGTACGCGTCGTCGAGCACCGCGGTGATGCCCGCACGCGGTGCGGTCCACGACGACAGGAAGCCGGAGTACCGGAGGGTTTCGTCGGACAGGTGCACGGCGACGCGACGGAGCCTGGCCGTGGCCCAGGTCCCGCCGGCGATGAAGGCGACACCGAGGACGAAGACGAACACCCGCGCCGATGCTCCGGGTACGAAGGCCACGCTCGCGAGTGCGACTCCTGTCCCGATCATCACCGGGCCGAACACGATGAGGTTCAGGATGCGGTCCAGGCGCGGCGGACGGATCGTCGTCACGGCAGAGCGTCCAGGTCGGCCAGGGCCTGCTCGGCGTCGGCGATCCGATCGGCCTCGGGGCGCGTCCACCACTCCGTGCCGCGTTCGCCCAGACCGTGCTTCGCGAGCCCGTTCCGGTGCCGTGCCGCGGCCAGCGCAGCGTCGTCGCCCGCGCGCTTCGCGGTCTTCACCGCGTTGCGCCCGCGCCCCAGGTGGGAACGGAGCGCGGCCGCGAGTTCCTCGGGCAGGGCCGGGTCGGTGCGGCGCCAGCGTCGGCCGTTCACCAAGAAGTAATGGTCGTCGGCTTCGGCGGTCATGCCCCGAGTCTGCACCGTCAGTGGTCCCCGGTAGACAGGAGTCGATGAGCAACGACCGCGCCCGCCCGATGCTCGACGTCCGTCGGATCTACGCCGAGCCCGCTGCCCTCGAACTGCAGCGCGGGCAAGAGGTGATCGGGCGCTGGCCGGACGCCGAGATCGTGCCGGTGGAGTCCCACTGGAACATCCCCGAGGTGCACGGCGATGAGCGCAACGTGCAGCGGTGGGTCCGGATCAAGACCGAGGCGCTGGTGCTCGGCGTGAAGAAGTCGTTGATCACGCGACCGAACGGCCGCTCCGCCGACTTCATCGCGCCCTCGACGGCGAACGGCTGTGCGATGGCGTGTGCGTACTGCTACGTCCCGCGGCGCAAGGGCTACAGCAACCCCGTCACGGTGTTCGCCAACATCGACCAGATCACGAAGCACGTCGCTCGCAACATCGCGAAGCAGGGGCCGAAGACCGAGCCGAACCAGTGCGATCCCGAGTCGTGGGTGTACGACATCGGCGAGAACAGCGACTGCTCGGTCGACGCGATGATCAGCGACAACGTCCGTGACCTGTGCGACCTGTTCCGGATGACCCCGACCGCGAAGGCGTCCTTCGCGACGAAGTACGTCAACCGCGAGTTGCTCGACTGGGACCCGATGGGCCGGACGCGCATCCGGTTCTCGCTCATGCCGCACGACACCGCGAAGGTCACCGACATCCGGACGAGTCCCGTCGCCGAGCGGATCGCTGCGGTGAACGAGTTCGTCGACGCCGGCTACGAGGTCCACCTCAACTTCTCGCCCGTCATCGTCACCCCGACGTGGGAGTCCGACTGGACCGAGCTGCTGCGGCAGGTCGACGACGTACTGTCACCGGCCGCCAAGGCGCAGATCGCGGCCGAGGTGATCTTCCTCACGCACAACCAACCCCTGCACGAGGTCAACCTCGGCTGGCACCCGAAGGCCGAGGACCTGCTCTGGCGCCCCGACCTGCAGGAGCAGAAGGTGTCGCAGAACGGTGCGGTGAACGTCCGCTACCGGTCCGGGATGAAGGGGCAGCTCATCGAGCGCTTCCGCGAGCTCGTCGCCGAGCACCTGCCGTCCTGTCGGATCCGCTACGCCTTCTGACGGTCGGCGGGCTGGTGACGCTCCGCCAGTGCCCGACGGACCTGGTCGCCGCGCAGGGGGCGTCCGGCCAGCACGCCGCGCGGGATGTCCGCCGCCCGGAACCCGTCGAGCACCAGGTCCACCCAGCGTCGGTACGCCTCGGGCGCGACCCGGCCGAAGGTGCGGATCGTCTCCGCGATCGACAGCTGCAGGAGTGCGACGTCGGCCAGCGTGGCGTCGGCGCGGAGGACCGCGGCCGCCTGCCCGGCTGTGAAGAGGGCGTCGATCCCGTCCTGCACGGCGATGCGGAGCCGGAGGAGTTCCGGAGCGTCGCGGTAGTCGGTGGTCATGAGTTCGCTGAACCCGGTGCGGCGCGCCTCGATCGCCGCCGTCTCGCGGACGAAGGTCGCGAAGCCCTCCCACGGGTCCGAGGCGGACAGCTCGCGGCAGTGCTCGACGAGGTCGAGCACCTCGTGCATCGGCTCGACCAGGACGGCTTCCCACAGCGCCGCTCGGGTCGGGAAGTGCCGGTACAGGGTCGCGTTGCCGAGTCCCGCTGCGACCGCGATCGGTTCCAGTGCAGCCTGGAGGCCGTGGTCGGTGAACGCGGACCGGGCCGCGTCGACGAGCGCCTGACGGTTCCGGGCGACGTCTCGGCGGGTCATGCACCGAGCCTAGATCGCGTGGCCGGGAATACGGGGAGCAGTCCCCGGTTTGAAACGGGGACAAGCATCCGTTTCATCACCTGGAGTTCCCCGTGCACATCGCTGCCGTCGTCCTGTCCCTCGTCCTCGCCGTGGCCCTGCTCGGGTCGGGCGTCATGAAACTCGTCCGCAACCCGAAGATCGTCGCCTCGATGCAGGCCGTCCACGTCACTCCCGCGCAGATGACGGTCCTCGGGGTGCTCGAGGTCGCCGCTGCCGCCGGGCTCGTCATCGGCATCTGGTGGGTGCCGCTCGCCATCGCCGCGGCCATCGGCGCGGTGGTCTACTTCGTCGGCGCCGTGGTGGCGCACCTCCGAGCGCACGACAAGGACCTGCAGGGCGCCGTCGTCCTGCTGGTGCTGTCGGTCGCGACGCTCGTGGTGCTCCTGCTCGCGCTGTAGCCCGCTGTCCCGGGCCGACGGCTCAGGGGATGAGTCGGTCGGCCCGGTAGCGCGCGAACAGGTCGGCGAACGCGCGTTCGGTCCGGCGGAAGGCCGTGAACCCGGCCTCGCGGCTCTTCGCCATGTCGGTGACGACCTCCATCGCGCGACCGAGGTCGGCGTCGGTGTGCCACCACGAGGCGAGTCGCGTGATGTCCGCCTCTGCCAGACCGTGTCGCTCGGCGATGCCGGCCCACTCCGACTCGTACGGCGCCATCTGCTGCTCGAGCGGTCGCGGCTCGTCCTGGTACCCGACCGCGCGCGCCGGGTCGACGCCGAGGTGCGCCGCGAGGCGCGGCCACATCCAGCGCCACCGGAAGACGTCACCGTTCACGATGTTGAACGCCTCGTCGGCACCCTCGGGTGCGGTCGCCGCCCAGACCATCTGCTCGGCGAGGATCCCCGCCTCGGTCATGTCGGTCAGGCCGTTCCACTGCGCCTCGCTGCCCGGGAACACGAAGTCCAGGTCGAGCTCCTTCGCGAGCGTCGCCTGCACCGCGATCGTCAGGCCCATGTTCATGGCGTTGCCGACGGCGTGCCCGATCACGGTGTGCGAGCGGTGCACCGACCACGTGAAGCCCTGGCGCTCGGCGGCGGCGAACAGTTCGTCCTCTTGTGCGTAGTAGAAGTTCGGGGTGTCCAGGCGGGGCTCTTCCTCGTGGAAGGGCGTGTCCGGCATCTCGCCCGCGGCGTAGGCCTCGAACGGGCCGAGGTAGTGCTTCAGCCCGGTCACCAGCGCGACGTGCGCCAGCGGGGCGTGCGCGAGTGCGGCGAGCAGGTCGCGGACCATGCCGCCGTTCACGCGGATGTTCTCCGCCTCCGTCTCCTGGCGCTGCCACGCGGTGAAGAACACGTGCGTGGCACGCTCGTCGGCCAGCGCGGCGCCGAGGCTGTCGGGATCGCGGAGGTCCGCGGCGACGGTCCGGACGTCCTGCTGGGGGAGCGGTCGGCGGGACAGCGCGGTCACGTCCCAGCCGAGGTCGAGCAGGTGGCCCACCAGGGCGGAGCCGGTGATGCCGCTCGCTCCCACGACGAGGGCTCGGGGCTGGACGGGGGTCGGTTCGGTCGATCCGGTTGCAGTCATCCCCGTCCCCAACCGACGGTGCGCGACAGGTGTTCCCTCACCGCGGGCGGCGGATGCGGATCGGGCCCTTCGCGGTCGACGGGTCCACGACGGAGCCGCCCTGGGTGATCTCGACCTCGCCGCGCGCCATCATGCGCTGGGCCGCTCGACGGGCGGGCTCCATGAGCGGGCGCCAGTCGTCCGGTTCGAGCGACCGAGCGACCTCGGACGGGCAGATGCTCGAGGTGCGTGCCCGTGCGGCGAGCAGCTCGTCGATGCGCTGTTCGAGTGCCAGGTCCGTCCGGTCCACTCCGTGGCGGCGGCAGGCGCGGGAACACCACTTGGTTTCGGGTGCCGCCGTCGACGGCATCCGACGGCCGCACGACGCACAGGTCCGATCGGCCTGTGCCGACTCCGACGCCGCAGCGTCCGCTTCCGTCCTGATCGCACGTCCCATGCCCACATCCTCGTCCTGTCGTCCCTGTCCGTTCCCAGCACAGGAGCGCCCAGCACAGGCGCGGCTGGCAGTGTCGAGGGGTGAGCACCGACACCGCACCGTCCCGTCCGCCCGAGCCCGCCTGGGTCCCGCACGTCATGTGGTGGCACGTGTACCCGCTCGGGTTCGTCGGGGCGGACGTCCGCCCGGGGGTGCCGGTCGAGGAGCGCGCCGTCGAGCACCGTCTCGGCCGCATCGAACCCTGGCTCGACCACGTGGTGGACCTCGGCTTGAACGGCCTGGTGCTCGGGCCGGTGTTCGCGAGCTCCACCCATGGCTACGACACGGTGGACCACTTCCGGATCGACCCTCGGCTCGGCGACGACTCCGACTTCGACCGTCTGGTGTCCGGGGCGCACGAGCGGGGGATCCGGGTCCTGCTCGACGGTGTCTTCAACCACGTCGGCCGTGAGCATCCGGCGTTCCGGGCGCTCGAAGAAGAGGGACCGGACGCGGCGACCGCTGGCCTGTTCGCGATCGACTGGTCGGGGTGGACGCCGGGGCAGCCGGTTCCCGTCGGGTTGTTCGAGGGACACGACATCCTCGTGGCGCTGGACCACGACAGCCGAGCGTCCGAGGACCTCGTCGTGCAGATCATGACGCACTGGCTGGAGCGCGGGATCGACGGCTGGCGCCTCGATGCTGCGTACGCGGTCCCACCGGCGTTCTGGGCCAGGGTGCTGCCGCGGGTGCGCGAGCGGTTCCCGGACGCGTGGTTCAGCGGTGAGGTGATCCACGGCGACGCGGCGGCGATCGCGCGGGAGTCGACCATGGACTCGTTGACGCAGTACGAACTGTGGCAGGGCATCTGGCACGGCATCGCGGACGGCAACGGCCACGAACTGGCGCACGCGATCGAGCGGCACGACGCCCTGCTCGAGACGTTCGCCCCGACGACCTTCATCGGCAACCACGACGTCACCCGCATCGCGAGCGCCGTGGGGGAGCAGTTCGCCGGGCACGCGGCCGCGGTGTTGTTCACCGTCGCCGGCACCCCGATCGTCTACGCGGGCGACGAGTACGGCTGGACCGGGGTGAAGGAGGAACGCGCGGGTGGCGACGACGCGGTCCGACCGGAGTTCCCGGACACACCACCCGCAGCGGGCGATCTGACGCACGCGTACGAGGCCCTGATCGCCCTGCGCCGCCGCAACCCGTGGTTGCACCGGGCGCACACCGACGTGGTGCACTTGACGAACACGGCGGTCGTCCTGCGGACCGCGACGTCGGACGCGGCCGTGGTGACCGCCCTGAACCTGTCGGCCGATCCCGTCGAGGTGCCCGCGGCGGATGCGACGCGGGTGGAGGCGGGCGGCGCGGATCTCGGGGACGGGACCCTGCGCCTCCCGGCGAGGGGTTGGGCCGTCGCGTCACGATCGTGAGCAGAAAAGGTCGGGTCCCCACAGAGGACCCGACCTTTTCTGTTCACCAAGCGACCGCGAACGCGACCGCGCGCATCCCTACTTGCGCGCGGCAGCAGCCCGACGCTTGTTGAACACGTCGAACGCGACGGCGGCGAGCAGGACCAAGCCCTTGATGAGCGACTGGTACTCGGTGCCGACGCCGAGGATCGACATACCGTTGTTGAGCAGACCGATGATGAGACCACCGACGATGGCGCCGGGGACCGTGCCGATGCCGCCGGTGACCGCTGCGCCACCGATGAACACCGCGGCGATGGCGTCGAGTTCGAAGCCGTTGCCCGCACCGGGTGCCGCCAGGTTGAGCTGACCGGTGAAGACCACGCCGGCCAGGGCCGAGATGACTCCCATGTTGACGAACAGCATGAACGTGACGCGCTTCGTCTTCACGCCGGACAGCTGCGCGGCCAGGGCGTTGCCGCCGATGGCGTAGACGTGGCGGCCGAACACCGCGCTCCGCATGATGACCGAGTAGATCACCACGAGTGCGCCGAGGATGACGAGCACGATCGGGGTGCCGTTGTAGCTCGCGAGCAGCAGGGCCACGTAGACGACCAGCACGACGCCGAAGACGAGCTTCACGATGAACCAGGCGAACGGTTCGCTCTCGAGCTGGTACTTGCGGCGGGTGGCCCGGCCGCGGAACGCCGTGACGGCCATGACGGCCGCGGCGGCGAAGCCGAGGATCATCGTGAGCGGCTCGTACCCGGTGGTGCCGAACGACGGCAGGAAGCCGGACCCGAGGGCACGGAACCCGTCCGGGAACGGCGAGATCTGCTGGTTGTGCAGCACGATCTGCGCCGCACCGCGGAAGGCGAGCATGCCGGCCAGGGTGACGATGAACGCCGGGATCCCGAAGTAGGCGATCCAGAACCCCTGCCAGGCGCCGACGAGCGCTCCGACGACGAGGCAGAGCACGACGGCGATCGGCCACGGGATGTGCCACTGCGTGATCATCACGCCGGCCATGGCGCCGGTGAAGGCGACGACCGACCCGACGGACAGGTCGATGTGCCCGGCGATGATGACCATCACCATGCCGATGGCGAGGATGAGGATGTAGCTGTTCTGGACGATCAGGTTCGAGACGTTGATCGGGGCCAGGGTGATGCCGTTGGTCGTCACCTGGAAGAAGACGACGATGACGATCAGCGCGATGAACAGGCCGATCTGTCGGAGCTGCCCGGTGAGGTAGCCGGCGGCGGACTTAAGCGCGTTCATTGACAGGGGTCTCCCGTTCCTGGGTCATGTACTGCATGAGGACCTCTGGGGTGGCCTCGGAGCGGGGCACATCGGCGGTGATGGTGCCCTCGGAGAGTGTGTAGATGCGGTCGCAGATGCCGAGGAGCTCCGGGAGCTCCGAGGAGATCACGATGACCCCCTTGCCCTGGTCCGCGAGGCTGTTGATGATCGTGTAGATCTCGTACTTCGCACCGACGTCGATGCCGCGGGTCGGCTCGTCGAGGATGAGCACGTCCGGGTCGGTGTACATCCACTTCGACAGGACGACCTTCTGCTGGTTGCCGCCGGAGAGCTTGCCCGTGATGACGTCGACGTTCGGTGCCTTGATGTTGAGGTTCTTCAGGAACTGCCCGGCGACCGTGGTCTCCTCCGACGCGTTCACGAAGCCCCAGCTGGCGAGCTTGCCGAGCGCCGACCCGGAGATGTTCCGTTTGATGTCGTCGATGAGGTTCAGGCCGTAGCGCTTGCGGTCCTCGGTGACGTACGCGATGCCGTGGTCGATCGCCTGCGACACCGTGTGGGTCTTGATCGGCTCGCCGCGCTTGTAGACGGTGCCGCTGATGCCGGATCCGTACGACCGGCCGAACACGCTCATCGCGAGTTCGGTCCGCCCGGCGCCCATGAGTCCGGCGATGCCGACGATCTCGCCGGCTCGCACGTTCAGGTCGACCTGGTGGATGATCTCGCGTGACCCGTCGAGCGGGTGGTGGACCGTCCAGTCCTCGATCCGCAGGAGCTCCTCGCCGATCTTCGGCTCGTGCTCGGGGTACCGGTTCGACAGGTCGCGGCCGACCATCCCGCGGATGATGCGGTCCTCGGAGACGTCGTCGGCGTGCATGTCGAGCGTCTCGATGGTCTTGCCGTCGCGGATGATCGTGACCTTGTCGGCGATCGCCTTGATCTCGTTGAGCTTGTGGCTGATGATGATCGCCGTCATGCCCTCGGCCTGCAACGAGCGGATGAGCTCGAGCAGGTGCGCGGAGTCGTCGTCGTTCAGGGCAGCGGTGGGCTCGTCGAGGATGAGGAGCTTGACCTTCTTCGACAGTGCCTTCGCGATCTCGACGAGCTGTTGCTTGCCGACACCGATGTCCACGATCTTCGTGACCGGGTTGTCCTTGAGGCCGACGCGCTGCAGGAGCTCGGCGGCTGCCAGGTTCGTCTTGTTCCAGTCGATGAAGCCGCCCTTGGACCGCTCGTTGCCGAGGAAGATGTTCTCGGCGATCGACAGGAACGGGCTCAGCGCGAGTTCCTGGTGGATGATGACGACGCCAGCGGCTTCGGAGTCGTTGATGTTCGCGAACGAGACAGGTGCGCCGTCGAGCAGGATCTCGCCCTCGAAGGAGCCGTGCGGGTAGACGCCCGACAACACCTTCATGAGGGTCGACTTGCCGGCGCCGTTCTCGCCGCAGATGGCGTGGACCTGTCCACGCTCGACCTCGATCGAGACGCCCTGCAGGGCCTTCACGCCGGGGAACGTCTTGGTGATGTCACGCATCTCGAGGATCGTGTCCGTCACGTCGACCGCCTTCCGTGGTGCGCGCCGTGGCGCGCGGATGGGGCGGACGGGAGGCACGGGGCGGGGTCGACCCGTGCCTCCTGTCCGACAGGTGGGTTGCGACTACTTCAGGTCGGCTTCGGTGTAGTAACCCGAGTCGACGAGGACTTCCTTGTAGTTGTCCTTGGTGACGACCGTCGGCTGGAACAGGAAGGTCGGGACGACCTTGACCTTGTTGTCGTAGCTCTTCGTGTCGTTGACCTCGGGCTTGTCACCGGTGAGCAGGTCCTCGGCCATGGTGACCGACTGCTTGGCGAGCTTGCGGGTGTCCTTGTAGATGGTCGAGTACTGCTGACCGGCGATGATCGACTTGACCGAGGCCGCCTCGGCGTCTTGGCCCGTCACGATCGGCAGCGGACGGTCGCTGGTGCCGTAGCCGGCACCCTGCAGTGCCGAGATGATTCCGATCGAGATGCCGTCGTACGGCGAGAGCACGCCGTCGAGCGTGGTGCCGCCCGAGTACGACTTCGCGACGAGGTTCTGCATGCGGGCCTTGGCGGTCGCCGGGTCCCACTGCTGCGTGGCGGCCTGCGAGAGCTGGTCCTGACCGGACTGGATCTTCAGCGTGCCGTCCTCGAGGTACGGCTTGAGGGTCTTCATGGCGCCGTTGAAGAAGAAGCTGGCGTTGTTGTCGTCGAGCGAGCCGGCGAAGACCTCGATGTTGAACGGGCCCTTCTCGCCGGTCTTCTCGCCCTTGTCGTCGAGGACGCCGAGGCCGGTGAGCAGGCTCGTCGCCTGGTCGACGCCGACCTTCTCGTTGTCGAACGACACGTAGTAGTCGACGTTCTTGTTGCCCGTCAGCAGGCGGTCGTAGGAGATCACCTTGATGCCGGCCTTGGCGGCGGCGTCGAGCTGGTCGGAGAGGGCTCCGCCGTCGATCGACGCGATGATGAGGACCTTCGCGCCCTTCGTGATCATGTTGCTGACCTGCTGGGCCTGCTGCTGGACCTTGTTGTCGCCGTACTCGAGGTCGACCTTGTAACCGGCCTTCTCGAGGTCGCTCTTGACGGCGTCGCCGTCCTTGATCCAGCGTTCCGAGACCTTGGTCGGCATGGCGACGCCGACGAGGGCGCCCTTGTTGTCGCTGCTGCTGCCGCCGCCGTCGGTGGACGCGCGGCCACCGGCCGAGCAGCCGGCGAGTGCGATCGCGATGCCGAGGGCTGCTACGCCCGCGATGATCCTGCGCTTCGTCATCGAAGTACCTCTGTTCCTCTCGCGTCGTCCTCGACGCGCTCAGGTGCCGGGGCTGCTGTGCCCCGAGGGATGTGCTCGTGTGAGCGCTCACATACTGGGGCTTTCGTAACGGGGTGTCAACTCGACCTGACCGTTTCGCGATCTTGCCGCGCGGGCCGGACTGCGCGGTACGGTTGGCCTCGTGACGACCACGACCGCCCCAGGGGGCACGGGCGGCAAACGCCGGAAGGCTCCGACGATCTTCGACGTCGCCGAGCGTGCGGGCGTCTCCCACCAGACCGTCTCGCGCGTGATCAACGGCGACCCGACGGTCCGCGACGCCTTCCGCACGCAGGTCACCGACGCCGTCCACGACCTCGGCTACCGGCCCCGCGCCGCCGCCCGCGCACTCGCCGGGGGGCGGAGCCGCGCGCTCGGCATCATCACCGCCGGCGACGCGCTGTACGGCCCGTCGAGCACCGCGATCGGCTTCGAACGCGCGGCCCGGTCGGCCGGGTACCACGTGCTGCTCTCCACCCTGCCCGAGGAACCGACGCCGTCCGACCTGTCCGGTGCACTCACGACGCTGCTCGCGCAGGACGTCGCCGCGATCGTGCTCGTCGCCGCGGACAACCGGGTGCTCGACGCCCTCGGGTCGCTCACCGTGCCGGTCACCGTGCCGGTCGTCGTGTCCAACGCCGTGCAGCGCGACGCCGTGCGGACCCCGGCGGCGTCGACCGTCGCCGCGGTCGCGATCGACCAGGCCGCCGGGACGTCGCTCGTGATGGAACACCTGTTCGGGCGCGGGTACCGGCGGATCGTGCACATCGCCGGCCCGCCCGTCTCGCAGGAGTCCGAGGTGCGTCGCGCCACGTACGTCCGGATCATGCAGGACGCCGGCCTCGAGCCCGTCGTGCTCGACGGCGACTGGACCCCGGGGAGCGGGTTCGCGGCCGCGCGGCACATCGACGTGACGGCCGTCGACGCGGTGTTCGCCGGCAACGACCAGATGGCGCTCGGGGTGCTCCACGCCTTCGCCGACGAGGGCCTGCGCGTGCCCGACGACATCGCGGTGGTCGGGTTCGACGACGTGCCCGAGGCCGCGCACTTCACGCCGCCGCTGACCACCGTGCGGCAGGACTTCCGGGCGATGGGGGAGCGGGTGCTCGACACCGTGCGGGCCCTGGTCGAGGGCGAGCCGCGCGACGAGACGTTGCTGGCGCCCGAGCTCGTGGTGCGCCGCAGCGCCTAGCTCGGCGGACCTCGCACGGTGCGAGGGGTGGTGTCGAACGGTGCGAGGTTCCGTGCTCCGTGCGAGCCACCGGGCCTGGCACGGAGTACGGAACCTCGCACCGGAGCGGGCCCTCGCACGGTGCGGGGCCGTGTCAACCTCGCACCGGCCGGGCTGACCCGACCGTCAGCCCTTCAGCGCGCCGGACGACAGGCCTGCGACGTAGAACCGCTGCAGCCCGACGTAGAGCGCGATGCACGGGATCATCGCCACCACCGACCCGGCGACGAGGTTGCCGTACGACACCTGCCCGTACGCCCCGGTCTGCAGGTTGAGCAGCGCCACCGGCAGCGTGTAGAGCGAGTCCTTCGTCAGGAACGTCAGCGCTCCGAGGAACTCCGTCCACGACGCCAGGAACGCGTACAGCGCAGCGGTGGCCGCACCGGGCAGCAGGAGCGGGCGGAGCACCGACACGACGACCCGGAAGCGTGAGGCACCGTCGACGAACGCCGAGTCCTCGAGCTCGGTCGGGATCGACTCGAACGCGTTCCGCATCACGAACACCCCGAACGGCAGGTTCACCGTCGTGTAGAACAGCACGAGCCCGAGCAGCGAGTTCGTGAGTTTCATGGCGTTCATCTCGAGGTACAGCGGGGTGAGGATCGCCTGGAACGGCACCATCATCGTCAGCAGCACCAGACCGAACACGATGCCCGACCCCCGGAACCGGAAGCGGGCGAACCCGTACCCGGCCATCGTGGCGATCACCGCGGTCAGCACCGCGGTGGCGATCGACACGATCAACGAGTTGAACACGCCGGTCAGCAGGTGTGACGACGAGCTGAAGACGGCCGCGAAGTTCTGCCAGCCGAGCTGGAAGAAGGTCGCGGGGTCGGCGGCCTGCGTGATGACGGCCTCGGACTGGAACGCCCGCAGGACCGACCACAGCAGCGGGACACCGAAGACGAGCACCGACCCGACGCCGGCGATCACGTACAGGGTGCGTTTGACGGCGGTGTCGCGGGGGTGCCGGACGCTGCCCTGGTGGTGGCGCCGGCCGCGTCCGTCGCCGGTGGTGGTCAGCGTGCGGGTGGACAGGTCCGGCGCTGCGAGTCCGGCACGGGAGGTCGTGGTGCTCATGGCTCAGTCCTTCTCTCGCAGTGCCCAGAACTGGAACACCGTGACGGCGGCGATGACGACGACCAGGGCGATCGACTCGGCGGTCGCGGCGCCGAGCTGCAGGTTGACGAAGCCACGGTTGTAGATCGCGTTGACGATCGTCGTGGTCTCGGTCCCCGGCCCGCCCTGGGTCAGGATGTAGAACTGGTTGAACGCGAGCAGCGAGCCGATCACCGAGATGATGGCGCTGAGGGCGATGGTCGACCGGATCATCGGCAGGGTGATGAGCCGTTCGGTCTGCCACCAGGACGCGCCCTCGAGCTGCGCCGACTCGTACACCTCGTCGGGGATGCCCTGCATGGCCGACATCAGCAGCACCATCGTCAGGCCGGACACCGCCCAGACCACGAGCACGCAGATGAGCAGCGTGGCGAGGGGGCCGTTGACGAGCCAAGCGGTGCTGCCGTCGGTGATGCCGAGCCAGCGGAGCACCATGTTGACGGCTCCGGAGTTCGGCTGCGCCTCGAGCACGAGCATGAACGACAGCGTGGTCAGGCCGACGACGTACGGCAGGAAGAACACCGTCCGCAGCAGGGTGCTGCCCCGTCGCCGTGCCCGGATGAGCACCGCCAGGAAGTAGCCGAGCACCAGGATCGGCACCGTCACGATCGCGGTGTACAGCAGCGTGTACCCGATGGCGTGCACGAACGTCGGGTCCTGGAACAGCGTCAGGTAGTTCTGCAGCCCGATGAACCGGTACGGACCGATCAGGGGCCAGTTCGTGAACGAGATGTAGAGCGCGAACACGAGCGGCGCGAGGACGAACACCGCGACGAAGACGATCGCCGGGGTGACGAGCACGGCGCCGGCGCGCGGCGGGTGCGTGAGCGACCCGCGGGACGGACCCGGGCGGCCCGAGCGGCCCGGGCGGCCGGCGCCGCGGCCGACGGTGGGGCGGCCGGCGCCGGTCCGTCGGTTGGAGATGGTGGTCATGTCTGCACCTCTCTGTGCAACGAGCGAGCGAGCGAACGAGCGAACGAACGAGCGAACAGGCGAGCGGGCGACGGTCAGGCCTGGACCTGGTCGAGGATGCGGGTGTAGTCCGCCTGCGCCGTCTTCATCGCGGCAGCGGTGCCCGAGCCGAACACGGCCTCGCGGAACATCGCGAAGTACGGTGACGACGGCTGGTTGTTGAGCAGGTTGTACGCCAGGGTCTGCGGCGCGTAGCCCTTGTCGATGGCGTCGAGCGGGCCGAACGCCAACGGGAACCGCTTCCGGTACTCGGGCGTCGCGGCGTCCGAGCGGGTGGGGAAGTACCCGCCGTCGGGCAGGGCCTGCTGTTGCTGCAGGCCGTTCGCGTACTGCATGAACGCCCAGCCGCCGGACGGGTTCGCCGCCCCGTTCGGGATGCACATGTTGTCGCCGCCGTCGAAGAACGACCGCTGGCCGTCCCACGACGGGATGAGCACCGTCTGCATCTTCGCCCGCATCGCCTTGGTGGCCGCGGGCACGGTGGCGCCGTACGAGGTCGGGAAGATCCCGACCTTGCCGGCCCGGAAGTCCGCGCCCCACGTGGTGCCGGCGTCCGAGTACGTCGCCTTCGACAGCGAGCCGTCCTTCCAGAGCTGCCGGTAGAACTCGAGCATCCGTTCCAGCGCGTCGTTGCCGGTGATGTTCGCCGTCTGGGAGCCGACCTCGCCGGACATCATGTCGACACCCGTTGCCCAGACGTGCGGCTGGGTGACGAAGCCGATGATGCCGGCGGCGTTGCCGGAGATCGACCACCCGTAGACGTCGTCGTCGAGCTTCCGGATGGCCTTCGCCGCGTCGAGCAGCGTGGAGAGGTCCTTCGTGGAGTCCTCGACGTCGAGCCCCGCCCGGTCGAACAGCTCGGTGTTGACGAACAGCTGCGAGTTGTCCGCCAGGTAGGGCAGCCCGTAGTACCGGTCGCGGTACTCGAGCAGCCGCAGGTGGCCCGGCGAGATCGCGTCGAAGTAGTCGAGGCCCTTGACGACGTCGGTCAGGTCGGCGAACGCCTCGCGGAAGATGAACAGCTGCGAGTTGATGTCGTCGATGTCCACGACGTCCGGCGGCTCACCACCGCGGATGGCCGTCGCGAGCTTCGTCACGTACTGACCGTCCGGCACCGGGGTCAGCTCGACCTGCAGCTTCGGGTTCGCCTTGTTGAACCCGGCCACGGCCGAGGTCAGCCCTGCCTGGGTCGCGGACCGGCACCAGACGTGCACGGTGCCGGTCGCGTCCTTCCCGAAGCTCGCCACCTTCGCGTCGACCTTCGGCAGGGTGCCGGAGCACCCTGCCAGGGCGAGTGCTGCGCCGCCGGCGACACCGCCGACCAGGAACGCTCTGCGGTCCATCAGATCACCGCGCCAGCGGGAGCCACACGCGCATCGGCGCTGCGCCCCGGTTCGCCCAGGCGTAGTAGGGAACCGCGGTCGCGGTGACGGCCGGGAGGCCCGTGGTGGCGTTCTCGGAACCGGCCACGTCGCCGACGTTGGTCGCGTCGAGAGCGTTCGTCGCGCCTCCCGGCCCGTCCAGCCGCTGGTACGGCCACGATGCCTGCTCGTGTCCGGCCGGGGCGTGTCCGGGCACGCGCAGCGTGACGATGCCGTCGAGCAGGTCGTCGCGACGTTCCTCGGTGATCGGTGCGACCGCGTCGACCGTCAGGTCGTCGACCGTGAAGCCCTGCTGGTCCGCCTGCTCCACCGCGTACACGAGGGGGCCGCGCTCGATGGCGACCTGACCGCGGGCGGCGTCGATGCGGGTGTCGGCCACGTACCGGTGCGGCGTCGTGTCGAAGACGAGCTCGACCGTGTCCCCGGCGGTCCAGTGCCGGTCGACGACGTGCAGCGTGCCCGGCTCCGGGTGGGCCGTACCGTCCGGTCCCTGCACCGTCGTCGTGTCCGACCAGACCGGGATCCGCAGACCGAGGGCGAGCGGGCCGTCCTCGGTGACCGTGACGACCACGCGGCCGTCGTGCGGGTAGCCGGTCTCGACCGACACCGGCCCGAGGTCCGCCGTTGCGTACTGGTGGATCTGCAGGCCGCCGTCGGTCGCGGTCGCCAGGTAGCCGTCCAGGCTCGCGAACGTGCGCATGATGTTCGGCGGGCAGCAGGCGCAGTCGAACCAGCCTCGGCGCCCGTGAGCGGGGGAGCGGTTCTCGTCCTGGTGCGCGTGGTCCCGCTGCTGCAGGGGGTTCACGTAGAAGTACTCGGTGCCCGCCAGGCTCACGCCGGCCAGGAACGCGTTGTACAGCAGGCGCTCGATCGCGTCGGCGTAGACCGGCTTGCCGGTGGCGAGCAGCAGGCGCCACGCCCACTGCACACCGCCGATGGCCGCGCAGGTCTCGGCGTAGCCACGGTCGGTCGGCAGCTCGTAGGGGTCGCCGAACGCCTCCCAGTCCCAGCGCGCCCCGAGGCCGCCGGTGATGAACGCCTTCGTCGCCATCATGTCCGCGAACTGTCCCTCGCTCGCGGCCAGCAGCTCGGTGTCGCCGGTCTCGATCGCGACGTCGACGGCGCCGGCTGCCAGGTACACGGCGCGGACGGCGTGGCCCTCGACGGTCGTGGCCTGCCGACTCGGCACCCGGTCGGAGAAGTACGTCGGCTCGCCGCCGGCACGCTCGATGATTCCCGTGCCGCGGGCGTCGACGAACCAGTGCGCCAAGTCGAGGTACTCACGGTTGCCGGTCTCGCGGTACAGCTCGACGAGGCCCATCTCGACGACGGGGTGGCCGTCGACGTCGCGGGTCTTCGGCGTGCCGTCCGGTGCGGTCCCGTCGCCGAACGTGCGGACCAGGTGGTCGGCGTTCTTGATCGCGACCTCGAGCAGGCCGGTGTCGCCCGTCGCACGGTGCTGTGCCACGGCCGCCTGGTAGAGGTGGCCGGCGCAGTACATCTCGTGGCTCCACTTGAGGTCCGTGTAACGCTCGCCCTTCCCCCGGATCTGCTGCACGGAGTCGAGGTAGCCGTCGTCGGCCTGCGCCTGGGCGTACAGGGCGGTGACCTCGCGCTGCAGTTCGAGCAGGTCCTCGGACGGGGCGCGGCCGTACTCCCACGCCACCGCCTCGAGCCACTTCGTCACGTCCGAGTCCATGAAGATCGGGCCGGTGGCCTCGCCCTCCTCGAGCCCCGCGGCGATGCGCAGGTTCCGGAAGTTGCCGGCGGTCTCGAGCAAGGCGTACCCGCCGCGGACCGCGTCACGGCCGTTGCGCTCCTGCCGGAGTGCCCAGAAGCCGCCGGTGATCCGGGCGTCGCCCGTCGGCAGGGGCCGGAGCGTGAGGTGCGCGTCGGCGGTCGGGAGGACCGGGGTCGCGGTGTGCGCACGGCTGTCGGTCGCGAGCGTGGTGGTCATGTCGCCTCCTTGCGATGTGACTGGGACCGTCCCGGTGCCGCCGTTCGTGCAGCGTTTCGGAAAACGGTTTCTGCGGTGGACGTTACGACACTGGTCTTCGCCGCGCAAGGGGGCTGGTGGGTTTTCTGCGTATGCTCATCGTCACGTCCCGCGATCCGGAAAGGAACTTGCCGTGACCCTCGAGCGCACCGGTGCCGACCGCAGCACGCAGCCTGTCCGGATCACCGACGTCGCCGCGCTCGCCGGGGTGTCGATCGGCACGGCGTCGAAGGCGCTCAACGGCACCGGACAGCTCCGCGACTCCACCCGGGCACGGGTCAAGGACGCCGCCGAGAAGCTCGGGTTCGTGGGCGACGCCCGGGCCCGTGCGCTGTCCTCCGGCCGGACCTACACGGTCGGCATGATCACCACCGACTCCTTCGGTCGGTTCTCGATCCCGGTGCTCCTCGGTGCCGAGGACGCCCTGTCCGCCGGACAGATGGCGGTCCTGCTCTGCGACACCCGCGACGACCACGTCCGCGAGGCCCACTACCTCCGCTCGCTTGCAGCCCGCGGAGTCGACGGCATCATCGTGACCGGACGGTCCGCCGACCCGCGACCGCCGATCGACGTGGCGATCCCGGTCGTGTACGCGTTCACGCCGTCGACCTCGGCCGACGACGTGTCGATCACCCTCGACGACTCCGCCGGGTCCGCGCTCGTCGCCTCGCACGTGCTGACGCTCGGGCGGCAGCGGGTCGCCGTCGTCACCGGGCCCGCACGGCACCGTTCCGCCGAACGTCGGGTGGCGGGCGCGGCCTCCGTGCTCGGGTCGCGACTGGTCACGCCGCCGCTGTTCGGCGAGTGGTCGGAGCGGTGGGGGCGCCAGGCCGTCGACGTGCTCGCGCGGCAGTCGCCCGAGGTCGACGCGATCGTGTGCGGCAGCGACCAGATCGCCCGCGGCGTGTGCGATCGGCTTCGGGAGCTCGGACGCTCGGTCCCCGAGGACGTCGCCGTCACCGGGTACGACGACTGGGACGTGATGGCGCTCGCCTCGAGGCCGCCACTGACGACGGTGGACCTGCGGCTCGAGGAGCTCGGGCGCGTGGCCGGGCAGGCGTTGCTCGGCCTGATCGACGGCGGTGCGGCCGCCTCGGCGACGGTCACCCCGTCCCTCGTCATCCGCGAGAGCACCGCCGGCGCGTAGCCCGCGCGCCCGTCCGCCCGTCGCGCCCGTCGCCGAGGTTCCGAAATCTCGGCATCTGGGCGGGACTCCGAGCCGTTCGTGGGACCTCGGCGCACCGGCGGCGGCGAGTCGTGGAACCTCGGCGGGGAAGGGTCGGGCGAGTCGTCGCCGCGTCGGGGTCCGTCGGGACGCGCCGAAGGCCGTTGCCCGGGATTGCCGCTCGGCGCCCGGGGTTCCGAGATTTCGGCATCTGGGCGGGGATCCGAGGCGGTCGTGGAACCTGGGCGCTGCGCGGGCGGCGAGTTGTGGAACCTCGGCGGACGTGAGCGGGGTGTCTCGACTGGTGGGGCAGGCGAGCGGGCGGCGCGCCCGGACGTTGCGAGAGTGAGCGCTCACGTGCCAGGATGTGAGCGCTCACGGAGGACGACGGAGTTCTGGAGGAACGCATGGGCGACGACCCCACCCAGCAGGTCGCGAACGGCCGCACGACACTCGGGATCGAGCTCGGCTCCACCCGCATCAAGGCATGCCTGGTGGACGAGGACCTCGTCCCCATCGCCGCCGGCTCCCACGAGTGGGAGAACGAGTTCGTCGACGGCCGCTGGACCTACTCGCTCGACGCCGTCGAGACCGGCCTCCGGGCCGCGTACGCCGCGCTCGTCGCCGACGTCGAAGCGCAGTTCGGCGTGCGTCCGACCACCTTCCGCGCGGTCGGCGTGAGCGCGATGATGCACGGCTACCTGGCGTTCGACGCCGCGGGCGACCTGCTCGTGCCGTTCCGGACCTGGCGGAACACCTCGACCGGGCCCGCAGCCGAACAGCTCAGCGAGGCACTGGCCTTCAACGTGCCGCTCCGCTGGTCGATCGCACACCTGTACCAGGCGGTCCTCGACGAGGAGCCGCACGTGGCCGAGGTCGCGGGCATCACGACGCTCGCGGGCTACGTGCACCGACGACTCACCGGACGGAACGTGCTCGGCGTCGGGGATGCGTCCGGCGTGTTCCCGATCGAGGGCGGCCCCGTCGACAGCGGCCCTGGAGACCCGGGCGCGAAGGACTTCGACCATGCGATGCTCGCCACCGCGCAGGACCTGATCGGTGTGCCGGACCTGCGGTCCCTGCTGCCCGAGGTCCTCGTCGCCGGTGCCGAAGCCGGTGAGCTGACCCCCGAGGGCGCCGCGTGGCTCGACCCCACCGGCACGCTCGAACCCGGCGCGCCGCTCTGCCCGCCCGAGGGCGACGCCGGCACCGGCATGGTCGCGACGAACGCCGTCGCACCCCGCACCGGCAACGTCAGCGTCGGCACGAGCATCTTCGCGATGGTGGTCCTCGAGCACCCGCTCAGCACCCCGCACGAGGAACTCGACGTCGTGACCACCCCGGCGGGCGACGCCGTGGCGATGGTGCACTGCAACAACGGCGCGAGCGAGATCGCGAGCTGGGCGAAGGTCTTCGGACGGTTCGCCGAAGCGGCCGGGCAGCCCCTCGACGTCGACACCGTCTACGCGACACTGCTCACCGAATCGATCGCGGACAGCACCGACCCCGACGCCGGCGGCCTGCTCTCGTTCAACTACCTGGCCGGTGAACCGGTCACCCACGTCGAGGACGGCCGGCCCCTGCTGCTCCGCACCCCCGACGCCCGCTTCACCCTGGGCAACCTGGTCCGCTCCGAGGTGCACGGCGCGTTCGCCACCCTGGCGATCGGCATGGACGTGCTGCACGGCGAGCAGGTGCAGGTCGACCGGATGACCGCGCACGGCGGGCTCTTCCGCACGCCGGGTGCCCCGCAGCGACTGCTCGCCGCGGCACTGCGGGTGCCGATCGCCCTCGAGGAGACCGCGGGCGAGGGCGGGGCGTGGGGCATCGCCGTCCTGGCCGCCTACCTCGAGCACACCGACCAGCAGCTCGCCGACTTCCTGTCGGACACCGTGTTCGGCGGGGACGCCGTGCACGTGGCCGAGCCCGAGCCGGCCGACGTCGACGGCTTCCAGACCTACCTGGGCCGCTACCGGGCCGCACTGCCCGTGCAGGACGTGGCGGCGGCGGCGACCCGCCCCAGCGCGACCACGCGCCCGACCGAGCAGACCGACGGCGCCGACCCGCGCCTCCCGGCAGAGCAGGAAGCGACCCGATGACCGACGCGACCCAGCAGAACGCGACCCAGCACGCCGACGCGACCGACCCGACCACGCGCCAGGCAGTGGCGACCACCCGGGAACGCGTCGCCCGCCTGCACGGTGAACTCGTCCGCTACGGTCTGGTGATCTGGACCGGCGGCAACGTCTCCGAGCGTGTGCCCGGCACCGACCTGTTCGTCATCAAGCCGAGCGGCGTCTCGAGCGACGACCTGACCCCGGAGAACCAGGTCGTCTGCACCCTCGACGGCGAGCCGGCCGACGGTTGGGGCAACGCGCACGGACCGAGCTCCGACACCGCCGCGCACGCCCACGTGTACCGGAACATGCCCGAGGTCGGCGGTGTCGTGCACACCCACTCGACGTACGCGACGGCGTGGGCCGCACGAGCGGAACCCATCCCGTGCGTGATCACCGCGATGGCGGACGAGTTCGGCGGGCCGATCCCGGTCGGGCCGTTCGCGATCATCGGTGACGACTCCATCGGCCACGGCATCGTCGAGACGCTGACCGGCCACCGATCCCGCGCGGTCCTCATGCAGAACCACGGCGTCTTCACCATCGGCAAGGACGCGAAGGACGCCGTCAAGGCCGCCGTGATGTGCGAGGACGTCGCCCGCACCGTGCACATCGCGAAACAGGGCGGGGACGTGGTCCCGATCGCGCAAGCAGACATCGATCGACTCTTCGATCGCTACCAGAACGTCTACGGACAGAACCCCGAAGGAGCCATGCAATGACGCAGGAGACCACCGTCGACCCCCAGGCCACGCTCGACGGCTACGAGGTCTGGTTCCTCACCGGCTCCCAGGGGCTGTACGGCGAGGAGACGCTGCGCCAGGTCGAGGAGCAGAGCAAGGCCGTGCACGCCGAACTGGCCGGCGCGCTGCCGGTCAAGCTCGTCTGGAAGCCGGTCCTGAAGGACGCCGACGGCATCCGCCGCGCCCTGATCGAGGCCAGCGCCGACGACAAGGTCATCGGCGTCACCACCTGGATGCACACCTTCAGCCCCGCGAAGATGTGGATCGGTGGCCTGCAGGCGCTGACGAAGCCGCTGCTGCACCTGCACACGCAGGCGAACGTCACGCTGCCGTGGGCGGACATCGACTTCGACTTCATGAACCTCAACCAGGCCGCGCACGGCGACCGTGAGTTCGGCTACGCGCTCGCACGCCTCGGTGTCCGGCACGCCACCGCCGTCGGGCACGTCTCGGATCCTCGCGTCCAGCAGCGAGTGTCGAACTGGACCCGTGCCGCAGCCGGCGCCGCAGCAGTCCGTGAGCTGAAGCTCACCCGCTTCGGCGACAACATGCGCTACGTCGCCGTCACCGAGGGCGACAAGACCGAGGCGGAGATCGAGCTCGGCGTGCAGGTGAACACCTGGGCGGTGAACGAGCTGGCAGCGGCCGTGTCCGCCGCGTCGGACCAAGAGATCGACGCGCTCGTGGCGACCTACGAGCGCGACTACGACGTCGACCCGTCACTCCGCAGCGACGGCGGCGCACGGCACGCCGCGCTCCGCGACGGCGCCGCCATCGAGATCGGCCTCCGCACGCTCCTGCAGCAGAACGGCTCCGCCGCCTTCACCACCAACTTCGAGGACCTCGGCACGCTCAAGCAGCTGCCCGGCCTCGCGGTCCAGCGCCTGATGGCGGACGGCTACGGCTTCGGCGCCGAGGGCGACTGGAAGACGGCCGTCCTGGTCCGTGCGATGAACGTCGCCGGCGCCGGACTGCCCGGTGGTGCGAGCCTGATGGAGGACTACACCTACGACCTCACGCCCGGTGCTGAGAAGATCCTCGGTGCCCACATGCTCGAGGTCTCGCCCACGCTCACCACCACGAAGCCGACGCTGGAGATCCACCCGCTCGGCATCGGCGGCAAGGACGACCCGGTCCGCCTGGTCTTCACCGCCGACTCCGGCGAGGCCGTGGTGGTCGCGCTCTCCGACACCCGCGACGGCTTCCGCCTGACCGCGAACGTCGTCGACGTCGTGCCGCCGACCGAGGCCCTGCCGAAGCTCCCCGTCGGCCGTGCCGTCTGGGAGCCGCGCCCGTCGTTCCCCGTCGCCGCCGAGGCCTGGCTCACCGCCGGCGCCGCCCACCACACCGTGATGACGACGGCCGTCGGTCTGCAGGTGGTCGAGGACCTGGCGACCATGGTCGGCACCGAGTTCCTGGTCATCGACGAGCACACCACCGCCCGCGGGTTCCGCGACGAGCTGCGTCTCCAGCAGACGTGGCACCGTCTCGACCGCGGCTTCTGAGGGACGCGGACCGTACGATGAGCGACGTGATCGCAGAGCAGCGCACGCGGACGAACTGGGCGGGCAACGTCACCTACCGGGCGTCCGGTCTGGCGCGTCCGACGTCGGTGGCCGCGTTGCAGGAACTGGTCGCGTCGACCCCGCGCCTGACGGCGCTCGGCTCACGGCACTCCTTCAACACGATCGCCGACACCGACGCCGTGCAGGTGTCGTTGCAGGACCTGCCGCCGGTGCTCGACATCGACACGTCGCGTCGTGTGGTCCGCGTGGCCGCCGGCATGACGCACAGTCAGGTCGCGGCCGGTCTGGAGGCCCGTGGCTGGGCACTCGGGAACCTCGCGTCCCTGCCGCACATCTCCACGGCCGGGGCCGTCGCCACGGGCACGCACGGCTCCGGCGTCCGCAACCCGTCGCTCGCGCAGGCGGTGGTCGGGCTCGACGTCGTCCGCGCTTCCGGGGCGATCGAGCACGTCGATGCGTCCTCGCCGGACGGGGCCCTCGACGCCCACCGGGTGGCCATCGGTGCGCTCGGTGTCGTCACCACGGTGGAGCTCGCGATCGAGCCGACGTTCGAGGTCGCCACGACGGTGCACCTCGACCTGCCGTGGGACGCGGTGTCCGCCCACTTCGACCAGGTCATGTCCGACGCCTACTCGGTGTCGATGTTCACCTCGTTCGACGACCGCGGCGCCCGGCAGGTCTGGGTGAAGCACCGCGTGGACGAGCCCTCGCCCACCGTCGACCTCGTCGCCCTCGGAGCGCGGCCCGCCACCGGCCCCGTGCACCCGGGGGAGAACGACCCCGCCGGCGTCACCGAGCAGGGCGGCGTCCCCGGGCCGTGGGCCGAGCGGCTGCCGCACTTCCGGTCCTCGTTCACGCCGTCGACCGGTGCCGAGATCCAGGCCGAGTACTTGATCCCGGCAGCGTCGGCAGTGTCCGCGCTCGCGGCCCTCCGTCCGCTCGAGTCGGTGTTCGCGCCGATCCTCATCGCCGCCGAGGTCCGCACGATCGCACCCGACACCGCCTGGCTCGCGCCGTCGTCCGGTCGGCAGTCGGTCGGCATCCACTTCACGTTCCGCCGGGACGCCGCTGCCGTGGCGGCCGCGGTGACGCGGATCGAGGAAGCGCTCGCGCCCTTCGACCCGCGGCCGCACTGGGGCAAGGTGTCCGGCGTGAGCGTCGAGCGCCTGCACGAGGCGTACCCGCGGCTGTCGGACTTCGCCGCGGTCGCCCGCGACGTCGACCCCACGGGCCGGTTCCGCAACGCGTACCTGGCGCGCGTCCTGTCCTGACGGGGCGTGCCGCGTGGCACCACGACTGGGGCGTGCGCGTGACGACGCCGGTTCCGTAGCCTCCTCGGAGGCAACGGAGGGGAGCACAGTGACGCTGCCGATCGCCGGGTGGTACCCGGACCCGCAAGATTCGAACCGCACACGGTGGTGGGACGGAGCACGCTGGGGAGCACTCGCACCCCAACCTGCTGCAGCTGTCCCCACGCCACAGTGGGAGCCGGCACCGCGTCCGCCCGCGCCGTCGGAGTACCGCGCGGCCGTCACCGAGCAACCGCTCCGAGGGAGGAAGGCCCGGATCGCCAAGGACCGGGCGACCCGTGCAGCGAATCCGTTCGGGTACGCCGGGCTGGTCCTCGCGCTGCTCGGGTTCATCGTCAACGTGTTCGCGATCCCCGGCATCCTGGGGATCGTCTTCGGCGCGATCGGTCTGGCACGCGCCGGGCAGCTCACCGGGCAACGGATCACCGGGTTCGGAGTCTCACTCGCAGCGGTCATCCTCGGGCTGGCGGCGTCGGCTGCCTTCGTCGTGCGAGCGGCACAGCTGCTCGCGTGACGACAGGTGTCCCGCACCGTTGAGCGCGATGCGGGACACCCGGGTCCTCAGTCCCTGCGGGACAGGTCGATCAGGAGCCTGACCACGGTCACGAGCAAGCTCGCGATCCCCAGCCAGGGCACCCGACGCCTGGACCGATCATCGGTGTCGTTCGACATCGGTGACCTCCTGGTGTCGTCGCCGGCTGACACGAGGAGCTTCGACCAAGGGATGCGTCGCCGAGCGTGCTCGGCTACCATCGGTTCCGAGCGTTGGACTCGGGATGGTTGGTTCATCCCTTGGCTTTCCACTCGGAAGGCAAATCGAAGCCCGGAACTGTTGTCGCAGTCCCGGGCTTCGAGCTTTCGCCCGGATCGCGCTCCGGCGGTGGCGCGACCGGGTCAAGCCTACGACGAACTGTCCGGTGACATTCCGGTCGTTGCTCACAGCGGTTTCCTGCCGGATGTGCGGGCGACCCGCCGGTTCGTCGCTGGGAGCGCACATGTGCATCCACAAAGGTCGGGGGATGGCGAACTTCAACCGCATCCTCGGCATGGCCTCGAAGGTCATCGACAAGCAGCTCCAGAAGCGTGGGCAGGGGGACGGTGCGCCCGGCAACGGAGCGCAGCGCGCTGGCGGGACCGACTGGCGTGACGTCGTCCGCGGTGCAGCGGACCGGCTGACGGGCGACGACCGGAGCCAGCAGCAGCGGCCGCAGCAGCAGTACGGCCAGCCGCAGCAGCAGCAGTACGGCCAGCAGCAGTACGGGCAGGCGCCCCAGCAGCAGTACGGCCAGCAGCAGTACGGGCAGCCGCAGCAGCACGGCCCGGCCGACTCGGACAAGGTCGCACTCGCGAAGTACGACTACCTGCTCCGCACCTCGTCACCGGACCAGCTCGAGCAGGTCCACCACGACGCCTTCGCCCGCCTCACCCCGGCGCAGCGGCAGCAGGTGCGCAACCGCCTGAACTCCGAACTCCCGCCGCACGAGCACCTGCGCGACGACTCGGCGGGCGGCATGGCGCGCGCGATGACCCGCGGCGAGGTCCGCCGTCCGGGCCTGATCCGCCGCGTCCTCGGCGGCTCGAGCAACGGCAACGGCAACGGCCGCGGGCGTGGTGGTGCCTTCGCCGGCGGTGCCGCGGTCGGCGCCGGCGCGATGGCGCTCGGCGGCATCGGTGTCGCGGTCGCCGGGGGAGCGGTGCTGAGCGCCGCCGCCGGGCCCGTGCTGGCCGAGGCAGCGAACCTCGGCGTCGACTTCGACGGCATCGCCTCGGGCATCGGCGACCTCGGACTTGCCGACCTCGGGGCCGACCTCGGCGGCGGCTTCGAGGGGATCGCGGGCGAGGGTGAGCAGCTCCTCGGCGGCCTCGGTGAGCAGGCGTCGGGCCTCGGCGAGCAGGCCTCGAACCTGGGCAACGACTTCCTCGGGGGCCTGTTCGACCGCTGACCCACGCCCCTCGGGTGGGCTCGGTGCAGATCCATCGGGAATAGACGGACGTCGCGCGGCACTTGGATTGTTTCGTCGTGCGACGTCTGTCGCACGTGTGATTCGGACGGGCGACCGCCGCGGTGTCAGGATGGACGCCGCCCGGCGACCCGGTCCGTGCAACCACAGCGGCTGCAGCACGGTCGCCACCACCCTTCCCACGAGGAGCACCACCGTCATGAGACGCCCGAACCGCCTGACGATCACCGCGGCCGTCGCCGCAGCAGCAGCCCTGGTCCTGACCGGCTGCTCGGGTGGGAGCTCGTCCGACGACGGTGACGGCACGGCCAAGGGCGGCACGCTCAACATCCTGACGACGGCCACCGCGGTGCACCTCGACCCGGCGACGAGCCAGAACCTGAACATCACCACCTTGGGTCTGGTGCTCCGCCGGCTGACGGCGTGGGACGTCGAGCCCGGCAAGGCCGCCAAGGTGGTGCCGGACCTGGCTACGAACACCGGCGACTCGAGCGACGGCGGCAAGACCTGGACGTACCACCTGAAGGACGGGCTGAAGTTCCAGGACGGCACGCCGATCATCACGAAGGACATCAAGTGGGGCATCGAGCGCTCGTTCGCGCCGACCCTGACCGGTGGCCTGAGCTACCACAAGTCGCTCCTGGTCGGTGGCGAGGACTACAAGGGCCCGTTCGACGGCAAGACCCTCGACAGTATCGAGACGCCTGACGACTCGACCATCGTCTTCAAGCTCAACGCCGCGTACGGCGACTGGCCGTGGCTCGTGTCGATGCCGGCGTTCGCTCCGGTTCCCGACGGCGACGGCACGGACACGGGTGCGTACGACAACAAGCCGGTCGCGTCCGGGCCGTACCAGGTGCAGTCGAACACCCAGGGCTCGCAGATCACCCTCGTCCGGAACAAGGAGTGGAGCGCGAAGACCGACGACGTCCGCACCGCCGGCCCGTCGAAGGTCGTGTTCAAGGAGAGCCAGGATCCGTCGACCGTCACGCAGACGCTGATCGCCGACAACGGTGACGCGAAGGACTCCTTCGGCGCGAGCTACCTCGGCGCAGCCGAGCTGAACCAGGTGCGGAGCAACCCCGCCGCCCAGGACCGCCTCGCCACGTCGAAGGCCGGCCCGATCAACTACATGGCGATCAACACCCAGAGGGGATCGCTCAAGGACCTCAAGGTCCGTCAGGCCCTGCAGTACGCCGTCGACAAGAAGTCGTACCGGATCGCTGCGGGCGGCGCGCTCGCCGGTTCGTACGCCACGACCCTCATCACCCCGGGCATCGCGGGCCGCGAGGACTACGACCTGTACAAGCCCGGCGCGAACGGTGACGTCGCGAAGGCGAAGCAGCTCCTCAAGGACGCGGGCGTGTCCGACCTCAAGCTGACCCTGGCGACCCAGAACGACCCGACCTACCTCGCCCAGGCGCAGGCGCTGCAGTCCGGCCTCAAGCGCGCCGGCATCACCGTCACGCTGAAGCCGCTCGACGCGGACTCGTTCTACACCGCGACGACCGACGGCACCGACTTCGACCTGGCGCTGTTCAGCTGGCAGCCGGACTTCCCGAGCGCGAACGCCAACATCCAGCCGCTCTACGACTCGTCGCAGATCGGTGGCGGCGGCTACAACGTCTCGAAGTACAGCAACCCCGAGGTCGACGCGCTGATCAAGAAGGCCAGCGCCACCGTCGACCAGCAGGACGCGCAGAAGCTGTGGGTCGAAGCGGACAAGAAGATCATGGCCGACGCGCCGATCGTCCCGCTGACCTACGCGAAGCAGTCGTTCCTGGCCGGTTCGAACGTGCAGAACTTCCAGATCGCGGACTTCCCGGCGTACCCGAACTACCTCAAGGTCTCGCTCGCGAAGTGAGTTCGCCGCTGCTCGAGGTCGAGGGGCTCCACGTCGCGTTCGGCGACGCGGAGCCCGTCGTCCGTGACGTCTCCTTCACCCTGACCCCCGGTCGTGTGCTCGCCCTCGTGGGGGAGTCCGGCTCCGGCAAGTCCGTCAGCGCCATGAGCGTGCTCGGCCTGCTGCCGCCCGAGGCGCGGGTCTCCGGCAGCGTCCGGTTCCGTGGCGAGGAGCTCGTCGGCGCCTCCGACGACACGCTCCGTGCCGTTCGCGGCGCCGGCATCGGCGTCGTGTTCCAGGAACCGATGAACTCGTTCACGCCGGTGCTGTCCATCGGCACGCAGGTCGCCGAGGCGATCCGGGCGCACCCGACGGACCTCGATCGAGCAGCGGTGTCAGCTCGCGTCGACGAGCTCCTGCGTGCCGCAGGCCTCACCGACCCCGAGCGCATCCGCAAGGCCTACCCGCACGAACTGTCCGGCGGGCAGCTGCAGCGCGCCATGATCGCGATGGCCCTGGCCGGGGACCCGGTCGCGCTGATCGCCGACGAGCCGACGACCGCCCTGGACGTCACGGTGCAGGCCGGGATCCTCGACCTGCTCCGCCGACTCGGTCGCGAGCGCTCCCTGGCCGTCCTGCTCATCACGCACGACATGGGTGTGGTGGCGGACGTCGCGGACGAGCTCCTGGTGATGCGCCGCGGCGACCCCGTCGAGCACGGCCCCGTTGCCGAGGTCTTCGCGCACCCGTCCGCCGACTACACGCGCGAGCTCCTCGCCGCCGTCCCCAGCCTGGAGGCCCGTGGCGGCCCCGCCGACGCTGCTGCGGATGTCGAAGGGGACCCGTCCACTGCCCGGGCCGACGTGGCGCAGGCGAGCCGATCCTCCCGTCCGCTGGTCGCGCAGCTGCGCGACGTCGCCGTGCGGTACTCGCGCCGCGGCGGACCGACCGTGTCGGGCATCGACCTGGACCTGCGGGCCGGCGAGACCGTCGGGCTGGTCGGGGAGTCCGGGTCCGGCAAGTCGACCATCGGCCGCGCGCTGGCGGGGCTGGTGCCCGTCGTCGAGGGCTCGGTCGAGGTCGACGGCAGCGACCTGCGGACCGCCAGGGGCCGACGGCTCCGCGAGCTCCGCAGCCGCGTCGGCATCGTCTTCCAGGATCCGGCGTCGTCGCTCAACCCGCGGCAGACCATCGGCTGGAGCATCGCCGAGCCGTTGCTCGTGCACGGGACGGCCTCGGCGGCCGATCGTGCGGAACGCGTCCGTGAACTGCTGACCGCCGTGCAGCTCGACCCGTCGTGGGCCGAGCGGTTCCCGCACCAGCTCTCCGGCGGGCAGCGCCAGCGCGTCGCCGTCGCGCGGGCCTTGGCGCTCCGTCCGGCGCTCGTCATCGCCGACGAGCCCACCTCGGCACTCGATGTGACCGTGCAGGCGGCCGTGCTCGACCTGCTCGCGCAGCTGCAGGACGAGTTCGGGTTCGGCATGCTCCTCATCAGCCACGACCTCGCGGTCGTCCGGCAGCTCGCTGACGAGGTCGTCGTCCTGCACGACGGTCGCGTGGTCGAGCGGGGGACCACGGACGCCGTGCTCGACGACCCGCAGCAGGACTACACGCGCATGCTGCTCGCAGCGGCGCCCGTCGCCGATCCCGTGCGACAGGCGGCCCGCCGCGAAGCCTGGCGCGCCTGGGAAGGAGTGTCCTCGTGACCGCCAACGTCGTCGAGCGCCCCGTGGCCTCGTCCGGACGCACCACCGGCTTCCGCGCCGTGGTGCGCCGCATCCGGCAGGACCGCTGGGCCGTGACCTCGGCGGTCGTCATCGTCGTGTTCCTCGTGGTCGCCGTCGCGGCGCCGCTCATCAGTGCCGTCACCGGGCAGGACCCCTACGGGTACGACATCGACGCGCTCAACTCGTTCGGGGCGCCGAAGGGCTTCGGCGGGGGGATCAGCGCCGAGCACTGGTTCGGCGTCGAGCCGCTGACCGGTCGCGACCTGTTCGCGATCGTGACGTACGGTGCCCGGACGTCGCTCGGCATCGGGCTCGCCGCGACCTTCCTGTCGATCGTCATCGGGGTGCTCGTCGGCGTCACCACCGGCTTCTTCGGCGGCTGGTACGACCGCGTGCTCTCCCGCGTGGTCGACGTGATCTTCGGCTTCCCGTCGCTCGTCTTCATGATCGCCCTGACCGCGATCGTGCCGACGTCGTTCCCGAAGCCCGTCCTGGTCGTGCTCGTCATCGGGTTCTTCGGCTGGCCGTCCGTCGCCCGCGTGGTCCGCGGCCAGACACTGTCGCTCGTCAGTCGGAACTACGTCGTCGCCTCCACGGCGATGGGCGCTGGCCGGTGGCACGTCATCCGCACCCAGCTGCTGCCGAACCTGGCGGCGACGATCACCGTCTACGCGACGATCTCGATCCCGTCGATGATCGGCGCCGAAGCCGCGCTGTCGTTCCTGGCGGTCGGCGTGACCCCGCCGACGCCCTCGTGGGGCCGCAGCATCGGCGACGCCGTCGGTTGGGTGCAGACCGACCCGATGTACCTCGTGTTCCCCGGAGTGGCACTGTTCCTCATCACCCTCGCGTTCAACGTGCTCGGCGACGCGCTGCGTGACGCCCTCGACCCGAGAGGAGCACGCCGATGAGCACCTTCCGCTTCATCGCGATCCGCGTCCTCGGTGCAGCCGTCGTGCTGCTCGTCGTCGCCGCGATCACCTACGCACTGTTCATGCTGCTGCCGACGAACCCCGCGCGGGCGATCTGCGACAAGCCCTGCACGCCGGACCGGCTGCGCGAGGTGCAGGCGTTCCTGGGCACCGACAAGCCGTGGCTGGCGCAGTTCGGTGCCTACCTGGCGGGGATCTTCACCGGCCGCACGTTCGGCAGCGGCGCGTCCGTGATCACCTGCGCCGCACCGTGCTTCGGGTACTCGTTCCAGCTGCACGAGAGCGTCACCGACCTGATCCTGTCCCGCCTGCCCGTCACCGCGTCGATCGCCGTCGGTGCCGCCGTGCTGTGGCTCGTCGCCGGGGTGTTCGGCGGAGCCGTCTCGGCGCTCCGTCGCGGCACGTTCGTCGACCGGGCCGTGATGACCGTCGCGGTCGCCGGGGTCTCGTCGCCGGCGTACCTGATCGGGTTGCTCGGCATCCTGCTGTTCGGGTTCGTGCTCGGCATCCTGCCGACGAGCGGGTACGTCGCGTTCACCGACGACCCGGTCGGCTGGTTCACCCACCTGATCCTGCCGTGGTGCGTGCTCGCGTTCATCAGCGCCGCGATCTACGCGCGCCTGACCCGTGGCGAGATGCTCGAGTCGATGTCGCAGGACTTCGTGCGCACCGCTCGGGCCAAGGGCCTGCGCGAGCGCCAGGTCGTCGTGCGGCACGGACTGCGTACCGCGATCCTGCCGGTGGTGACGCTGTTCGGACTCGACCTCGGGTCGCTGCTCGGCGGTGCGGTCATCACCGAGAAGGTGTTCTCGATGCAGGGCCTCGGCGCGCTGCTCATCGACGCCGTGCACACCCTCGACCTGCAGGTCGTCGTGGGCTTCACGTTGTTCTCGGCGCTGTTGATCGTCACGGCGAACGTGATCGTCGACGTGGTCTACGCGTTCGTCGACCCGCGGGTGCGGCGCCGGGCGTAGCTCAGGTGGCGTCCCACCAGCGCAGCACGCGGGTGCCGTGGAGCGTGAGCCACTTCGACGGCTCGCCCTCGGGGACGTCGACCTCGAACCACTGCCGACCCGGCGGCCGCGTTCCCTGGGTCCACGTCCCGTCGTCGTTCCTGGCGGCACGGACGACCTCGATCGCCTCGGCCGCCCGGGCGTCCGGCGCGGTACCGTCCTGCAGCGCAGCAACCCGCAGGTGGTCGGTGACCCGGAGCGCCGAGTAGATCCAGCGCAGCGGGTACGCGAACCGGCTAGCCCACGGCCCGACGAGCTCGCCGTCGTGCTTCCGGAACAGCAGCCGTCGTTCGAGCAGGTACTCGGTACCGCGGAGTCGAGCCGCTCGGAGTTCCGCTGCTCGGGGGTGGTTGCCGCCGGTCAGCTGCTCGTGCTGCAGGAGCCCCTCGATCACGTTGAGGGTCGAGTGGAACGACGACACCGTCGACCCCTCGATCCACTCGCAGTTCCAGCCACCGTCGTCCAGCTGGTGGTCGAGGAACCACTCCGCCAGCTGCCCGACGTCGGCACCGAGCCAGGCGCCGTTCGCCAGGGTGAAGGCGTTGATGCAGCAGTCGACCTCGCCGCTCCAGTAGGGCAGGTCCTCGTACTCCCAGCGGCTGTTCGTCGCGAGCCGAGCAGCCGTGTCCCCGAGGACCGCGGCGTCGAGCCCCCAATCGCGCAGGGCGTTCAGCGACCAGGTCGTCGCCGTGTAGGGCTGCCCGGGCTCGTCCGCCTCGGGACCGTCGAAGTCGAAGTCCGCCGGGAAGTACGCGCCGCCGGCCCACTGCCCGTCGGGGTCCTGGTGCGCGAGCATCGCCGCCCCGAGACCCTCGGTCGCGACCCGCGCCCGGGTCTGCTGCCACACGGACGGCGGCGCACCGACCAGATCACGCTCGACCTGCCACCGGATCGCCGGGTCCGAGTCGAGCAGCCACTCGACCACCGCGTCGTCGTTCATGGCGCGGAGGCTACGCCGTGCGGAAGCCCGCCGCCACGTACCGGTAGGACGAGCCGTCGTCGGTCCGATCGACCACACCGAGGTCGACGGCGTCACGTCGGACGATCGCGACGTCCTCGCAGAACATCGCGATGGCGGCGTTCAGTACCGCCTCGGTGACCGGGCGTGACGATCCGAGTCGCTCGAACACCAACTCGACGATGCGCGTCGACAGCGGGAGCCGCTCGTCGTCCTTCACGGGCATCCGGTGGATCCGGTCGAACTCCAGGAGCGCGGCCGGCGCCTGCAGACGCTGCAGATCCTGCGCTGTACGGCCGAGCAGCGCCACATCGGGTCCGTCCGCATCCAGCCAGTCGAACGCGCTGACCGCGGACATGGTCCGCTCGTCGAGCTGAACGCGATCGACGAGCGCTGGGCGCAGTGTCCGGCTCGCCACCGCCGACACCACCTGCCGTGCACGTGCCAGCGGCTCCGTGGCCCTGCTCAACCTTCCGCCGCCAGCCGATCGGGGTGCCACTTCGCCCACTTCTCACGAACAGCGGCATCGAGCGGGACGTCGAAGTGCCGCGCGATGAGCAGGACCTGCGCGAGGACGTCCGCGATCTCGTCCCGGAAACCCTGCTCGATCTCGTCGTCCGTGCGGCCCTTGCGCCGAGCCTGACCCGAGCGCGCGAGGAACGCCTGCGTGAGTTCACCCACCTCTTCGCCGAGCTTCAGGACGAACCACTCGTCGGTGCGGTCGATGCCGTGCCGCTCGGCGTAGAACGCGGAGACGGCCTCGACCTCGTCGCTCAGGTCCTGGACGTCCATCAGAAGTAGGTGATGCCGTGCGGGGTCCGCGGGGGCAGGAGCATCGCGCGCAGCAGCTCGATCGACGCGGGGTCCGCAGCGCGGACCAGGCCGGCGGCCGCCAGGGTGACGGGCGAGACCGACCCGATGAGCAGCGCTCCGAGCTCTGCCACGTCGAGCTGGACGTCGGAACCGGCCACGTCGACGTCGTCGGCGATGCGCGTGACGCTGCCACGGGCCTCCTGGACGTCCAGCCGGTACGTGCCGGTCGTGTGGCCGAGCGCATCGGTGACCGCGAGTGTCAGCGAGCCGTCGACGGCGAACGGCCGCGACTCGAGCACGGCGGCCACGTCGAGGACGCGCAGCCAGACGTGGTCCTCTTCGTGGTCGACGTCGTACGCACGGTTGTCGCCGAGGGCCGCGACGATCGGGTCGTCGAGGCGCGAGCGGTTGTACTTCACGACGTCGTTCAGGTCGATCGACAGCACGAACTCCCACAGCGCCGTGTAGGCCTGGTCGTTCGCGTAGACCAGGTCGACGATCTCGAGTGCGGTGTCGGAGGACCCGTCTTCCTTGACGCGCCAGGTGACGTACCCGTCGATCTCGTCCGTGCCCTCGGCGCGGTGCACCGCCGCACGGACGTCCTTCGCCTTCTGGCCGTCGTTGCCGAGCAGTCCGAAGACGACCGGCCAGGTGCCCGCGTTGCGGACCATCGAGCCGGGCGTGCGGGTGTGGAAGCGCTCGAAGACCGCCTTGCCGGGGCCGTCGGCGAGCCACTGCGGCGTGACGACGGACACCGAGCCCGACGTCGGGGCGAGGAGGGGGAGTGCGCGTTCGCGACGTACGCGCACCGCGCGCTCGCGGATCGCGCTGCCGAAGCCGAAGCGGCGGTAGATCGTGCCCTCGGACGCGGTCAGGGACGCCACGGCGTAGCCCTCGGCGACACCGCGCTCGAGCGCGTGCGTCATCATGCGGCGCAGGATGCCGCGGCGACGCTCGGTGGGCCGGACGGTGACCGCGGAGATGGCCTGCGTGTCGGCGGACGACCCGTCGCCCCAGCTCAGTGCCTTGCGGAACCACGTGAAGGTGCCGGCGGGCCAGGTCTCGTCGACGGACCCGGGGAAGGGCTTCCGGACGTAGACGCCCAGGAAGGTCTCTTCGTCGGCGATGAAGTGGGACGCCATACGGGCTGCACCTTCGGCGTCCGGATCGGCTTCGTGGAACCCGAGGCCGACGGCCTGCATCCACGATCCGGTCTCGGCGTTCGGTGCCCCCTCGTCATCCGTCCCGGGCGCGAACTCGCGCAGCTCGTAGCGGTCGTCGAATGCCTCGTTGCTCACGCTCACGACCCTATCGGGACCGGGTGACGTCACGGCAAGGTGCGACGGGCCTCCTGCACGATGACCTCGTCGAGGTCCGCCAGCGACCGCATCTGCTGCAGCGGGCGGGCCATCCGGTGGTTGTCACGGAGTGCCGGCTCGGTGCGCGCGAGGAACGCCCAGTACCCGGCCGTGAACGGGCACGCGTCGTCGCCGACCCGCTTCGTCGGGTCGAAGCGGCAGCCCCCGCAGTGGTCCGACATCCGGTCGATGTAGCGACCGCCCGACGTGTACGGCTTCGTGGCGACCATCCCGCCGTCGGCGTGCTGGGACATGCCGATGATGTTCGCCGGCATCACCCAGTCGGTGCCGTCGACGAACACGTCGGTGAACCACTCGGTCAGGTGCACCGGGTCGTAGCCGCGCTGCAGTGCCCAGTTGCCGAGCACCATGAGGCGCTGGATGTGGTGCAGCCAGCCGTGGTCGTGCAGGCCCTCGATCGCGGTCCGCACGCAGACGGCGTCGATCTCCGACGCGTCGAGCTCGCGCCACCAGTCGGGCAGGCGTCCGTGCGCGCCGAGGGCGTTCTCCGATGCGCCGTAGTCGTCGCCGAACCACCAGTAGAGGTGCCAGACGTAGTCGCGCCATCCAGCGACCTGGCGGACGAAGCCCTCGACGCTGGCGAGCGGTGCGGCCTCGGTGCGGTGCGCTTCGAGGGCGGCGTCGATCGCCTGCCGCGGATCGAGCACCCCGAGGTTCATCGGCACGCTGAGGAGCGAGTGCGCCATCGTCCAGTCGTTCGTCAACGTTGCGTCCTCGAACGGCCCGAAGTCGCCGAGGCGCACCGCGACGAAGTCGTCGAGCGCACGCTGGGCCTCGTCCGCCGTCACCGCGAACCGACGGGTGTCGTCGCGGCCGACGAACCGGGCGGTGCCGTCCCGCTCCCATCGGTCCAGGTCGTGCCGCACCTGGTCGTCGATGTCGTCCTCGTCCGGCCACCAGGGCTCGGGCAGCCCGAGGGTCGTCGCGCCCTTCGGCGGCGGCTGGCGGTTCTGGTCGTCGAGGCTGAACTTCCCACCGATCGGCTTGCCGTCGCGCAGCAGCCAGCCCTCACGGCGCCGGACACGCTCGTAGTGGTCCTCCATGCGGAACCGACCCGTGCCCTGCGCCGCCCACTCCGCGAACTCGTCCTCGTCGGTCACGAACCCGCGGCTCGGCAGGATCACGGTGCCCCGGCTCCAGTGCCGGATCTGCGCGCGGAGGGTGCGGGACGGCGGATCGATCGCCTCGAGGTCGTCGCGGCCGGTCAACGCCTCGCGGAGGGTGTCGACCTGGACGAGCTCGGCACGGTCACCGAGTTCGTGGACGCGGTGGCGCAGGGCACTCAACCAGAGGTGGGCCTTCGCCCGGTGGACGGGGCGAGCGGTGAAGAACTCGCGTGCCTCGACGACGAGCGCGGGACCGCCGTCGTCGAACAGGGGGCCGTACTGTCCGGGGAGGACCAGGCGACGACGTTCGGAGGGCATGGGTGGACCGTACCCAGCGAGTGGGGTGGAGCTGTCAGTCAGGGGCGTTCGTCGACGAGGGCGATGAACCGGCTGCCGATGCCCTCGACCTCACGTCGGGTGAGCCCCGCAGTCGGTTCCGGCGCCTGGTACGGCTCGTGGTAGTCGCACATCAGGTAGTCCCACTCCGGCCACCACTTCTTCGGCCGCGCTTCTTCGGCGAACGCGCAGACGACGCACTCGAGGCGGACCCAGACCTTCTTGGCACCCGTGCGGTTCGCTCGGGACTGCACGAGCCACGCGGGCGGATCCTGTTCGATCGCGTCGAGTTCGGCTTCGCTGAGACGCGAGGGGATTCCGTGGTGGGTCGCCATCTCGAGGGTGATGTCGAGTCGAACGGCGGCGTCGCGTCGGGAGAGCATCCGACAAGATTAGGTTCTGTCGGGGCGCAGTGCTCGTCGGAGCGCTCGGTGCCGGTCGGACCGTTCAGTGCCCGTCGAGGGCGTGGCATCCGCCGTCGAGGACCCAGCCCGCGGCCGTGACCTCGGCCGTGCCGTCGCGCTGGACCTCGCCGATCAGGCACCCGGACATCTCGACCTGTGCCTCGAACAGCACCTTCCCGCCGGTCTGCGTCGTCACGATCCAGCGGTTCGGTGCTCCGACGCCGTCGAGGATCTCCTCGACCGCGGGCTGCAGGACCGGGGTCGACTGCGCGGCGAGCTCCCGCTCCACCTGAGCACGTGCGACGTCGAGCGCTGCCGCCGACTCCGCGCTCAGGTCGGTGCGGTCGTGGTGCCGCTTGTTGAGCCCGTACTGCGGTGGGCTGTCGGCGCCGGGGCCGGCGCCGTCCCCGGAAGTGGCGTACGTGCCCGCAGCGCCCGTCGGTTCTCCGGTCGTGGCGCCGGCCTGCGTGCTGCTCGTCGACGGGCCGCTCGAGGCCGTGCTGCTCTCGACCGCGCAGCCCGTCAGCACGATCAGCGCGAGCAGCGCCCCGGTCACCGATGCGGTCGTTCTATGGTCCCCCATGAGCGGCATCCTGACAGAGCGCGGGGGAGAGCACGGGGCTCGACACCGGATCGTGATGCAGGGTGCGGTGACCGAGAACTCCTGTGAGAGCATCACCGGATGCACGGCGATGTTGCGAACGACGTGCGGAGCGAACCGTTCCGCTCCGGTGAATCCGTGGTCCTCCGCAGTCTGCACGCGCTCGGTTCGCACGGTCGAGCCGTCGCCTTCGCCGTCGCGGGTCGAGTCCTCGTCGATGACGACGACGTCGCGGTGGTCGCGAGTCCGCTCGGCTCCGCGGTCCGTCGCCGGGCCGGTACCGGCAGCGGACCTAACGCGCGGCTCGTCCTCCCCTCGGACTGGGACGGCTCCTACGTCGAGGACAGCTGGTTCGGAGCGACCGTGGTCCGCGTGCACCCGAAGGGCGCAGCGTGGTCGGTGTGGCGCTGGCACGATGGGACGCAGTGGCTGCCGGACTGGTACATCAACCTCGAGCTGCCATGGGTGCGTACCTCCGTCGGCTTCGACAGCCAGGACTGGACCCTCGACGTCATCGCGACCCGAGACGATGCGGGCCGCTGGTCGGTTCGGTACAAGGACGAAGACGAACTCGCGTTCTACACGGACGAGGGCCTGGTCACGGAAGCAGACCGCGCGATGATCGAACGCACCGGCGAGGATGCCGCTGCGGCCGTGCACGCGGGCTCGTTCCCGTTCGAGACCGACTGGTCGCGGTGGGTGCCGGACCCGAACTGGTCCGCTCCGCAGATGCCGGCAGGGTGGGATGTCGTCCGCTAGCTCCGCTCAGTGCGTCTGCGCTGCGAGATTGGCGTAGGCGGCGGCGTACCAGCTGACGGTCGAGTCACCTGCCGTCGGCCCGATGGTGATCGAGTCGGCCGACGTCACGACGTAGAGGTCTTCGTCGTGGCCGCACTGGACCGAGCGCGCCGCGAGCTCCCTGCCGGTGTCAGCGCCGTCGGCGATGCGACCACCCCAGACGGCGATGCGGACGGTTCCGTGTCCCTGGCAGGCGACGGACACGCGGACGTGTGCGCGCTCGCCGCCGTCTGCGACGCCCAGGGACAGCCGACTCGACGCGTCGTTGGTCCCGGCACCAGCGCCGAGTTCGCCGGGCTGGTCCGCCCACCGATCCTGGACGTTCTCCATCCAGGCGGAAGCGTCGTCAACCGGCGTCGCACGGCCGGAGCAGGCGGTGAGCGACACCACGATCACGAGCGTCAGCCCGATGATGCTGCTCCATCGGCGGCGGCGCAGGTGGTCGTGCACAGACGAGGCATTCATGTCGATCACAGTGTCGTGCACGCCGGCCGCGCTCGCACCCTCCCGTTCTGGCGTCGTACGCTGGGCGAGTGGTGAGCGCGATCGTCCTCGTGATGGCCGAGTACATGGTGGACGACTCCCCGCTCTGGTACCGCGGGTCGCGCGAGTGCATCGGGAGCGTTGATGCGGGAGCACTCGGGCTGAGCAGGCCGCTGCGCGACGACCTCCGGGCGTGGAACGACGTCTTCGATTCCCACGGGGAGCCCGACTTCGACTGGCCTTCCGGAGCGGTCCGTGGCTCATCGCGTCGAAGCATTCGTGCTCGCGAGCCGTGTGCAACTCGAGCTCGGTGACGATGCTCATGTCTGGTGCGGAGCCGGCGCCGGCATCGACACGGTGGCCGAGGCGGGTACTGCCGTCGTGCTGCCGAGTGCACGGCCCGGAACCGATGTCGAGTTCTTGCGTGACGGGGAGCGGGACGTCCGGTCGGCACGCGCCGCGGGTACTGGTGATGGCACCGCGAAGGCGATCGTGCACTGGCGTGCCCTCACCGAACGAGTCGGGACGCCGTTCGGTGACGCCGAGACCCGCGCACTCGGGCTCCGGACGGCAGCGCGCATCCAAGCCGATGTCGGCGTTGGTGCCCAGGTGGTCTTCCTCAGCGGCGCATCGGTGGCGTATCGATCGGACGAGTTCGGCTGAGGCTGACACCCTCCAAGCACACGCTGTTCCGGACAGTCCCTACGGTGGTGGGATGCGTTCTCTCGCCAAGCTCGATGACTGGTCTCCGTCCGACGTCCATGCGGTCTTCGAGCTTGCTGACGCGTACCAGCACGGCCGGGGACCGGTGACGGCGGGGTCGGCAGCCATGTTCTTCCCGCCGACCAGTCTGCGAACCAGGGTGACGTTCGAGCAGGGTGCTTCGCTGATGGGGCTCGGTCCGATCGTGTTCCCGGACACGACGCTCGACAAGCCAGAGGCGCTGGCAGACGTCGCCCGGTACCTCGTCAACTGGGTCGACATCATCGTGGTGCGTCACCGTGACCTCGCCGTCATCGAGGGACTGGTTGCCGCGCATGCGCTGCCTGTCGTGAACGCCATGACCGACGAGAACCACCCGTGCGAGGTCCTCTCCGACCTCTACGCACTGCGGCAGCGTGGGGAGATCTCGTCGCTCCGCTTCCTCTTCGTCGGGGCGGACGGCAACATCGCCAGGGCATGGCAGGAAGCTGCTCGAGTCCTGCGACTCGACCTGGTCCAATGCTGCCCGGCCGGCCTCGCAACGCCGGGCGCTGCATGGACCGACGACCTCGAGACTGCCGTGCGGTCGGCGGACGTGATCCTGACGGACGGCCCCGGAGCGCACGCCGACGCCCTTGAGTCGTACCGGATCACCGCGGCGCTCCTCGACCTCGCGCCGACGGGAGCCCGCTTCGACCCGTGTCCGCCGTTCGTGCGTGGCCGTGAGGTCAGCGCCGATGCCGTGGAACACCCCGCGTTCGTCGGGCACGGGTTCAAGGCCGCACTGCTCCCGGTGCAGCAAGCAGTGATGGCGTTCTGCCTCGGTCTCGGACCGTCGGGCGGCTCCGCCAGCCGTCAGTAGTCGGGGTCCTGCCGGTCCTGGTCCTGCCAGGGCAGCATCCGACCGGCGACCAGCGACAGCACGCCCCCGAACATGAAGACGAGCAGCACCGCCCACCAGGGGTTGCGTCGTTCGCGCGGCTGCTGTCCGTCCATGCCGTCACGATAGCGGGTCAGTCGGTCGCACCCCGGGGCGGTTCGACGAGCAACCCGACGCGGTCGGCCAGGTAGTCGGCGAGCGGGACGGCGGAGCCGGCAGCCGGTGACCAGCGGACGAGCGGCACGTCGTCCTCGACGAAGAGCACCCCGGTCGAGCCGACGAGCGTCCCGTCCAACGCGATCGCCGTGGCGCCGTGGTTGACGGTGTCGCCGGCCGCGAAGTGTCCCTTCGCCGCAGCAGCACGGTAGGCCCGACGGACCTCGGCGGAGACCGACTGGAACTGCGCCCGGCCCGGATCGGTGACCCGGGTGATCGCCCCGGTGGCCCAGACCCGACCGCCGGACTCGAGCGACGACCCGATCAGCAGCGCACCGACCCGCCACACGCGACCGAGGGGCCGCATGGTCGCTTCGCGGCGGATGCCGAGCACCGCCTTCGGCTGCGCGTACTCGCCGAGCGCCTCGTCCGGCACCCCGGCGGCACGGAGCCGTCGTGCAGCGTCGTCGAGCAGTTCCCTCGCTCGCTGCACTCCGTCGGTCACGTCCACCGAGCCTAGACCGGGGCCTGCCCCGAGCCCCGGTGCGATGCCCTGCGGCGCCCGTGACCGGCCGTCGCACGTCGCCCGCGCCCGCACGCCCCACGTCGACGGCGCGCGGCCGTGACCGTGCCGATGGTGATCATCACGCCGCCGTACGCCAACAGGACGCCGGCGACGGTCGGGATGAGCCAGCTCCGCGAGCCGTTGACGAGCTGGTTGACGACACCGATCTCGGGGATGCTGTACCAGACGACTCCCCGGATCTGCGCGGCGGCGACGGGGTCCGGGTCGGCCTTCGCGTTGTTGTCACCCTTGAGGACGAACGTGCGCGCCCCGTTCGACGACGAGGACACCGAGGTCACGCGGTGGCTGATGACGGCCGGCTGGCCGGAGACGATCTGGTAGGTGACGACGTCGCCCACCTCGATGTCGTCGACGGCGGTCGGGCGGACGACGAGCAGGGTGCCCGGGGGCAGCGTCGGCTCCATCGACTGGGTCAGGACCGTCAGCGGCATCGACCCGGTGGCCTTGGGGACGACGATGAGCACGACGGCGAGGGCCGCGACGAGCAGGAGCAGCCCGGTGCTGAGACCGAGGACGACGGCGTGCACGACCGCACGCCCACCGGAGCGCTCTGCACGTTCGGGACGAGCCGCCGCGCGGGTCACGCGCCGCACCGGATCGCCGCGCCGTTGTTCTGCGTGAAGAGCGTGACCGGGCCGCTGCCGGCGACGGTCGAGGTCGGGTTGCCGGCGCTGTCGAGGACCTTGACCGTGACGGTGAGCGTGCCGGAGGTACCCGCGCTCGCCGGGATGTCGCTCGGGGCGATGGTGATGAACGCCGAGTAGTCCTGGGCCTTCTGTCCGACCGGCGTGGTCCCGACGTAGGCGGCGTACCAGGTCTCCTTGGGGCGGCCTGCGGCGTCCCAGGTGACGTCGACGTAGTTGCCGCTGTGGTCGTTGCAGGTCAGCGCTGCTTCCGCTGCCGAGGTGTTCAGGTAGAAGCCTCCCTGCACGACGCCCGAGGTCCAGCTGCCGCTCGCCACGGTGAGGTTCACGTTCACGTTGGCCGTGGCGGATGCCGGCGCCGAGGACTTGGGCGTGCTGCGGGTGCACCAGATGGCCGAGGCGCCGGCGGCGAGCTTGGACGTCATGCTCGGCAGTGACGCCCAGGTGCCGGTGACCGAGCCGCTGCCGACCGCGGTGTTCGTCGTGCACGCCGCGGTCGTGGCGACGGGCCACGCGACGACGGTGACCGCCTGCGCGAGCGCCGTCGAGCTGCCGGCGACGACGGACACGGTGGTCGTCGCGGTGCCGGCGATGGAGCCCGAGTTGGTGAGCGTGATCGGCTTCGTGACCGACGTCACCGTGGACGAGAAGGTGGTGGTCAGCGCGCTCGTGCCGGCGATCGAGGCGGAGACCTTGCCGATCGTGACGCTCGAGGCCGTGGTGCCGGACGCACTCCACAGTGCCCAGGCGGCGCTCGACCCACCGCCGACGAACACGGCGGTGAGCAGCACGGCGACGACGAGCCGGAGACGGCGGTTCATGCGGAGACCTGCGTTCCGGTGACGGTGAGGGTGAAGTCGGTGACGGCGCCGGACACGCTCTGCGGCGCGTCGGCGTCGAGGACCAGCTCGACACAGCCGACGGTGCTCGCACCGGGCTGGAGCGTGAACGAACCGCTACCGGTGTCGAAGGCGGCGAGACGGCCGCTCGCGCCGGACAGCCCGGCGGTGCAGGCCGCAGCCGATGACACGTTGGTCAGACGGAGCGTCAGCTCGCCGAGGACGGCCGCCGACGACGCGTTCGTCGCGTAGGCGACGTTCGTGGACGTCGTGGCGACGCGCATCGACAGTGGGATCGAACCGGTGTTCTTCACGGCGAAGGTGCCGGTGACTCCGGTACCCGGTCCGAGGACGGTCGTGTTCATCGTCGACAGGGTGCCGACGGTGATCGTCGCGGTCGCGGACTTCACGGTGGTGGCCGCGGTGCTGGCGGTGCCGTTCCAGAGGGCGTAGGTCCCGCCGACGCCGAGGAGCGCCGTGGCGACGGCGACGACCAGGGCGAGCGCGACGGGCAGGATCCACCGGTGGCGTCGTGCCGCGCGGTGGCGGCCCGTCGTCCTCGGTGTCCCGGTCATGTGCGTCCCCTGGTGCTCGTGAGCCTCTGCTGGTGCGGGCCACAAGGGCCCAGACGGGCCACAAGGGCCCAGACGGGCCACAAGGGCCCAGCACGGGCCACGACCGGCGGATCAGGGGCCGGTCGTGGCCCGCGTCAGTGCGATCGGTGGATCAGGAACCGATCGCGGTCTGGGTGAGCGTGAAGGCCAGGGCGCCGACGTTGATCGACCCGTTCTGCCCGGTCGTCGCCGAGGACGGCAGCGTGATCGTGAAGACGACCTTGACGGTCGAGGTCGACGCCGACGGCGAGACGACGAAGGTGTTCGCGTTCGACGTGGACTGCACGACGGTGGCGCTCGAGGACGTCACGGCCAGGGTCTTCTGCGTCGCGGCGAGGAGTGCGGAGTCACCGGTGATCGACTGGCTGGCGTAGGTCAGGTTCGCCTTGAGGTCCTGGCCGGTCGCACCGATGTTCAGCGTCTGCGTGAACTGGAACGTGTTGCCCGGCACCATCAGGGCGGTGGTGGGGTTGATCGCGGTCGAGCGGCCGTTCGTGATGTCCGTCCAGGCGCCGTCGTTGTTCGCGCTGAGGGTCAGCGTGCCGGAGCTCACCGAGGACGCGGCGCTGGAGGCACTGGCGTTCCAGAGGGCGAAGGTGCCTGCTCCACCGAGGAGGAGGGCGATGCCGGCTGCGCCGGCGATGGCACCGGTGACGATCTTGTGCATGGTGGCGGGTCCGTTCTGTGCGTTCGGGGCGCACTGGATTCCACCAGCTCGTGATTCGGGTCGTCGTGCCGGTGGGACGGTGTCATCGACCTCGCGGGTGAGGGGTCGCGGCTGACCTTTGCCGAGAGCGGTCGCCGGGCTCCGGAGCGCAGATCTGCTGCTCGGGCGGGCTGGACTCGCTCTGGTGACGACGGTACTCGTCCCCCAAAGTGCGGACAAGTAGGAACATGCTTTCGCATGGACCCAGAACGGGGGTGATTTTTGTCCACCCTGTGGAGGACATGTTTGTACCCCGATCACCACCGGAATGCCGGACGGCCCCCGACCGTTGCACCGACCGGAAACGAGGAGGGCCCATGGGCATCGTGCGCTGGCTGTTCGACGCGCAGATCGTCATCGGCGACCAGACGGTGCTCTGGCGCGAGGTGATCGGCAACGTCGTCGGGCTGCTCAGCGCGCTCGGCGGGATGCGCCGCAAGGTCTGGGCCTGGCCCGTCGGGCTGGTCGGCAACGCGCTCCTGTTCACCGTCTTCATGGGCGCACTGTTCGACACCCCGAACCCCGTCAACCTGCTCGGCCAGGCCGGCCGCCAGGTGATGTTCATCATCGTGAGCATCTACGGCTGGTACCGCTGGACCCACCGGCCCGACGACACGTCCACCGTGATCGAACCGCACTGGGCGTCGTGGCGGACGCGCGTCCTGCTGGTCGTCGGCATGGTCGGCGGGACCGCCCTGCTCACCCCGGTGTTCCGCGCCCTCGGGTCGTACGAGCCGGTGTGGAGTGACGCGTGGATCTTCGTCGGCTCACTGCTCGCCACCTACGGCATGGCGAAGGGCTGGGTCGAGTTCTGGCTCATCTGGGTCGCGGTCGACCTTGTCGGTGTCCCGCTCCTGTTCTCGGCCGGGTACTACGCGTCGGGTCTCATGTACGTCTTCTACGGCGTCTTCACGCTGACCGGGTTCTTCGTCTGGGCGAAGCAGCGGGTGAAGCCCCCGGCAGCCCCCGTCACCGTCGGCTGACGAGTCGGCTGACGACCCGGCTGAACGGCCCGCCCACGCCGATCCGGTCCACGCCGACCCGGCGTGGATGTGACGGCCCCCGGTCTGGGACGAGACAATGGGGTACCGCACACGATGGGATGGTCGGATGGAAACCCTGCACGGCGAACGCGTCGAGGACGATGAGTCCCTCGCCGAGCGCACCGTCCGCGGAGCGATCCGCGCCTACCGGCTGCACTCCTTCGACGCGGTCGACGCCTCGGTGGTGGCCGAGGTCGCGGGCATCCCGCTCGAGACCGTGGAGCGGTTGTTCCCCGCGTGGGAAGCCCTGTTGCTGGTGACGTACGACCGGTGGACGCAGCTGCGTGGCACCCGTCGGAAGACCCCGCCGGCGTGCACGATCGACCACGTCCGGCTGACCCTGGCCGAGGACGTCGCCGACCCGGGGCTCGTCCGCGTCCTCGCGGGCGTGATCACGGTCGCGAGCTCGGAGTCCGGCTTCGCCGAGCTGTTCCGCAAGCGCTTCGACGAGTACGTCGAGCAGCTCAGCAACGGTCTGCAGCGCGACTTCGACAACGGTGCCGAGGAATCGGCGATCCCGTCGTACCAGGCGGCCACGCAGCTGCTCGCGGTGTACGAGGGACTGCAGATCCAGATGCTCGTCCGGCCGCACATCGACGTCATGGTGGAGTTCGACCGGTCGGTCCGGACGCTCCGCCAGGGCTGGAAGCAGCACGAGTTGCCGTCGTGGGACCTCGACGCCGACGTCCCCGAGCGCGAGACGCCGCAGCGCCAGCGACCGGCGGAACACCAGCAGACTGCACGCGAAGCCGAGCGGGAACCCCAGAGCCGTCCCTAACGGGAGACCGACCGCCGCCGCCACGACACGATCTGGCGCAGCGTCACCTTCGACCCGTACTGCGCGACCGAGTGCCGGAACAGGTACTCGGCGAACCAGAGCAGCAGGCCGGCGGCGACGAACACCTCGACGATGCAGACCACCGACTCGGTGACGCTCAGCGAGCCGACGGCGTTCCGCACCATGGCGGTGACGGGCGTGAACGTCGGGAAGTACGTGAAGAACGCGGCGACGGGCGACGTCGGGGTGGTCATCACGAAGAACGCCGCGTAGAGCGGGATGATCAGGGCGAAGATCGCCGCCGACTGCAGTGCCGAGGCGTCCTTGATCGACGGCACCGCGGCACCGACGGCGACGAACAGTCCGGACGCCAGCAGCACGCCGCCGACGAGCAGCAGCGCGCCGACGAGCATGCGCCACGGGTCGATCGTCAGCCCGCCGAGCTGCGAGGCGACGAGTGGCAGGACGGCGAGCATCCCGACCAGCCCCGGGATGACGAACACCCCGACCTGCACGAACCCGACGAGCAGCATCGCGATCACCTTGCCGCGGATCAGGTCGCCGGCGGTGACGGCGGTCAGGATCATCTCGGAGATGCGGTTCTCCTTCTCCTCGACCACGACGGTCACCATGCGTGCCGCGAGCAGGATGACGAGTCCGAAGAAGGCGGCGACGTACAGGAACGGCGGAACGATCGACAGCCATCCCGGCGCGACCTGCCCGTCGGCGTAGGTCGTGACGTCGGTGGCCGGTGGGGAACGCAGGAGCTCGACGGTCTCGGGGTCGTCGACGGTCGCGGCGACGCTCTGCTCGAGCACCCGTTCGGCGAGCGACGAGTAGCCACCGTTCGCGAACAGGCCGCGGTCGGCGGCATCGACGGTGATCGGCGAGGTCGAGGGGGAGGACGGGAACGAGATGAAGGCGTCGAGGTCCCCGGAACGCACGGCGGCGCGGTCGGCGTCGGCGTCGGTGGACGGCGACCCGCCCCACTTCGCCGCGACGGACTCGGACACCAGCCCGGAGTGGTCGACGTAGCGGAACGGGGTCTTCGTGGCCGACGAGCCCGAGACGACCGAGTCGGTGCCGGCTGCCTGTCCGATGCCGACGAGCAGGGACACGATGACGATGACGACCGGCAGTGCGAGGGTGCCGATCCAGAACGCGGGCTTCTTGACCGCGCGGACGAACTCGAACCGGACGACGGTGCCGAGGCGGCTCACGCTGCTGCCCCCGCGGCGGCGAGCGCGTCGTGGCCGTAGACCTGCACGAAGATCTCGTCGAGCGGGATCCGACGCATCTCGAACGCGGTGACGCGGACACCGTCCGCCACGAGCGCCGCGAGGATGTCGGCACCGTCCGGTGCGGCGGCGGACGTCGGCACGAGGTAGGCGACGTGCCCCTCGTGCCGCGCGAGCTTGTACAGCGGCGAGCGGGGGACCGGTCCGTCGAGGCCGACCCGGGCGACGGCGCCGCCGAAGGCGTCCTGCACGTCGGGGATCGACCCGTAGGCGGCGGCGGTGCCGTCCTTGAGCAGCAGGATCCGGTCGCAGAGCCGCTCGACCTCGTCCATGTGGTGGGTCACGAGGATGACGGTCGCGCCGTCGGCCTTCCGTTCGTCGACCAGGTCGAGCAGCAGCCGTCGGTTCACGGGGTCGAGGCCCTTCGTCGGTTCGTCGAGGATGAGCAGCCGCGGCCGGTCCATGATCGTGATGCCGAGCTGCACCTTCTGCTGCTGCCCGCCGGAGAGCTTGTCGACGCGGAGCTTGGCGCGGTCGGCCAGACCAACGCGTGCCAGGTAGTCCATGCTCCAGGCCGTCGCCTCGGGGCCGCGCAGCCCGCGGAGCCGTCCGAAGTAGGACATCACGTCGATGACGGATTCCTTGCGGTAGAGCCCGCGCTCTTCGGGCAGGTACCCGATGCCACCGGTGGCGGGCCGGTAGGGCTGGCCGTCGATGGTCAGGGTGCCCGCGGTCGGGGTGGTGATGCCGAGCAGGGCACGGATCGTCGTGGTCTTGCCGGAGCCGTTGCTGCCGAGCAGGCCGAACGTCTCGCCGGCGGCGACGTCGAACGACAGTCCGTCGACCACGTTCCGGTCCCCGAACCGCATGACGAAGTCCTGCACGCTGATCGTCGCCCCGCTCATGCGGCGACCCTACCGTCAGCGGCTGACGTCTCGGATGCCGGTCGCGGCCCGAGATGGTGACCCCACGGCGGACGGGAGGCCCGGTGCCTGTGGACTGGTCCCCGGTTCTTGGACTGATTAGTCGGTTCGAGATCCGGGGATGGTTCGTGTGGGTGGTACCGCGTCGTCGTTGACGAGTGCGCAG